>JBAUYE010000266.1:0-6780 GCA_049584615.1 Candidatus Sulfotelmatobacter sp.
GTGGGCATGATGGGCCAGATGCGTCCGATGAAAACATGTTGTTGGGCCATGGCGTCGATCACCTGCTTGGCCGGGCGTTTGATGTCGAGCAGGAAGCAGTTCGACACGGAGGGAATGTAGGAATAGCCGTTGCGATCGAGCCACTCGAAAGTTTCCTGGCGAACGCTGGCGTTGATGCGCCTGCGTTCGGGGACGAGGCTCGGATCTTTAAGGCTCGCCGAAGCTGCCACCAGCGCGGTGACGGGCATGAAGTTCCAGCCGGAGCGATCCCGGATTTTTTCGAGCAGGTCAGGACGGGCAATCGCGAATCCGCAGCGCAGGCCGGCCATGCCGTAGGCTTTTGAAAAGGTGCGGAGCACAACCACATCCTTGCCAGCCTTGACGAAGTCGATTGTCGAGGGAGCATCGCAAAGATGGATGTAGGCTTCGTCAACCATCAGGATGGAACCTTTAGGTTTGTTTTCGACGAGATACTCGAGGTCGGAGTGCGGCGTGAGCGTGCCGGTAGGATTGTTGGGATTGCAGATGTAGAACACTCCGGCATCGGGAGCGGCGGCGATCATCGCCTTGACGTCGTGCGCGTACGTCTTGGTGAGGGGAACCTGGACGACGCGAGCTCCTACGGCCTCGGCAACGCGCGGGCCAGCTTCATAACCGGGATCGGCGCCCACGTAACTTCTTTGCGGCGAGGTGAAGGCAACGACCGCGAAGTGAAGCGGCGGAGTGGAGCCCGCAAAAAGATGGACGCACTCAGGGTTCAGGCCCTCCTGCTGGGCAAAGGTATGGATCAGTTCGTCGGTGAGATTATCCATATAGCGTCCCCCGAGAGGGAGGATGGCGGACATAGCGTCGCGCGCGGGCTGGCTGGGGCCGAGCGGATTCTCATTGGAGTCGATCATCACCCCGTCCGCGGAAAACGGCTGGTGACGGGCCGCGGCGGCCAGCATGGGCTCGGTAACGATTCGGAAGGCTGCGGCGGCGGCCGACAGTCGCAGGGAGCGTTGCAGAAATGTACGACGGGAAGGCGAAGAGTTTCCAGACGGCATGACGAACCTCCGGTTCAATCAGCGTCATACAGGCTAAATGGTTTTTGGCCTGTCGGCTAGGGGCAAGTTTCAGAGGGCAACGGCCAAGGCAAAATCAAAGTCAAAAGCAGCGGGCAGGAGTGCCCGCTCCACACCAGCATCACTGCGGCAACGGTTCCCGCGGGGTGGCGTAGTAGCCAGCGCGGCATTGCACTTTGTAGTTCTGTTTCGATTTCACTTCCAGCTTGCGGTAGCTTCCGTCGAGCACGGTGTTCGTGGAGGTATAGCCGAGATTGTACTGGCTGCGCAGTTCGGCGGCGATCTGGTCGAACGCCTCTTTCAGCTTGTCGAACTTGTTGCCCACGTTGATGACGCGGCCTCCGGTGGCCTCGGTGAGCTTTCGCATTTCGCCCTCGCCCGTGTAGCCGCCCATTCCGAACGATCCGTAGAAGCCGCGATCAGCGCAGAGCAGCACGTACACAATCGCGTCGGCTCTCTCCGCGGCTTCGATAGCGTCTTTAATTTTGAGCTGGCTGCCCTCGTCCTCGCCGTCAGTCAGCAGAATCATGGCCTTGCGTCCAACTTCTTTGGCCAGCATGTCGTGCGCCGAGAGATATACGGCATCGTAAAGCACGGTGCCGCGCGCCGGTGCCGTGGGCACGGGACCGCCTCCTGCGCCGGGGATTGGTCCAGTGGTGAACCCGGTGTTGATCCTAACCTTGTTGAGCGCGGCCTGCAGGCGGTGAACGTCGCGGGTGTAATCCTGCACCAGTGAGGCGTCGACATTGAAGTCGATCACATAGGCCTCATCTTTGTCCGTGAGAATCTGGCGGAGAAACGCTCCGCCAACTTCTTTCTCCATATCGAGCACGTTGCGCTGGCTGCCCGAGGAGTCGATGAGAATCCCGAGGGTCAGCGGCAGGTTCGATTCGGCGGCGAAATACTTGATGGTCTGGGGCTTGCCGTCTTCGAGAACGTCGAAGTCGTTCTTGGTCAGGTTCGGAATCAGAGCGCCGTGCTTGTCTTTGACATTGAAGAAAAGTCCAACCACGTTAACGTTCACTTTTACCGTTCCCGCCGGCCCCTGATCGTCTTCGGGCGTTTGCGCGTCGGCGGGCTTCTGGGCAGGCGCTTGGGCGCCAGCCTGGGGGGTGTCAGCTGTGGAAGACGCCGGGCTCTGGGCCACTACTGGCCGGGTAGCCGCCACCAGGGCTGCCAGTAAGAATAGAATAGAGGCAGCGGCCCCGGCCAGCGACAGTCTTCGGTAAGCGGATAATTTTGCCATGCTAGGAATCCCTCAAGGGGTTTTTGTTAGTCTAACCCTTGGAGTTAGATGCACCAAATGGGAAGGCAAGGGCATCCCAAAGAAACCAGCGTTATTTTAGTAGCGTCTGAGCGCAGTCGCCGCGGGTGCCATAGGCCAGGCCCTCAACGCCAGGGAAAGAACGGATGGTGTTTGTGAACATAGAAACCGCGGGTACCGAGCAACGGCCGGCAAACACGAAGCGGCTTACGGCGGCGATGATCTTCGCATGCGTTGCGGTATGGCTGTGCCTAAGCGTTCCGGCCATGCAGGCGCAGTCGTCCCCAAGCCAGACGCCGAGCGGGCAGAGCCAGGCCCCGCAGACTCAGCCGGCGCAGAATCAGAACAACGACATTCCAGATGCGCCGACGGTGCAGCCGCCTTCGGAAATGCCCGCGCCCCCGCCGATTCCAAGGCCGGAAGAAAAAAAGCCGGTCGAGAGAGATCCTTGGACGAACCAGCCGATCGAAAAGCCGGCGGCCGCTGAACCGGGCGCCACGCCCGGCGATGCAACCTCGGCCCCGCCGCCCATGCCGCCGGTAAAGACCGTGCCGCCGGGAACTCCCGTAAAGCCCAGCGCGCAGGAGCAGCTTTACACCCTGGTGGTGACGCCAACCTTCGTGCAGATTCCGGTCCGGGTGAAGGACCGCGATGGCCGCCTGGTGGATGGACTGCTCTCGACCGACTTCACCGTCAAGGAAAACGGGACGGTACAAAAGCTGAAATTTTTCACCGCTGATCCCTTCGCACTTTCCGTAGCCATCGTGCTCGACACGGGCATGTCGGATGAGGAGTTGCAGACGGTCCAGCAGACTTTCCCGGCGTTGGTGGGGGCATTTGCTCCCTACGATGAAGTAGCGATTTACACCTACAGCAGCACGGTGAGCCAGGTCAGTGACTTTGGCGGAGTAACCCGCAAGTTAGGCGCGATCCTGAATCAGATGAAGACGGAAACCGGACGCAACAATGGAGTGCCGGTGCTGAACGGTCCGCTGGCGAACGGGCCGATTATCAATGGAGTTCCAGTCGGCTCCGGGACGGCGGACGTTAATACTCCGCCGCGAGAGTCGCATGTGCTGAATGATGCCGTTCTGCAGGCGGCGCTCGACTTGCGCAAACGCGACCGCACCCGGCGGAAAATTATTTTCGTGATCAGCGATGGCCGCGAAATGGGCAGCAAGGCCAGCTACCGCGATGTGCTTCGAGTGCTGTTGTCGAATGAAATCCAGGTGGAAGCGGTGTCGGTGGGCAGCGCGGCGCTTCCAGTCTACGACAAGATCGAGCGCCTGCACGTGCCGCTTCAGGGTTATGGCGACATTCTGCCGAGGTACGCCTCGGCTACCGGCGGCTCGGAATACCGCGAGCTCACCCGGAGCTCGATTGAGAATATGTACGCCCAGGTGATGAGCGAGGCGCGCAACCAGTACACCCTCGGCTACAGCCCCCTGCGGCCGAAGGTGCCGACCCCGAAACCCTACCGCAGCATAGAGGTAATCGTCGATCGGCCCGGTCTAAAAGTGTATGCGAGGGATGGCTACTATCCCGCACCGGCGCAGCCCGCCCCAGCGCAGCCCGCACCGGTGGCGCAGTAAGAGCACCGATTGTTGCTTGCCGATTTTTGATTGCTGATTGGAAAGCCGAGAAGCCATGAGCTTCTCAGTCAACAATCAATAATCAGCCATCAACAATTCCCCCCGTCCCCACCTCTGTGCAACAGGGGGTCACCTGAGTAACCTGCGTCGGAACGACCGCGTGTGATATAAAAGCCCGAAGCCCCCATAGGGATATTTTTGCGCGCGGAAGGTGTGCGGCCCCGCGCTATTGAGGAAAGCCTTGAGTTTCATCAACTTCGCAGCCCGCGAAATCAATTGCAAGATCGTGTACTACGGCGCCGGGTTGGGCGGCAAGACCACGAACCTGCAAGTGATCTATCAGAAGACCGCGGAACAGCAGAAGGGCAAGATGATCTCCCTCGCCACCGAAACCGAACGCACCCTGTTCTTCGATTTCCTGCCGCTCGACCTGGGCTCGGTGCGCGGCTTCAAAACCCGAATCCATCTTTATACGGTGCCCGGCCAGGTCTTCTACGATGCCAGCCGCAAACTCATTCTGCGCGGCGTCGATGGCATCGTCTTCGTAGCCGACTCCCAGGAACAGCGCATGGACGCCAACGTGGAAGCGCTCGACAACCTCATGTCAAACCTTCAGGAACACGGCTACGACTTCAACAAGATTCCCTACGTTCTGCAACTCAACAAACGCGACCTGCCCAATATCCTGTCCCCGGAAGAACTCAACAAAGAACTGCGCAAGAAGAATGAGGCCGTAGTCGAGGCCGTAGCATTCCAGGGCGTAGGCGTATTCGAAACCCTGAAGGAAATCGCTCGCCAGGTGTTAACTGAGTTGAAAGCAGGTGGATAGGGGAAGCCGGGTGCCCCATCTTTGCGCGCCTTTTGCGCAAAGGTGGGATTCCACAACCGTCAATCCCTAGCCGTCAATCCCTCAGGAACCCCCGTCGTTGTCGCAAACTAGACTCACTCCATCGGCCGGGTGCTCCATCTTTGCGCGCTTTTTGCGCAAAGGTGGGATTCCACAACCGTCAATCCCTAGCCGACAATCCTCCGCCGGAACTCCGTTCTCGCAAAGTAAACTCACCGCATCGGCTGCCCCGCCGCCAACACCCCTTTGCCCGTACCCCACGGATGCATTTCAGGCTTAAGCAAACCAGCCTTAACGACTGGATCGTCCTTCAGCAACACAGCAGTCTGCTCTGCTCCCACGCGGAAAATCGAGATTCCCAGCAACTCGCCCTGATCGCCCAACGGGAACGGTCCAGCAATAGCCAGGGCGCCCTGATCGATCATCTCCTTTACCAGAGCATGATGCTGCTTCATCACATCCATAAACCCGGGCGCGTTCGGATTCCACTTCTCGCCCCGCTTCAGCAGAACCAGCGTGTACTGCTCGAGTCCGGCAGGCTCGGCCGGGGCATGAATGGCACTCGTGTCAATGTCCCAGGGCCCATGCACCTCGGCCGCCAACCGCCCGGCTTTAACCGCCGGATCGCTATCAGCCCACTCCTGCGCCTGCGCCGTTGACTCCGCCCGCAATACGAATATCCCGCGCAGCGCGGTGTCATCGAGAAAAGGCCCGGCAATCACAAGCTTATGTTCGGCAAACATCTTACGGATGTTTCCCATGTGCTCTTCCTGCAGTTTTTCTCCCGCCTCTTTACTCAGTTGCGGAGCATTCGCAGGACGATTCAGGAGCACGAAGAAGTACTGCGGGGACGTGGCGCTCGCCTGGACCGGCGCTTGCGCGGAAGCCGCACTTGCAAGAGCAACTAAAGTGAAGAAAAATATGCTGCGGAAAGAAATTGTTCTCATAAGCTACTCCACCGCTGCCCCGTACGAGATGCCGACGATTCTAGCTTAGTGGAACCTCAGAAGAAGAAAATAACATCCCCGGCCGCCGTCAACTGGCTCTTCTTCGTCCCGTTCTGATAGGCCGGAGCATCATAAGAGTGCTCGAACCGCACTTCCGGACGGAACAAAACCGTAGTTCCAACCCAATACCCCCAGCCGAACAGATGCTCCGTATAACGCGTTTTCGTTCCAGTCCGCTGCCCGGCGATATCATCGAAATATTCATTCCGAATCGTGATGTAGTTGTGCGCCCCAAACTGCCGCTCGATATAGTTCACGATCGCCCACTCCGGCGCATAACAACTGAAAACAGTATCGCTGTTGCAATACGCCCCATTAGAGCCCGTCTCCGGCTGAACAGGATCAACCGGAGGCAATCCTGAACCCGCAGGCGGACTGTAGTTAAGGTTCGGCACCTGCTTCATCCACTGATACCAGCCTTCGGTCGACGTATGCCAATTCTTATCGATCACGTGATACCAGGTCAGGTAATAAGCCTGCAGATTGTTGTAGGCGTACTGCCCACTGTCCTTGCCGAGGTTGGTCTCGTTATCGCACAGGTAGAGATTATCCTTGCTCGTCCGCCAGGAATATTGCACGCACCAATTCAATGTAAGCCGCGAGTCGGTCAGGTTCCAGGGCGCCGTTTCGCAACCGGGTGAGAGTCCCACCTGCGTGGTCCAATGCGAGTTGATCCGCGTAGTCGCATTGATCCCCGTTTGTGTGTAGCAGTCAAACGTATAAAGCAACGAATGGCTGTAGGTATAGTTGTTGGGAGCAAGCTGAGCCTCGATGTCGGGCAAAGAAATATAGCGTCCGATGCGAACATCAGTTCCCTCGCCGATGTGAGGAAAATAAAGGTCGAGATACATCATCACGGGATCGAAACCATACTCTTTCCCCGGAGGATGCCCCAGCAATTGCTGGCTGAAATAACCTTTCGCCGTAGTAAATCGGTAATCGAGTCCCCACAGCCCGGCAAGCCGGAATCCCCAATCAAAGTGCTCGGTTTGCACCGTATCCGGCT
>JBAUYE010000267.1:0-1600 GCA_049584615.1 Candidatus Sulfotelmatobacter sp.
CAACCCAACCGTGACGGCGCCAACTGTGAGTTCCGTGGCCCCTTTGGACGCTGCCAGCGGCGCGTGTTCCAGCACAATCGTTACCGCCACCTTCAGCGCGGCGATGAATCCCGCCAGCATCGATGGCGCGACCTTTACATTGACGGGGCCAGGCACTACGGCCGTCGCCGGTGTGGTCACCTACAGCGCATCCAGCAATACCGCGACCTTTACGCCGACAAGCACTCTCGCGCTGGGCACAATCTATGCGGCCACGATTACGACCGGCGCCACCGATGCATACGGCATCGCCCTGGCGAGTAACTACGTATGGGCGTTCACCACCGGCACCAGTCCCTGCGTGCCGCCCGCTGTGGCTTCCGAGATCCCGGCTAATGCTGCAACCGGTGTCTGTCCCGCGACGGTCGTGACCGCGACCTTCAGCGAAGCGATGAATCCGGCGACCATCAGTGCCACAACGTTTACCTTGACCGGGCCAGGCACGACTGCCGTGGCAGGAGCAGTTTCCTACGCTGGGTCGAGCGCCACCTTCACACCATCAAGCGCTCTCGCCCTGAACACGGTCTATACCGCCACGATTACGACGGGAGCCCAGGATCCATCCGGGGATGCGTTAGCCGCCAACTTCGTGTGGAGTTTCACGACCAGCACCACGGCATGCGCACCGCCCACTGTGGTTTCCGTAGCTCCTGCCAATAATGCGACTGCAATCTGTCCCAACACTTTATTGACCGCCGCCTTCAGCGAAGCGATGCAGTCGTCCACCATCAACACCACAACCTTTACCTTGACTGGGCCAGGCACTACCGCGGTGCCGGGAACCGTTGCCTACGTCGGGTCGAGCGATGTCGCGACCTTTACCCCGAACAGCCCTCTGGCATTGAACACTCTCTACACAGCCACCATCACCACCGGGGCTCAGGATCTGGCCGGCGATCCACTCGCAAGTAGTTATGTATGGACTTTCACCACATCCCCCACCACATGCGCGGCGGCCGCACCGTTGGGAACGGCATGCATGTTTGGAATTCTGGCCGCTACCCCGGCCGTCGCGAATAGTGGCCCCACTGACGTTACTGGAGATATTGGGATATGGCCGGCATCTGCAATCACCGGATTTCCACCGGGAACGCTAACTGGCACGGAATACGCTGGCGATGCGACTGCCCAGACCGCGCAGGCAGATTTGACCACGGCATATAACTTCGCGGCAGCTGCGCCTGGCGGAGCCATCCTTACTGCGGATATCGGTGGGCAAACGCTCGTTCCTGGAGTTTACAAGACAACGAGCGCCCAGCCTTCGCTGGGAATCACGGGGAACCTCACGCTCAGCGGGAACGGAGTCTACATCTTCCAGATCGTCTCCACCCTGACCACGGCGGCGAACAACAGCGATGTCATTCTCAGCGGCGGCGCCACGGCCGACAACGTGTTCTGGCAGGTTGGCAGTTCAGCGACGCTCGGAACTACCACAACCTTCGCAGGAACCATTATGGCGGAGGCAAGTGTCTCGCTTGACACCGGCGCAACGCTGAATGGCAGAGCGCTGGCCCTAACGGGCGCGGTCACATTGCTAAGCAATCCGGTGAATGTACCTGCT
>JBAUYE010000268.1:0-6573 GCA_049584615.1 Candidatus Sulfotelmatobacter sp.
ATCGACAACAATACCGATCCCAATGACGGCTATCAGCTCGACGTTCGCAATGGTGGAGGAACGTGGGACGAACGGGATGTGGTCGACGCCGGGTTCCTCGAATTGGTCAGGCTTGGGATTCGTCCTGCCGAC
This sequence comes from Candidatus Sulfotelmatobacter sp., assembly GCA_049584615.1. Taxonomy (GTDB): domain Bacteria; phylum Acidobacteriota; class Terriglobia; order Terriglobales; family Acidobacteriaceae; genus Sulfotelmatobacter. Next base: position 133 of record JBAUYE010000268.1, read on the forward strand.
GATCCCACCATCGAGCGTTCCCTTAGAGTGATCGACTCAACCATCCGCGTGCAAACCCCAAACGGTCCAAGTTTTCGCCGTTACAACCATGACGGTTATGGAGAGACGTTGTTTGGAGGTCCGTGGACCGGGCAGGGCATCGGAAGAATCTGGCCGATCTTTACAGGTGAGCGTGGAGAATACGAGGTCGCCCGCGGCCACGATGCAACGAGTTACCTCGATGCGATGTTGAACTTCGCCAACCCTGGGGGCATGATTCCGGAACAAGTCTGGGACCAAGCCGACCCCACAGAATCACGTTTTCTTTTCGGCTCGGGCACGGGGAGCGCGACTCCGCTGGCTTGGAGCATGGCCCAGTTCATCCGGCTCGTGGTCTGCGTGGAGGAAAAACGCATCGTCGAGCAGCCTGCCGTTGTCGCTGAGCACTTTCTAAAGCAGATTTCACAGAGCGCCGCATCCTCTACGGCGTCTTTTACCAAACCGTGAAGTGTCAACCGTTCCTTGTCGCGCTCGTGTGAAATTTTGTGCTTTGTTCCGGTAACCTGCAAACAGGAAACTTTGCGGTTGTCGCCGTAACATCCCGATTACATTCATTAACCCCTTGACCCGCCTTCCAAGCGAGTCGATTCCCGACTGATTAGAAAACTACACATTCCTAATGCCGGGATCCGCAAACGCAAAGAGCAACGTTTGTGCAGGTGCGAAAGAGCAGATTCCGAGGTTTTTTCTAACACACCGTGGAATGCAAATCTACCCCGGCCATGAGCGCTTAACCGCCCATCCGCCACCGAGTCTGCCACGACCCACCCTTGAGCACGGAATCAACGCTCATGGGGTATGGGGGCAATCTCTCGCGACCAAAGCCCTGCGACCTGCAGCGAATCGCACACTCGCGCAGCAAAAGATTTTTTTGTTTTGGCGGTTTCTTGAAAAAAGTGGGATCGACCTACGTACAACTCGCGCCTCCCAAGCTTTGGCAGACTCCAGTTCTCTTTCAGGCTGGTTGACGGCCGATCATCTATCGTTTCACCGACGAAGGGATAAATCCTGCTTTGTTAGCCCACGCAGTGTTCGGGTAGTGGATCTCTCTTGCGAGCCAAAGAAGAAATCTCTATGGCTCGCAAGACTGGCCAGATCATCGCATCAGGCGACCGCAGATCGCTTAGCTTCCCAGAAGCCCGTTTCTGGACCGCGAGAACGCTCCCTGGACTCGCGGACTACTTCCGCACCAGACTCCCGGCCGAGGAGATCGAAGCTTCCTTCTGAACCTCCGCCTCGGTTTGGTCGGGCCGCCGCTTGTTGATCTGCAGATCCTGAGCCGCGCTCTTATCGGGGGGGCCGGGATGGATCTGGCCACCGTGCTCGTGTCCGGCGCCTTCGTTATTCCGCCAGGGCCTGCTTGGCGGCCGTAGCTTTCAGGCCTGGATGACTGCGTGGCTGCCCGACCGTTGCCGGACGGGTTTTCAGCAAGGGGTTTTGGTTTTTGTCGGCGTAAAAATGTCGTTTTCGCAATAGGAATGCCGATGGATCGGAGACGTTCAGGGTCAAGATTTTACAAAATCTCTCTTGGCGAATCGGGCTAGACCGAGTATGTTGGCGTACATCTGGTTCGTATTATGGGGAACGAGGCGTGCACGGAATTGGGAAACCATTTGGATTCGCGGAGCGATGGTCGGGCAGGTTGTTCTGCGAACGTTCTCCGAGTGCGTGCATGATGTCCTAGGCGCCCGAGAGGAAGCCAGCCATGAAGTCGTTTCTTTGCCTCTCAGCTCTTGTTGTTTGTGGAGTCACCGGGCTCGATTTCTCTCTTATTTCCAGTGTAGCCAGCGCGGCAGTAGTCGCGAACGCTAAAGCAGTTCCGACTTCAACTATCCCAGGCGGAGCCGCCGCATCCCCAGCTTCGGAGTTGCTGATCCCAGGTCCCTTGCGCTCGCTTCTGCGCATGGCGGGTATTAGTCAACAGATCTCGCGCGATGACGTTTTCCCCCTTCTGGCCTGGAACGTATCCACTCTGGGCTATCAAGGCGGCGATCATCCCACAGAATACTTGATCCTCCTTACTCGCTACGTCGCGCAGGCAAGGGAATTGGCAGCCCTAGCTGGCAGCGAGGGCGTGATTCGGGTTTCCGGTTGTGAAGATGCGGCACCGCTTCTGCATATCCTCGGCTACCGCATCGTATCCAAATGCGGACAGCCCCAGACCTCGCTGCTGACGGCCGACGCCGAGAGAGCATTTCTCACAATGGACTCAGGTTTCCCTCTCACTGAACTTGAGCAGACTGTGGAAGGAGGCAAGCCGTTCGAGTATACGTTCGCTTCCACTCGCGTGCCCATCTTGTTCAGCGAACGTGAATGGATTGCTGCTGGCAAGAAGAATCGTAGGGACAGCAAGGAGTTGGTGGACGCTGTCCTCAGCGATCACTCGATCGCTCGATTGTATTGGGCCCTTTCGAAAATGGATCCCGAAACCAGGAACTACTTGCAGCGCAGTCTTGGAATTAGGAACCTGGTTCCCTATGGCGCTCTCCTTGATTTCTACGGCAGCCACATTTGCATCCGCCGCGGACGCGTCGTACTGCCAGGTGCGCCGGAGGCGGACTCGACATGGGAAGGTTTAGTGGGTGCGAGCCCGGTCACCCCTGCAGATTTCATTCCGAGATTGCTTTCGAAAGACAAGGGTTGGCTGGTGGCTTATTTTGATGTGCTTGCGACTGTGAGTCGCAGGCAAGCGGTCTATTTCACCAATGCACAGCGGCTGCAGCGGTTTTTTGCTGCGATGCCAACTCCAACTCCATCCACAAGTGCTACATCAGGAGTATTCAGGCCGGCGCCATGGCTATTCCTGTTGGTCAGTCAAACTCAGTGGGACCCCCGAGGCGAGCCATTGGTTCCCGGCGGCATCGAAATCTGGCGGGAAATTCTTCCTCGCTGGAAAGATGCTTCTCGTGCGTTACGAGAACGGGGAAGAAGCCCGATCAAGAATGCCGAAGACCTCATGGAGGATATGTTCGCTATTTCTCGAGAAAGTACCGAAGACGGGCCTTTGCAGGCTTACCTCGCTCTAAGCGAACTCGACAGCCGACGATCTCCCGGCCATGCCCTCGCCCCTGAAACCGTCCGCTTGATGTGCCTGAAATTCGGCGACTTCAGCGACCAGTATCGGATCTTCTCTGAATTTCCGCAGTTGAGCGATGCCTCGATCCTACTCTTCCTAGATATCGCCGAACGCGTTGGAAAGATTGCGAATCCGGCGCGCAGCGATGCCCTCGGCATCATTCAGGCGAATATCGGCATCTGGCAAATTCTAGCTCGCCAGGGTCAGATTCCTACTCTCCAACTGGATGAGTCCTGGCAAAACGTGGTCAAACCTTTCTCTAGAGTCCGATCGGCGAGTCAGGTATACGACGCTGGTCGAATATCCTTGGCGCGGCTATTCCGCTCAGTTACCGGCAGCTCCGCGGTGTCGCAAGATGGAATTGTTGGGCTCCTCGCCGGCCCTCAGCAGAACGCGGCCGAAGGCAAAAAGGTTCACCGCGACTTGGCAGATAAGATCAACTCTGTCCTGGATGGTCAACGATTAGTCTCACTTGACACTTTGATCGCGCTGGGCGACGCCTTAGGAGAAAAGGCTGACGGAAAACCGCCGGAGGAATATCTGCTCCACATGGCGGGCGAGCTCCACGAATTCCAGATGCCGCAACCAATCTTTACGAACAGCGAGAGGACGGAATGGGCTGCTTCCATCTACAACAATCATCACACCGATTTGGAGATGCGGACCAACGTGGGAGGAGTGCTTAAATCGACCAAAGCTTCGCGTGCGCAACTCGAAGAAGCTCGCGGCCAGCTCACTCCGTTTCTCAGGGACATTCTTGTGGGCCTAAACTATGCCTACTACGAACCACCAGGCGCCCAGGCCCTGCACAACAATCCGCTTTTCGTTCGCTCGCATGATTTTTCGGGCGAAACGGTTGAGGGTATTAAAGGCATCTGGCAGGCGCCTCAGCTATTCGGCGCGGGCAACCCCGCTGGCGGAGGCGCTCACTTCGTCGGCTCCATGGCCGATCTTCCTTATGTGCTGGCTGAACTCGAGCAAGATTTCATCGCTCCGAGAAACGTGCAAGCTCTCATCTGGCAAGAATTAGTCCCCACTCTTCTGGCCAGCGCAGTCTTGCCCCGCTGGTGGACTGTGAGTCCTGAAGAGCTGCATGCCGTCACACTCTATCAGCAAGCTGGCGAGGAACTCCTGACCACATCCGCAAGGGACGAAAAACTGCGGGTGAAAGTCATGACAATTCTTTCAGACCGTATCCTTCCGCGGCGGTCGGAAAAAATCGAGCAGACCCTACGTTCCGGGCAGCCATCAGAGATTCTCGCGGACTTCACCCCGGCCGATGCTTTTTACTTGACCGGGGAATTCGAGCGCAGGTATCCAGAGGAAACCGGTTCTTTGGGGACCGCTGGTCAGGAGCTTCGCGACCTCCGTCTGCTGCATCCGGAAGCGGTGAACTGGAATCGCTTGTCGCAGGATTTTGGCATACCTCATCCGACGCTTAGCTACACCTACGGCCTCGAGTTGCTCAATGTGCCTCCGCTGCCCGCATTCTCGGGTTTTGCTAGCCGTCTGCTGGCCGAATCATGGGATTCGTCCAACCTTTATTGGGCTCGCTTGGCAGATGAAACTGGTTATCCTCCAGTCGCGCTGAATCAATTAGTTCCGGAGCTTACGCGAGAAATGGTCGAAAGGATTTTCGCTACCGATCTGGAGGATTGGCCGGCAATCCTCCGCGCTATGCGCGAAACCGGTGAAGGTTTTCGGAAGCGAAACGTTGCTTCGTTAACCAGTATCCGAGACGCTCGTCCTGAAGATTCAAACTCGAGGCAGAAGGTCCAGCGAGTGACGCGACATTGAAGGGACTCGCGGGAACGGGTTAAGAACTATGCATTGCCAATCGTTTCTCGCATTTTTCGTTCTTCTCTGTTTATTCTCCCCGTTCGAAGGCAGGGTCGAAGGCCAGGACGACTCTGCACTCCGTGTTGTCGTCAACATGGTCCAACTCAATGTTGCGGTTACGGATAAGAATGGAGATTACATCACCGATCTTCACCCTGAGGACTTTGCGATCACGGAAGATGGAATTAGCGAAAAGCTTGCGACCTTTGCTGAAGGCGATGCTCCTGCGCGCAGCGTCGTTGTGTCTGAAGCGGACGAGGGTCAGATGGCGAATGCGCCGCCAAGCTTTTCATCATTGATTGCGGGTTCCAACATCTTCATTCTGTTCGATACCAGCAACTATATGTATCGAGACTTTGTTTTCGCCCAAGATGCGATCTCTGAATTCGTTCACTCTCTAGAAGGCGCCGATAAGATCGCATTCTATTCCTACAGCCGGGACCTCTCACGAGCCGCACCCCCAACCTCTGACCGCGTGCAGGTTTTGCGGGGCGTTCGCTCCACCGTAGCTGGAGATTCAGCTGCTCTTTATAACGCTCTCCTGCTGACGGTAAGGGATGCTGCCCAGTACACGGGCAGAAGAATTGTCGTGGTGTTCTCTAATGGCCCGGACAACTCCAGCGTGGTGTCGCCCGAGGATGTTGCCGAACTCGCCCAGTCAGCGGGAGTTTCCGTCTATATGATCAGCACGCAGGAAGCGAAGTTGGAGCCCGTTTCCACTGCCGTGTTTGAGCGGATGACCGCAGCCACGGGAGGCAAAGCCTACTTTGCCAAGAGTTGGAGAGATGAGAGGCGCGCGTTTGCTTCCATCCAGGATGATCTCGCGCACTTGTATTCGCTCAGCTACTATCCCAAGCCGAATCCCAACACCGGCTGGCGTGCGATTACGGTAAAGCTTGTGGGTGACAAAGCCAAGAAATACAAAGTACGCACACGCGACGGATACCGTTTACAGCGCACCCGGTTTTCCTCGGGTCCTCGGGCCGCCGCCCGACCCGACGCCAAGCCAGAGTGACCGATGTCAAGTTTCCATCATTTTGTAACTGACAGTCGAGCATGAACCAAAGCTGCAGCCGTTGTGGAAACTCGAGTGGTAATACTTTGAGAGTACTACCCTCCTTAAAATCAAGTCGTCCAGTCGTCAGAATGAATCTGAGCTCCGGCGGTTGGGCGGGGCGTATGAACCTCTGCCGACTTTAGGCTAGAAACCCGTGTGGCTAGAGTTAGGTTGGCGGCGAACCCGCCTGCCAAAGGACGCGCCAGCCGGGAATGGATTCCGGGCAAGAAGTCGGCTTCTCGTAAGTTGAACCGGATGATTCCGGTCGAATCGGCGACGCCACCTGCGGGCAATTGTTGTTAACAGATGGGATGAGAAGGCCGGTCTCCGGACGGGATGCGGTGTACGCTCCCAAGTTATCGACGTGCTCAAGGCACAGATAAAAAGGAGACCGGCAATGAAGAAGGTTAGCACCATAGCGGCAAAGTCG
>JBAUYE010000269.1:0-4872 GCA_049584615.1 Candidatus Sulfotelmatobacter sp.
GTCGCGGGCTATGCACGCCACTGCCGCAGTCTACGCTGGGGAGCGACTACGCGCAACGAAGGCTGTTGAGAAAAGGCTACTGGGCCCGAGCACATTCGCATTCGGCTGAACCGTTTTGTAAGATACCTGAGTACTGTCCTCCGCGAATGCCCGAAGGGTTTCCTCTCCTCATTTCGGTCGCCCCCGAAGACGCCGGCAAGCGCCTGGATCAACTCCTCGCCACGCGCCTCGAATCCGTAAGCCGCGCTCGCGTGCAGGAGATGATCGCCGAAGGCAAGGTGCTGGTCAACGATGCTCCGGCGAAGGCTTCGCTGAAGCTGCGCGGCGGGGAGCGCATCAGTGTGCTGAACAAGGCGCAGCGCGCGCCGCTGAAGGCTATCGCCGAGGAGATTCCGCTCGACATTGTTTATGAAGATGACGATCTCGCCGTGATCAACAAGCCTGCGGGAATGATGGTGCATGCTGGCGCGGGTGCGACCGACGATGCGCGCAATAGCGGAACGATGGTGAATGCTCTCCTGCATCATCTGGAGAGTTTGTCGAGCGTGGGCGGAGCGTTGCGGCCGGGGATCGTGCATCGTCTGGATAAAGAAACCAGTGGCCTGATTGTGGTGGCGAAAAACGACGACGCGCATCGCAAGCTGAGCGCGCAGTTTGCCGCGCGCGAGGTAAAAAAGAAATATGTCGCGCTGGTGCATGGGTGGGCAAAAAAAGATTCGGGAACGCTCGCGCAAAGCATCAGCCGCGACCGCGTGCACCGCACGCGCATGACCACGCGGCTCGAAGGCGGCCGCGCCGCAGTGACGCATTATCGCGTGGTGCGGCGCCTGGATTCTAAGTTTGGCAAGTTCACTCTACTCGATGTGAAGATCGACACCGGGCGCACGCACCAGATTCGGGTGCACGTGGCGGCGATGGGGCACCCCGTGGTCGGCGACACAGTGTATGGAGCACCGAAACAGGCGCGGGGGAAGAATGCGGTGATCGGGTTGCCGCGGAATTTTCTGCATTCGGCGGAGTTGGAATTTAAGCATCCTCGAACCGGCGCTGTGATCGCGCTGCAGAGTGAACTGCCGGAGGAGCTACGGGAGTTCCTGAAAAGGCTTGAGGACTAGGGGTTCCGCGCTGGGCGGCTGAAGCCCTCTCTTTCGAACCGGGTGCGGATATAATGACAGCTAAATGAGGGGCATTCTCACGACAGACACTTTCAGAAATTCACTCCTCCGGTGGGCAACGGTTTTGTTGCTGGCTGCGGGGGCGTGCGAATTCGGCATGACGCAGGCCGCAACGCCGCTGGCTTCGCTGTCGACTTCATCCAAGTCGCCACAGCCGTCCACAACGCAATCTTCGCTGCCTGCGGCCAAGCAAACGGGCACGCAGAATCCCGCCGAGCAGAAATCCAGCGATGATAAAGGCGCCGACAGCGGAGAGATCCCTCGTATCCGCGTGGGCATCAACGAAGTGAATGTGGTGTTCACGGTGACTGACAAGCACGGCAAGCGCGTCACCGACCTGAAGCAGTCCGACTTCCACTTTGTGGATGACAACAAGCCGGCGACGGAGATTCGAAGCTTCCACGCGGAGACGAATCTTCCGCTACAGGTGGCTCTGCTGATCGATGCCAGCAACTCGGTACGCGATCGCTTCAAGTTTGAACAGGAATCGGCGATCGAGTTTCTCAACCAGACGTTGCGCCGCGGCCATGACCAGGCCATGGTGGTAGGGTTCGATGTGACGCCGGAAGTGACGCAGGATTTTACCGATGACACAGAGAAGTTGGACCAGGGAGTGCGCTCGTTGCGGCCGGGAGGCGGAACGGCGATGTATGATGCGCTGTATTACGCGTGCCGCGACAAGCTGCTGAAGCAACCGGCGTCCGGACCGGCGCGGCGTGCGATTATCCTGCTGAGCGATGGCGAGGACAACCAAAGTCACGTGACACGCGAGGAAGCCATTGAGATGGCGCAGCGGGCGGAGGCCATCGTATACACGATCAGCACCAACGTGAGCGGCACCAAGGGCGCCGGCGACAAGGTGCTGGAGCGGATTGCGGATGCCACGGGAGGGAAGGCGTTCTTCCCCTTTCAGATTCGAGATGTGGCCAATGATTTTGCCGAAATTCAGGATGAATTGCGCAGCCAATACGATGTGTCGTATAAACCGGCGGACTTCAAGGCGGACGGCCACTTTCGCACCATCGAGATCGTAGCTGTCGACCGGAAGAATTTCCGGGTGCGATCGCGGCGGGGATGGTACGCGCCGGTGCAGTAAGACAGCTTCTAGCTCCTAGATTCTAGCTTGAGTCGTGTCGCATACTTCTTTCTCGTGAGCTTTAAATGCCGGGATATTCTGGGACACCTCTTCCGAAAAAATTGGGGATCAAGCCTGGTTTTCGCTTGCACTTGGCGAATGCTCCGGCGGAGGTGCGCGCGGAATTGCGCGAGGCGCTGGCGCAGTGCGAAATGAAACCGGGAGGCGAGCTGGATCTCGCCATGCTGTTCACCAAGTCTCGCGCGGAATTGGCCAGGGAGTTTTCGCGGACAGCAAAGCTGCTCGCGCCGGCCGGGATGTTGTGGGTCAGCTGGCCGAAGAAGAGTTCGGGCGTGGCTTCTGACCTGGATGACAATCTGGTCCGCATAATCGGCTTGGACGCAGGATTGGTGGATGTGAAAGTGTGTGCGGTGACAGAGGTGTGGTCGGGACTGAAATTTGTGCGCCGGGTGAAAGATCGCAAATAGTGACCGATGCCACAGTCGGCGGTTAGCACAGAGTCATGTGGTGCTCGTGTCTCGTACCAGATACCCGACGTAGAAAAGCACGGCCACCACCAACAGCATGTGAATCAAAACGCTGGCTACGTGAAACACCAGAAAGCTGCAGGCCCACAGAATAACCAGCGCTAGCGAAATCTTGCGGAAAAGATCGAGCTTCATTTTCTTGCCTCCGTCTTCTACTCTCAGAGCGTGGCACAGAGAATACATTTCATTTATAAGTCGGAGAAGGACGGTAGCGTATAGGCAAAAGGCTGTAAATGGCTTACTGCCGAATAGTAGATCTCAAAAAGAACCAAGGGAGCTGGCATGGTGCGTGTCGGATTGATTGGGTTTGGGCTGGCGGGGCAGGCGTTTCATGCGCCGGTGATCCGCGGTGTGCCGGGCATGGAGCTGGCCTGCATTCTGGAGCGCCGGGGAACGCGTGCGCAGGAAAAATATCCCGAGGTGCGGGTGGCGCGGACGTTGGATGAGATGCTGGCGGATAAGGAAATCCAGCTGTGCGTGGTCGCGACTCCGAACGATTCGCATTTTGAGTACGCGCAGGCTTGTCTGCTGGCGGGGCGAGATGTGGTGGTGGATAAGCCGTTCGCTCCGACGCTCGCTGAATCCGAAAAACTGGTGCGGCAGGCGGCGGAGTGCGGGCGCTTGATCACGGTGTATCAAGACCGTCGCTGGGATGGGGATTTCGAGACGGTGAAAAAAATTGTGGCGTCGGGCAAGCTGGGAACGGTCGTCGAGTATGAGTGCCGCTTCGACCGGTTTCGGCTGGAGCCGAAGGCGAATGCCTGGCGGGAACGCGCGGATCAGCCCGGGGCCGGAGTGTTGTTCGATCTGGGTCCGCATGTGATTGACCAGGCGCTGGTGTTGTTCGGCGAGCCGCGGGCGATTACGGCGTCGGCATTTTGCCAGCGGCAAACTTCGCAGGTGGATGATGCATTCGATGTTTGCATGGACTATACAAATGCGGGATCTGGGCTGCGGGCGATGGGGCGGGCACGCATCATCGCGTATGCCCCGGGCCCGCATTTTCTGATTCACGGCACCAAGGGATCGTTTGTGAAGTACGGAATGGATCCGCAGGAGGCGCGGCTGCGCGCAGACAATCGCCCGGATGGATTGGATTGGGGCGCGGACTGGGGAGTGGAAGCGGAAGAATTGTGGGGCACGCTCAGCCTGGTAGGCGAGCCCAGCATGAAAGTAAAAACCGAGCGCGGAGATTATCGCGGGTTTTACGCAAACGTGCGCGACGCCATTGAGAAGAAAGCTGCGCTCGACGTAACGCCGGAGCAAGCTTTAGGAACCATGCGCGCGGTGATGCTGGCGCACAAGAGCAGCCGCGAGCGGCGCACGGTGGAGTGGGGAGAAGTCGTAGAATAGAGGGACCCAGTTGAAAGTAGCCGGCGGTATCGCGCCGGCTTGCCGTGTGGAACTGCGCAAAAATTGATCGGGGTGGTTAGAATTAATCTTATGGCCAGTCCATTGAATCCGCCCGACCCTGAAGGACGAAAGCCGCCCTCGTTCGGAGCTAGAGAGTTCCTTTTTGTAGTTGTCCTGGCTGTCATCTTTTTTCTGCTCGGCCACAGCATGGTGCGTCACCGCTTCTTTCAAGGCGGCCGGTTCCACCGGAACGGCTCTCTCGGCCAATAGCAGGTCTGAAGTGCACTGCGGCGCGGCAATGCAAAAGCGGCGGAGCCGTTAAGCTCCGCCGCTGATGGTTTCATGCGTTGCGAATTCAGCAGCTAGGGCTGGCGATGTTCTCCACCATGTTCGCCGCCGCTATGCGCAGCCGCTGCCTGCGCGCGGCTGTTCTGTCGGGCGCGTGCTGGCGCCGGACCACGCCGATTGGCTGCGTAGCCACGTCCACCGTTTCCACGACCGGCGACGTAGCGTCCACCTCCGCCACCGCTGAAGCGATGTGCGCCCCAGCCGTGGCCGTAGCCCCAGTTTGCCCACGGGCCCACGCCCAGGAAGATGCCGTTATAGAAATATCCCGGCCCGTAAAAGCCGCTCGGCGCGCAGCCATACGGTGCATAGTTGTAGTAGCCGTAGGAACAGACCGGCTGTACGCCTATGCCTACACCCACGGTGACCTGTGCAT
>JBAUYE010000270.1:0-5474 GCA_049584615.1 Candidatus Sulfotelmatobacter sp.
GGACATGCTGGTACTGGACATGCTGGTACTGAACATGCTGGTACTGAACCTGGATGCATGTAGTCGAAGAGCACGGCTTGTGGTTATTATCATGCCATGCGCTACCGGCTCCGCTTTCTCTGGAACGCCACGAAGGGCCATCGCCTGGCTCCGTGGCGCAGCCCCTACCTACTGTGGCGCATCGAGACTTACTGCGGCGTCAAGATGACGCAGATCGGCTTCCTCGAGTTCTGGGAATTTCTGTGGCGGGAGCGCGTCAGCCTCTGGCGTTTTCTCAAGTGGACGGCCGAGATGGAGCGCTATGCTCACCCTAAGCCGAAAAGCTCTTAAAGCAAGTTTCAAGGTTTCAAAGTTTCAAGGCTCACCCCAGAAGGGCCGCCAGAAATCTGACACTCTGAAACCTTGCAACCTTGAAGCCTTGAAACTTTGCCCTTATGCCTTGCCGGCCGCGGCAGCCTCCCCGAGAATGATGCTCACTTCATTGCCCTTGCTGGCTCCGGTCAACTGCGCCGCGGCGCCGCGATTGGCGGCAATCTCCAGGAAGCCCATGCTTCCCAGGATGGCGATCACTTCTCCCGGAGCCCCCTCGGCATACGCATTGCGGATTTCGGTGATCTCGCGGCTGCCTACGACAATCTTGAACCCCTGCGCGTTGGCTCCGAAAAGCATGGGAGCGTCTTTCGGAGTGATGTTGGTGATGAGGTTTCCGAACCGGTCGACCTTCAGCACAACCCCGCGCAGCCGGTTTTCGCCGACAGCTTTTGGCTTCGGGGCATTGAAGCGAACGTAGTCGTCAATCTCTTCCCCAAACTTCTGCGAGTCGACTTCTTTGGCTAGCCACGCCGCCACGGGAGCAAAAATGTCGCGCGCATGAAATGTGTTGCTGACCGGCTGAAGATAGTAATGCTCGGAAGCGATGTGCCGGACGTGCATGCGCTCCTCACGCGCATAGACGAGTGAAAGCACTCCATTGTCGGGCGCCACGAAATGATATTTGTCGCAAGAAGCCAGGATCGGCCGCCGCTCGGTGCCCACGCCGGGATCGACCACCACGACATGGATGGTGCGGGTGGGAAAGTAAGAATACGCCTGCGAAATGGTGAGCGCGCCATCGAGCACGTCGAAGGCCTGCACCGAGTGGCAGATATCGACAATCTGCGCATCCGGCAGAATCTCCAGGATGACGCCCTTCATGGTGCCTACAAAATGGTCGTTGCTGCCGAAGTCGGTGGTCAGAGTGATGATCGGACGGGCCAAGGTTCTCCTCGCGGGGGAAACGAAGTGCTCCCAGAATGTCGAAAGTAACTGCTGGTGACTGCAGAGTCAAGGCACGGAGGTAATAAGAGAGTGGTCAGTGGCCACTGATCAGTGGCCAGTAAACGGCCCTAGGTTTACTGGTCACCGACCACTGGCCACTGCTATTCGATGTGTATGTCTCCCGATCCCGTATGCAGAGTGAGCAGCGGCCCGCCGCCGCGCACTTTGCCCTCGATGTGCTTGCGCGTTTCCTGCACTCGCCCCTGCACGGTCATCGTGATCGGCGCACCGATGTCCAGCGTCCCAGAACTGGTGGAGATGTCTGCATCGAACGCGGCATTTGCCGGAAGCCGTACGTGCACATTGCCCGATCCGGTCCGGATATCCCACGCGCCCGTCTGCGTACCCTCGGCGGTGATGTCGCCGTTGCCCGCCTCAGCATGAAATGCACCTTGAATGCCGCGAACCGTAATGTTGCCGGAACCGGTGTGCAGATCGATATCTCCGGCTGCGGTCTCTTCCACCTCAATGTCACCGCTGCCTGCGCCACCACGCACCGGTCCAGCGATCTGGCGTGCCCGTACATTGCCCGACCCGGTCTGCACACGAATCTCTCCGGTAAGCTGCGAGAGTCTCATGTCTCCGGATCCAGTCTGCAGGTCTGCGTTACCATGAACGCCTTCAATGGTCTGATTTCCCGATCCGCTGCGGGCGTTGACGGCAGTGTCAGCGGGCACGGTGATCTCATAATCCACCGAAATGTCGTGAGCATTCACATAATCAATGTGAATGTTGTTCCCATCTTGCCGCAGCGGAGGATGCTGTTCTATCTCGGCCACGTCGGCGTGCCGGTTTCCCGCCAGCCAGTGGTCGCCCACAAAGATCTTTCCTCGAATCGAGACCGACCCCGCCGGTCCGTTGCGCACAATAATGTCGCCGGAGTGGGTTTGCACTTCCAGATTCACCGGCCCGCTGACCTGAAAGGTTTTCTCAAATTGTCCCTGCGGCGTGGAAGCAACGGCAAAAGTAGACGCCGCCACAACCAGCGCGATCGCCAGGAATGAGGCTCGCGCCAGAATTGAAGCCGGAATATAGGAGATTCGCTGTTTATTCATATCGAGTGACTCCACGCAAGTTATCAAGGCCGAAGCCAGAAGCCCGAAAGCCGAAAGCCGCCCTACTGCAGCACCACCTGATCGCCTTCCTTCAACCCGCCAAGCACTTCCGTTTTCGCGCCATTCGAAATCCCAATGTTAATTGCGACCTTATCCATGCCGTCCTTGCCCTTCGGGTCAGGGATGTCGACCGACGCCTTCTTGTCCTTGTCGTAGAGAATCGCGCCTTCCGGAATCTGCAGCACGTTCTTGTGTTCTTCGAGGATAATTTCGGCGTTGGCAGTCATCTCCGCCTTGAGTTCCCCGCCCGGATTCTGAATCGAAACCCGTACTTCAAACGTGGTGACGTTGTCCTTCTCCACGCCCATCGGGGAAATTTTGGTCACCTTCCCGGTAAAGGTCTTGTCCTTGAACGATTCCACCTTGATCCGCGCCGGTTGCCCGAGATAAACCTTGCCAATGTCGCTCTCGTCCACTTTCCCTTTCACGTAGACTTCGCTGGTATCGCCCAGCGTCATCACGAGCGTGGCCGAAGAACCCAGTACCAGGATCGAGCTCACCGCATCGCCCATTTCCACGTCGCGCGAGAGCACAATGCCATCGATCGGCGAAACAATATCAGTATAGCTGAGCTGCTCTTCCAACTGCGTAAGGTTCGCTTGATCCTGCGCCACCTGCGCCTTGGACTGGGCGATCTTCGCCTTCAGCACCGTCACCTGTGCCTTGGCGACGTTCTGTTTATTCAGCGACATTTCATAATTCTTCTCGGCGTCGTCGAGCGCCGACGCGGAAACCACTCCGTCCTTCGCCATGCCCTCGGCGCGATCATAGGCGCGCTTCAGCAGCGGAACGTCAGGACCTTCGGCGTCCACCTTGGCGCGCTCGTAATCCGCCTGCGAACTGGTCATGTTAGCCTCAGCCGCGTCCAAAGCCGCACGCGATTGTGCCACCTGCGCCTCGATCTCAATCTTGTCGAGTTGCGCCAGCAACTGTCCCTTCTTGACCCGATCGCCGTAATCCACCAGCAACTTCTTCACGATGCCGCTGGCCTTCGACTTCACCTCGACCTTGGTGATCGGCGTCACCTTGCCCGTGGCCACCACGCTCTTGGCCAGGTCGCCCCGTTCTACCTTCGCCAGCTTCGTCGGATCAATTTTGGTTCCACCACGGGTAGCCGCGAACACTCCGATGGCAATCAGCAGGACGATCCCTATTCCGATGCCGCCCCAAATAAACAGTCTGCGCCGCTTCTTCTTATTATTTCCGTTTCCGTTCACAACTGCCTCCTGAGTCCCTGCCGGAAATGCTCGCTGAAGTTTGCCGAAATGCTCGACCGAGAAAAGCGCCTTCCCGCGCTCTCATTATCCTGTACGCAGCCCAAGTTGTCTTTGTTCCAGAGATTCCGACCCGAGCCAGAATGACCCGCGGCAGCTTAAACCACCAGCCACCTGCCAGTTAGACCGCGCTGAGAGAAAAAAGGTAGCCCAGCAGCTCCAAAAGTTTTACCGCGTGCGCACTGTGTCCTCTGTTGTACAGGTTTTAGGACGCCATCCTAATCGAGGGCAACCCAGCCAGCCCCTTTGGAATGTTAGAATTACCCCATTAGAACCAATCCTCAATGATCGCTTTCGTGCTGCTCCGCGTACTGCTGATCCTTCTCCTGGTGGCGGCGAACGCGTTTTTCGCGGCTGCGGAGTTCGCCCTGGTCAGCGTCCGCGACACCCGCATCCAGCAGCTCATCGACTCCGGCCGCTCCGGCGCCCGCATCGTCCAGCGCCTGCACCAGCACCTCGACGAAGTCGTCAACGGCGTTCAACTCGGCATCACCATGGTCAGCCTTACCCTCGGCTGGATCGGCGAACCCATGGTAGCCCGCCTCGTCGAGTCTCTCGATTACGTGCAACGAGTGCCACACGCCGCCGTCTATGCCCACGGCATCGCCATCGTGATCGCCTTCAGCCTGATCACCTACCTGCATGTACTCCTGGGCGAGCTAGTCCCGAAGACTCTGGCCCTGCAGCGCTCCGAACAGATCGCCCTGGCCGTAGCCGCTCCCATGGAAGCATTCCTGACCCTGACCCGTCCCGTGCTGTTCTTCATGCGCCGCTCCGGCGGCCTGGTCCTGCGCCTGTTCGGCGCCCGCGACGCCCGACGCGGCGGCGCCGTCCACTCTCCAGACGAGCTCAAGCTCATCGTGACCGCCAGCCGCCAGTTCGGCCAGATCCCCGAGTCGCAGGAAGAGATGATCCACAACGCCATCGAACTCGACAGCATCACCGTTCGCCAGGTCATGGTCGCGCGCCCGGATATCTTTTCCTTACCCTCGGACCTCAACCTGGACGAAGCCCTGAACCGCGTAGTCGAAGGCCAGCACTCCCGCATCCCGGTCTACGATCCGCAACGCGGCCCCGAGCACATCGTCGGCGTCCTCTATTACAAAGAGCTGGTTCGCTGGGTGCGGCTCAGGCTGATCAACCTCGGAATGCCCCTGGCCTCGCGCATCGCCCGCACCCAGATCGGCCAGATCATGCACGATGTCCTGGTCGTTCCTGAAACCAAAGTCCTGGCCGAACTGCTCGCTGAATTCAAGGAACGCCGCCGTCATCTGGCAGTGGTGGTCGACGAGTTCGGCTCTACCGCAGGCGTAATCACGGTCGAAGACATTCTCGAGCAGCTGGTAGGAGACATCGAAGACGAATTCGACGTGTCCCCGCCGGAACCGGCGCTCGAAGACGAGTCAGTCCTCGTCCTCGAAGGCGCAGTCAACATCCGCGACCTTGAAACCCAGCACGGCCTGCTCCTGCCCCGCGACGCCGGATTCGAAACCCTGGCCGGATTCGTCCTGGCCCGCCTGCAACGCATCCCGTACCTGGGAGAGTCTTTCGAATACGAAGGCCACCGCTACACGGTAGAAGAGATGGAAGGTCACCGCATCGCAAAGGTGAAGATCGAAAAGCTAGAAAACGTAGAAGACAAAGCCGAGCCAGCCAAGCACGCGGGAGATTAAAGATGCACAAACCTGTCATCCTGAGCGGAGCGAAGGACCCCTCACCCGATTGCAGTGTCACCAACTCCGCAAGGGGTCTCTACTACGCATACGCC
>JBAUYE010000271.1:0-3501 GCA_049584615.1 Candidatus Sulfotelmatobacter sp.
CTGCGGCCCTTCCCACACCGTCTTCAAATCCAGATCAGGCGCCCACCCAGAGTAGTGCGTAAGCAACTGCCGCACCGTGATGTCTTCTTTTCAATTCTGCGCAAACTCCGGCAAATACTTCGCCACCGGATCATTCAGCCGCACTTCCCCGCGTTCCACAAGTTGCATCACGGCGGTAGTAGTAGCAATCACCTTAGTCAACGAAGCCAGATCAAAAATCGTATCCAAACTCATCGCCTCGCGCCGCGGCTCCAAAACCCGCGACCCATAAGCCTTCCGATAGATGACAACCCCGTCATGACCAACAATCAAAACCGCTCCAGGAACCTGCCCCTCCTGAATAGCCTGCTCAATAGCAGCATCCACAGCCGGCAGCGCACGTGTGGGGACAGCCGTCCTCGGCTGTCCGTCCGGGCGCAGCCCGGACTTCTCGCGACCACCACCAACCGCACCCTGCCCGGTCGCGCTAAGAACGCACCCCAGCACCAAGCCCAGAGCGAACACCACTCCGCGCGCTTTATCCCACGAGTTTGATTCAAAAGGAAGGATGCTCTGACTCTACACAACTCAGCCGGTATGACTCAAGAAACTCAAGTAAGGGAGTGCCACTTATGCCATATCATGATCTGCATATCATAGATCTCTCCATGCCCGCACCCCATCCCTCATCCACTCTGCTCGCAGCCTTTAGAAATCAAGACGAAGCATTCCCCCGCGCCTTCGCCATTCTTCAGGAAGCAATAAACCACCAAGCTTTCCCCGCCTTGTCTATAGCCGTAACGCACCAAGGCAGTCTGGTAGCCCTCAAAGCCATGGGGAATTTCACCTACGACGAGCAAGGCGCAGTCCACCCCTCCACACTCTTCGATCTAGCCTCGCTAACCAAAGTAGTAGCCACCACAACCACAGCCATGCTCCTCTACGAGCGCGGCCTGCTCGATCTCGAAGCCCCAGTCTCCGCGATCGTCCCCGAATTCACCACCGACGCCGCAAAAGATCCCCGCCGCCACGAAGTGACCCTCCGCATGTTGCTAGCCCACTCCTCCGGCCTGCCGGCCCACGAAAAGTTTTTCCTGAAAGCCCGCAATCGCGCCGAACTCCTGCAAGCCGCCTTCACCACGCCGCTAACCGCCAATCCCAACACCCGCGCCGAATACAGCGACATCGGATTCATCATCCTAGGCGTCGCCCTCGAACGCCTGGCCGACGAGTCCCTCGACCGCTTCTCGCAGCGCGAAATCTTCGCCCCGTTAGCCATGACCCACACCACCTTCAATCCCCCGCTAGAAATCCGCGCAAAGATTCCTCCCACCGCCGACGAACGACCGCGGAGCAACGAAGAACCGTGTGGGTCGGACACTCCTGTCCGACAACTGCTGGAAGCGCAGCCACCGCAAAGCGGAAGCCAAGCAGCCCGCAGCACTTTTCGCGGAAAATTAATCCAAGGCGAAGTCCAGGACGAAAACGCCAGCATCCTCGGTGGAGTAGCCCCCCACGCCGGACTTTTCTCCACCGCCGAAGACTTAGCCAAATTCGCCCAGACCATGCTGAACCAGGGAAGTCCCATTCTCCGCCCCGAAACCATAGCTCTTTTCACCCGCCGCGAATCCACGCCCCCAGGCACATCGCGAGCCCTGGGCTGGGACACTCCGTCAGCTTCATCGCAATCCGGAAAATATTTCTCTCCACAATCCTTCGGCCACCTCGGCTACACCGGAACCTCTCTCTGGATCGACCCCACCCGCCACCTCTCAATAACTCTGCTAACCAACCGCACCTGGCCCGACTGCTCCAACCAGGCAATCAAACAAATCCGCCCCAACTTCCACAACGCCATAATCGAAGCCCTCAATAAGGATTGACAAAAACTCTGTGATGAAAGGGATCGGGAAGGGCACGGCTTCAGCCGTGCCAATTATCGGATCAAGAAGAAGCGGGCTTTAGCCCCTGAGGTATTTGTATCGACCAGCCCGCTGAAGGGCGTTTTCAAAAAAGCATTTAGAATGAACACGCCGCTCCAATCCCGAAAGGTTCCAACTTGAAACGCAAGCCAACCACTCTCCGCCGCCTAAACACCGAGCAACCGAACCAAGCCGCGAGCGACCTCGACCGCAAATCGTCCCTCGAGATCGCCCGCCTCATCAATGCCGAAGACGCAACGGTAGCCCTGGCCGTAAACCGCACCCTGCCCCAAATCGCCCGCGCCATCGATCAAGTAACCGCCGCCCTCCGCCGCGGCGGACGCCTCATCTACGTAGGCGCCGGAACCAGCGGCCGCATCGCCGCCCTGGACGCGGTCGAGTGCCCTCCCACCTTCAACACCGACCCGCGCTCCGTCCAGTTCATCCTCGCCGGCGGCAACAAAGCTCTAGCCTCCGAATCCGAGACCAGCGAGGACGACTCCGCCGCAGGCCGCCAGGAAATGTCCCGCCACAAGCCCACCAAAAAAGATGTAGTCCTGGGCATCGCCTCCAGCGGACGCACTCCCTTCACCGTAGCTGCCGTCGCCGAAGCCCGCCGCTGCGGCGCCCAAACCATCGCGCTAACCTGCAATCCCAATTCTCCGCTCGAACGCGCCGCCCACTTCGCGATAGTCACCCAGGTAGGCCCCGAGGTCCTCGCCGGATCCTCCCGCATGAAGGCCGGCACCGCCCACAAAATGGTCCTCAACATAATCTCCACCGCCGCCATGACGCGCCTCGGCTACGTCTACGGCAACCTCATGGTGAACGTAGCCCCGAAAAATTCCAAGCTGCTCGATCGCGCCATAAGAATTCTCGAACAAGCCACCGGAGCCACCCGCGAATCCGCAGCCAAAGCCCTGAAAGCCTCCGGCAACAAAACGCCAGTAGCCCTCGTAATGCTGGCCGCCGGAGCAACCCGGCCCGAAGCCCAAGCCGCCCTAAAGAAAGCAAAAGGTCACGTCCGCGAGGCGATAGCGTTAGCAAGATAGAGCTTATGTGCCAGAGCCAGCGGCTTTTCGAATCAATTTTTTGGCGTGTCATCCTGAGCGAAGTTGCCCTGCGCGAAGCGGAGGGCAACGCAGTCGAAGGACCCCTGCAATGCTCGAATGACCAGAGGCGTGTCAAGGCGTTCTCACGACGCCGCCGGTTTTTCTCGCGCCCTTTGCGAGAGGGCGGGGACTTTGATCTCCTTGTAGAGTTCTCCCTCCCGCAAGCCGGTGCCCTCTCAATTACCCATCCTGATCCAATTCCCCGCTAAAATAATTAGTTACCCCGTACCCTCAACCCAATGGATAAACTAGTAATCCGCGGCGGCTCCCCACTCCTCGGCACCGTCCGCGTAAGCGGAGCAAAAAACGCCGCACTCCCCTGCATGGCCGCCGCTCTTCTAACCGACGAGCCGGTAATCCTCGAAAACATCCCGCAAGTCCGCGACATCCAAACCACCCGCAATCTCCTGGCCGCCATGGGAGCCGAAGTCGAACTAGGCTACGGACGCGCCCAGCACCGCACCACCATCCACTGCAAAAATCTAGCC
>JBAUYE010000272.1:0-8036 GCA_049584615.1 Candidatus Sulfotelmatobacter sp.
TCGTAGCAGTGGAGGGATGTGGAGTTGTAGAAGCGGCCGCGACGGAGCCCGTTGCTCTGGCAAAGGGCGATGCGGTGGTGGTACCAGCGTCGGCGGGGAAGTTCACGATTCGGCCGCAGTGGACGCTCGAGTTTTTGAGAGCGCAGGTTCCGGGAAAATCTTTGCCCGAGCCTGAAACGCGGATGTAGCGAGTGAAATCCGAGAAAACGTGGCTAAGAATTCAAACCTCTATCCTGTAATCCTGGCCGGCGGGCGCGGCACGCGGTTCTGGCCCCTGAGCCGGAAGAAGCGCGCCAAGCAGTTGCTGGCGCTCGATGGCAAACAGACGATGATTCAGCAGACGGTGGCCCGGTTACTGCCTTTAGCTCCGCCGACGCAATGCTGGATCATCACCAACGATGATCTTCGTTCCGCGATCTTGAAGCAGCTCCCGAAGTTGCCGAAGGCACAAGTGTTGGCCGAGCCGGTGGGTCGCAACACCGCACCGGCGATTGGCCTCGCCGCTTTTCTGCTGCTGCGTGAGCATCCTGACGCGGTGATTGGAATGTTTCCTTCCGACCATGTGATCGGCGATGAAAAAAATTATCGAGCGACGATCGAGCGTGGCGCCGAAATCGCAGCCGCGGGCGAAAACATAGTGGTCCTTGGTATCCGGCCGAATCGGGCAGAAACCGGTTACGGCTACATTGAGGTGGGCGGTGCGTCCACCGGCGACGCGTTACGAGTCCGACGCTTCACCGAAAAGCCCGACGCTGAGAAGGCCGCTGCCTTCGTCGCCGCGGGCAATTATTTCTGGAACAGTGGAATGTTCTTATGGAGCGCGCGCACGCTCACCAACGCGCTGCATGAGTATCTTCCCAAGACGGCTTCCTTGCTCGAGGAGATTGCGTCTACTTTCGGAACTCGAAGGTTTGCGGCAACTTTTCGCAGGCTGTATCCCAAGTGCGAGAACATCAGCATCGATTACGCCGTGCTCGAGCCACGTTCGGCAAAGGGCGAACAGTCGGGAAACATTTTTTGCCTGCCCTCCGATTTCGGATGGAACGATCTAGGCTCATGGACCGGGCTGCACGAGCATCATCACGCAAAAAGCAATCCGCCTGAGGGCAACCTCATCAATAGCGCCGGCACGTTCGTCCTGAATGCCCGTGGCAACTACGTGCATGCACCGGGCAAATTCGTCGCGGCCGTAGGCGTGAGCAATCTGGTGGTGGTCGAAACCCCGGACGCATTGCTGATTACCACCCTGCAACACGCACAAGACGTTGGGAAGGTAGTGAAGCATTTGGACGAGAAGAAGCTCCACAAGCTGGTGTAAGGGGAGTGGTCAGCGTCCAGTGGTCAGTGGCCAGCGACACCCGGATTTTCTGATCGCTGGCCACTGATCACTGGCTACTGATCTTCTATGGCTCAAGAAATCAAGTTCGGGACTGACGGCTGGCGCGGCATCATCGCCGACGACTTCACCTTCGACAACGTGCGACGGGTTGCCGGCGCCATCGCTTCCTACGTTTTGAAGTACGAGGAGGCCCAGCACGGTGTAATCATCGGCTATGACACGCGCTTCGCTTCGCAACGCGCGGCGCAAGTGGCTGGGGAAGTGATCGCCGGCGCGGGCATTCCGGTGAAACTGGCCAACGATTACACGCCGACCCCGGCTGTTTCCTATGCCGTAAAAGACCAGGGCGCTGCGGGCGGAGTGATGATCACCTCCAGCCATAATCCGTGGAACTGGAATGGAGTGAAGTTCAAGGGAAAGTTCGGCGGGTCAGCTACGCCCGCCATCATGAAAAGAATTGAAGAAGAGTTGCGCGCCGGTGCGATGCCGCAAGGTTCGAAGGCGGCCATCGACGAGGTCGACCTCAAGACCCAGTACATCGCCGCTGTCTGCCGCTTTGCCGACATGGATTTGATCGGCAAGACCAAGTTCAAGTTCGCGATTGACTCGATGTATGGCTCCGGCAGGGGAATTCTTGCGGGAATCTTTCGCGATCGCGGCGTTCCCTTCGTCGCCATTCGGCAGGAAGTAAACCCGCTTTTTCCTGGTATCAATCCCGAGCCTATCCTCCCGCATGTTGCTCTCCTGCAGGAAACGGTTGTTAAAGAAAAGTGTGACGCTGGTTTGGCCACCGATGGCGATGCCGACCGCATCGGCGCGGTCGCGGAAGATGGTAGCTTTGTGGACTCGCACAAGATATTTTGCGTTTTGCTGCGCTGGCTGCTGGTGCGCAAGAAGTGGTCCGGAGACGTGGTGCGCGCCTTCAATACTACTCGCATGCTGGATCGCATTGCTGCCAAGTACGGCCGCAAGCTTTATGAAACGCAGATTGGATTCAAATACATCGCTGACTTGATGATGGAGCAGGACATTCTCATCGGCGGCGAGGAATCCGGCGGCATCGGCTACTCTCGCTTTCTGCCGGAACGTGACGGCGTTCTGAATTGCCTGCTGCTGGCGAACGCAATGGCTGAGGAAGGCAAGCCGCTGGGCCGACTGGTTGCGGACCTGCAACGCGAGTTCGGCCCGCACTATTACGGTCGGCGCGATTTGCATATTCCAGAAGAGATCAAGCAGAGCGCGATTCAGCGGGCGCGGGCGGAAACCACACAGTGCCTGGGGCGCTATCGAGTGCTGAAGAAAGAAAATCTCGACGGCATCAAGTTTTTTCTTGATGCGCCGACGAATGGGAATGGAGCGGAAGCGTGGATCCTGTTCCGCGCTTCGGGGACCGAGCCCTTGCTGCGCGCGTATTCGGAGGCCGCGTCGCCGGAATTGGTGGAGGATATTCTGAGCGCCGCAGAGGCCTTTGTTAAAACTGGTGGATAGCAGACTAGCTCATCTGCCGAATCTCCACATTCGACGCAGCGGTAGTGCGATACTTCTATCTAAGAATGACTTTCGCCGGAAGCCAAGCATCGACTCCAGACGACTCGCCGGAGGCGCGCCGCTATAACCGCATTCACCGCTGGCTGGGGGGCGCCGATTTTGCTGTCGGCTCCGCCTTCCTGATCGTTTTGCTGATCACTGGTTGGGCCGGCTGGCTGCGCGATCTTGCCTTGCGTGAAGGATTCCGCAATTACACGCTGGCTGTTTTCATCTATCTGTTCCTCCTGCTCCTGATCAGCAAAATCTTGAGCCTGGGCCTTGACTACTATGGATTTCGGCTGGAGCGCAGGTTTCAACTGTCGACGCAAAGGCTGCGTTCGTGGCTGTGGGATGAAGTCAAGGGCTTTCTGGTAGGACTGGTGCTGGCAGGGGTTGTCGTGGAGTTGTTGTATTTCATGATTCGCGAATCCCCTCAGCATTGGTGGATCATCACGTGGGCGCTGTTCATGGGGCTGTTCATCTTGTTGGCCCAGCTTGCGCCGGTCGTACTCTTTCCAATTTTCTACAAGTTCGAGCCTCTGGACAATGAAGACCTGCGCCGCCGCTTGATTCAATTGAGCGAGCACGCGGGCACGCGCGTGCGTGGAGTCTACCGCTGGAAGCTTTCTGAAAAGAGCAAGAAAGCGAATGCGGCGCTTACTGGACTGGGCCGGACACGGCGGATCATTCTGGCCGATACGCTGCTGGATAATTATGCTCCCGAGGAAATCGAAGCGGTTCTAGCGCATGAGCTCGGCCATCACGTCCATCGGCACATTTTGAAGAGCATTCTGGTGCAAGCTGGAATTACCTTGCTGGGTTTTTGGGTGGCGAACTGGGTGCTGCACTACGCGGTCGATCACCACATGTTCGAGGAGCTTTCCGATTTCGCCAACCTGCCCTTGCTGGCCCTCACCGTGACCGCGCTTTCGCTGCTTCTGATGCCGGCGCTCAATGCCTATTCGCGCTATAACGAGCGGCAGGCCGACCGCTACGCATTTGAATCGATCGCCAGCGTCGAGCCATTCATTTCATCGATGAACAAGCTGGCGCAGCAGAACCTGGCCGAACGCACGCCGTCGAAGTGGGTGGAATGGCTTTTCCATTCCCATCCGGCAATCGCCAAGCGAGTGGCGGCGGCGGAAGCTTGGGGCCGCACGCAGAATGCGGGACCGCAGGCGTAGTCCCGAGTTGCTAGTACCTAGTACCCAGTACCTGGTACGTAGAAAATCAACGCCTCCTCAGGATTTCCGTTACGCGCTGCAAATCCTCTTCCGTATCGACGCCGACGGAGTCGTAAGGCGTTTCGCCGACGTAGATAGGGATTCCGTTTTCGAGGAAACGCAGTTGTTCAAGCCGCTCGGTTTTTTCCAGAGTCGATTCCGGCCGGCTCACAAAAAAATCGAGCGCGGCTTTCCGGTAGGCGTAGAGGCCAAGATGCTTGAAGTAGTGCGGGCCGGTGTCGTCGCGGTCGAAAGGGATCGTAGCGCGTGAAAAATAGAGAGCGCGGCCGTCCGGAGCGGTCACGACTTTGACTGCGTTGGGATTACGAATTTCTTCCAGCGGGCAGGGAGTCTTCACGGTTCCCACCTGGACCGCCGCGTCTTTCATCACCTCGAGCAACGTGGCAATTTGTTCGGGCCTCACCAGCGGTTCGTCGCCTTGCACGTTGACATAAACATCCGCGGTCTCAGAGTTTGACACCTCATGCACACGCTCGGTGCCGCTGCGGTGCGAGGGTGAAGTCATTTGCGCCTTCCAGTCGTGCCTGCGGCAGGCTTCCAGGATTTCCTCGGAATCCGTGGCGATGATCACGTCGGAAAGAAGGGGCGAGGCACGTACTGCCTCGTAGACCCAACCGACCAGCGGCTTGCCTGCGATCTCACGCAGCATCTTACGCGGCAAGCGGGTGGAAGCCAGGCGAGCGGGAATGATGGCGACGGATTTCACGGACTGAGCAGCAGGTCTGGAATTTGCGGCGTTCCTATTCACCATGAAACACAGCCATAATCACTTCAGCGTGTCGCTGCGGTAAAGCTGCCCAAGTTGCGTGCGGTAGCCGAATGCTAGCCAGCGCCCGTCCGCGGTAATGGCGATCGGAGTATTCATGGGCCTCAGACCTACTGCGTCTTTCGGGGTTATGGTCTGCCACAGTTCCCGCCGGCCGGACTCTAGATCGATCTTATAAATGTTGAGACCCGTAGCGATTTTGGCCTGCACAAAGACGTGCTTCGAGTCCGCCCACCCAATCGGGTCTTCCCCATCCTGAATGCCGGGGATCGGCTTGGAGCTACCGTCCGAGATGGAATGGACGACCACGCTCCTATTCTGATAACTAATGAAGGATTGCCCATCCGGCGCGATCGCCCCCCACGAGATGTTTCCTGGCGACAACTGCTTCGGCGTCGAACCGTTTACATCCGTAAGGTAGACGGCTTCAGCCTGGCCGGACTGGCTGGCTACCATCAAAATATGTTCTCCGTCAGGGAACCATTCCGCCCATCGCGGCTGCATGCCGTCCCAGTGCAACGCTCGAGCCTGCCCGGGCCCCACGGGTACAATCTGGACGCGCTTCGTCGGATCGTCCGGGAGTTGTACCAGCGCCCATTTTCCATCGGGACTGATGTCCGAGGCGTATCCGCCTCCAGCGATGCGAACCGCGGGAGAGCCATCGCTCTTCCGCACATATACCGAGTAGTCGTTCCCCGACTGCTCCGATAAATCGGTGAACAACACTTCGCTTCCGTCTCTGGAGAACCGCGGACCCCAACTGTAGGAGAGCCAGCTCAAATCGCGTTCTTGATTGGACCCATGCTCCACCAGTTCCATCGTCCCACGGGCTTCTTCCGTAGAAACCAGCGCGCGACCCGACGACGCAATGTCGAGGATGCGGGTCGGCGCTGTGCCACAATACACAGTCCTTTCCTTGCCCGATAAGGTGACGGCATGAATGCACCACTGCTCCCCCGATTCCGCAGCCGAGAACCAAATCTCTTTCCCCGATGGAGCCCACGCTAAGCCCTCCAGGGATTCCCATCCGGTCGATAGGGTGCGCAACTTTCCGGAGCGGTCAAGCAGTACAAGGTCGCCTCGATCATCGGCCTCGGGCGGGTGACGAAACAGCGCCACTTGAGTTCCATCCGGAGAAACCCGCAGATCGCTCATCCAGCCTTCGCCTTCGAGCAGCACCTTGCCTATCGGATATTGCAATCGCCACTTATCGTTGCTGCGGTCAATCACGGCGAGTTCGTTCCCGTCTGGTCCCCAGTCAGCATCGACGACATTCTCCAAGAGCTCGCGAGGGGCGCTGCCGCCCAGAGGAGAAGTAGCCAGAGTGCCTCCCCATTCATAGTGGGCAAAATATTTTGGATGCGTCAGGACTGCCATCTGACCCTGCCGCGAGATGGCCAGGAGCATGGCCCCGCCCAGACCTGCCGGCGTTGATGCCGGATAGTCCTCGCGAATACTGTAAGTATCGGGCGCTCCTTCGCCGGCCGTTCCTCCCCCGAATTTGGCACTGTAGAAGACAGTTTTTGTATCCGGCGCAAAGCGGCCTCGAATGACCTCGCCGCGATGGTAAGACACTCGCGTGAACGTCGGCGCTGGCGCGGGGCCAGGACGGAAGTACCAGGCAATCGCGGCTCCCAGGGCGAGGCCGATAACTCCGGCGGCCGCTACGAATACCGGCCAGCGCGGCTTCCCGACGGCGCCTGCGATGGCCGCATTCGCCGCCGTCCTTGAGGTGGTGCCGCTCAAAGCTTCCAGCGCAAACGCAAGGTCCTTCGCGGATTGGAAGCGTTGTTCCGGTTGCTTCTCCAGGCAGCGCCGGACGATGCGCTCCAGCCCCGGCGACACCGGATGGTCCATCTCGTTCAATTCCGGCGGTTCTTCTTTCAGGATCGCCGTCATAGTCTCGGCTGCGCTATCGCGGCTGAAAGCGCGTTGGCCGGAAATCATCTCGTACAGCACAGCCCCGAAAGCGAAAATGTCGGTGCGGGAATCCACTCCCGCCCCCCGCACCTGCTCCGGCGCCATGTAACCGGCCGTGCCCATCACCATACCCGCTTCCGTGGGCAAACTGGTCAGCGTGAGGCCATCGGATTCATTCTTAGCGCTGCCGGCATTTGGCGCTTGCTTTGCCAACCCGAAATCGAGAATTTTCACCCGGCCTTCTTTGGTGAGAAAAATGTTCTCTGGCTTCAGATCGCGATGGACAATGCCCTTGTCATGGGCCGCCGCCAATCCCTGCGCGATCTGTGTCGCATAATCGGACGCCTTGCGCGACGTCAGCGGTCCGCGGTCAAGCTCGGCGCGCAAGCTGACCCCTTCCAGAAGCTCGGAGACAATAAAAGGCGAGCCATCCTGCTCCCCGATGTCGTGAATGGCGAGAATGTTGGGATGGTTGAGCGCGGCCACCGCGCGCGCCTCCTGCTCGAAGCGCCGCAGTCGGTCGGCATCGCGCGAAAAAGATTCCGGCAGCACCTTCAGTGCGACCTCGCGCCCCAGACGTAAATCACGGGCGCGATACACTTCGCCCATGCCTCCCGCACCGAGCGGGCCGAGAATTTCGTAAGGGCCGAGTTTGCTGCCAGGGATCAGCGTCATGGTGCGCGCAATTATAGTCGAGTGGAGCAGATTGCAGAGCATTCGACGTTTCCGGCCGCAGGTCGGCTAGCCGGAGGCCATCGAGGACTCGTGGGAAGATTGAGATGGGCCGCTGTTCGAGAAGCCGGCACCCAGTTTGACACCGTTTTGCAGTGGCTCTTAGAATCAAAGCTTGGGCGCGGGGCGCGAGGATGTTCGATTCGATCCGCGTCGGAGGCTCCTGTTTCGACAGGCCCGTCTCGTTGTTACCCCCGTTTCAATTGTTACTCAGTCTGGTTGCACTGGCGGCGTAGCTCAGGTGGCTAGAGCGACGGTCTCATAATCCGATAAAACCCTTTGTTTATGCGTGTTTTCAATGCCTTAGAACATGGCATTGAGATTGCGTTGACCGCATTTGACTGCCTCTGTAAGACAATGTTCTAACAAATGTTCTAAGAAAATGGCTCGGTTGAGCGACGGTTTTCAGGTTCAGATGACCGTCGCTCAGACTACGATTTTCGTTGATCGTTCGCCCGTCGGGGGAAGCAGGATTAACGGCCTCCACGCCCGAGACCTTGTTGCGCCC
>JBAUYE010000273.1:0-16244 GCA_049584615.1 Candidatus Sulfotelmatobacter sp.
GGACAAGGTCAGATGTCACATGGTGGTTGTGGAAATAGTTGGGCGGTGACGTTCTGCGAGGATCTTTTCGGGACGGAATATTCTTCAACAGTGAGAACGAGACGACCTTCCGGGCCTACTGCTCCGCTTCACTTTGAGATGGTGCCTTGGCGAGGCGCTCGAGTAGGTCACGGTTGCGCCGCACCGACTGCTCGAATGCCTGCATAACCTGGGTGCGGGCTAGGTGCTGCGCCGGAACCACGTTGTGCAGATAGAACCTCAGCGCCTCCTCCAGGATGTGCCGCTGCGATTGGCCGTTGCGCTTGGCGGTAGCCACGAACTCTTTGTAGAGCTTGGCGTCGATCTCAGGGGTGAACTTCTTGGTCGCGGCTGGCATGGGAGCGCGCTCTCGACCTGTATTCTAGCGGATTAGAGAGGGAAATCAAGGCAAATCTTGATTTGTCAGTATCGCGGCGTAAAGCGCTGTTCTGCGAGGCCGCCTCGGCTGTGGATGCATAGACCTGGGGCCAACCTCGCGCGGTGGAAATGCCTTGCCATGCCGACGGTGATTTGCATCGCATAGGGATCCTTCGACTGCGCATGACGTCCACTTCGTGGGCGTCATGCTTCGCTCAGGATGACAGGGTGGGGGATTTGACTTCGCGTTCGGTAGAAATTCAGGTCGGAGTCGACGGTGTTGAAGAGAGAGTGGGTCCAGGTGGACGACATGGTTGAGGGTTGAGGGTCAAAGACCCCGCCCTGTCCTGCAAAAAACGCAGGACAAGGACGGGGCATCCGCGAAGGGGATACACCGGTTCAGTCCCCCGTTTGACGCTGCTTCCTTCTGTCTTTACACTCAAGTTAACGCCGTATGAATTCGGCTGGCTCCGTTCTCGGACGGAGCCTCCAAGTCAGGCGGCGGGTGAAAGGCAAACGTGAGCCCCACAGAGACCACCGACGCGGACAAGATCGACGCAAGGAAGACCGAAACTACCAATAAGGACATCAAGCGTGAGATCTCAGTCGAGATCCCGGCCGCCGAGGTTGCCCGCGAAACCGAGTTCCAGATTCAGCGCTATCAGAAGAGTGCGCGGCTGCCGGGATTTCGGGCGGGGCACGTGCCGGCTTCCATCATCAAGCAGCGCTTCGGTGATGGCCTGAAGAACGATGTGGCCGAGGCTCTCATTCCGAAATACTTTCGCCGGGAAGCTGAGAAACAAGGTCTGATTCCGGTTTCGCAGCCTCGCGTCACCGACCTGCACATGCATGATGGCGAACCTCTCACCTTCAAGGCTACGTTTGAAGTGCTGCCCGAGATTCAGGTCGAGGGCTACAAAGATCTGCGCGCCGACAAGCCGGAGATTGCCGTCACCGACGAAGAAGTCGAGCAGGCGCTCAACAGCGTCCGCGAACAGCACGCGACCTACACTACGGTGGAAGGACGGCCGCTCGCAGAAGGCGACTTCGCCCAGGCTTCGATGGACGGGAAGCCCAAGGATGGCAAAGATGTCGCCGATGCCAAAGCGAATCCCGTGCACATGGACGACGTGCTAATCGAGATCGGCGGCAAGAACACGGTGCCTGAGTTCACCCAGCATCTGACTGGCGCTTCGTCGGGCGAAGAACGCACCTTCGATGTGAGCTACCCCGAAGACGCTACCGATAAGCGGCTCGCCGGCAAAACCTTTATCTATACGGTGAAGGTAAATGGCATCAAGCAGAAGAGTCTGCCGGAACTGAACGACGACTTCGCCAAAGAGTTGGGCGAGTTCACCAGTCTCGACCAGGTTCGCAAGCAGATTCGCGACAACATGGAAGCCGAAAAGCGCCACACGGCCGAGCATGCGGCGAAAGACAAGCTGGTGGCCGACCTGGTGAAGCGCAATGATTTCGAGGTGCCGGAGTCGCTGGTCGACCGGCAAATCGATCTGCGGCTGGAGCGTGGCCTGCGGGCTCTGGCAGCGCAGGGCATGAAGATGGAAGACTTGAAGAAGATGGACCTGCCTCGGCTTCGGGCGGGGCAGCGCGAGCAGGCAGTGCACGATGTAAAGTCTTCGTTGCTGCTCGAGCGGATCGCCGATCTGGAGAAAATCGAGGTCAGCGACGAGGAAGTGAACCGGGAGTTGGAAGCTCTGGCGAAACAGTCAAAACAGACGTCAGAGGCGGTACGCGCTCGTTTGACAGAGGATGGGGGCCTCGATAGAATCCGAAATAGAATCCGCAGCGAGAAGACCCTCGAATTTCTTTATCACCAGTCCGCGTAACTTGAAAAAGATGCGGACCACTTTCGACCCTCCCCGAGATTGAAAGCTGTAGTTCGGGGCGGAGTGTGGCAGGTGAACGTGAAGCAAAATGATGGGAACAGGAACGACGCGCAAATGATGCTCGTTCCGATGGTCATTGAGCAGACCGGGCGGGGCGAACGCGCCTACGACATTTACTCCCGGCTGCTCCGCGATAACATTATTTTCATAGGCACGCCGATTGACGACAACATCGCCAACCTGGTGATTGCCCAGATGCTGTTTCTGGCCCAGGAAGACCCCGAGAAGGACATTCAGCTTTACATCAACTCTCCGGGCGGCTCGATCACGGCAGGGATGGCGATTTATGACACCATGCAGTACGTCAAGAATGACGTCATGACGCTGTGCGTAGGCCAGGCGGCCTCGATGGCGGCTTTGCTGCTGGCGGCGGGCGAGCCTAAGAAGCGCAACGCTTTGCCCAATTCGCGCATTCTCATCCACCAGCCTTCAATGGGAGGATTATCGGGCCAGGCCACCGATATTGACATCCACGCGCGGGAAATCCTGCGTATGCGGGAGATTACCAACCAGTTACTCTCCAAGCACAGCGGGCAAAAGCTCGACAAGGTGGAAAAGGACGTCGAGCGGGACTTTATTATGAATGCCCAACAAGCTAAGGAATACGGAATCATAGACGATATCATCTATAAGACCGGAAAAGCGGTATGATCTGCCTTCGCGCTTGCAGATTGGCTGTTATCCGGGTCAGGGTAAAGGAGTAGAGCCGAGTGAAAACCAAGTCGGGCTCCGACGAGATTTTGCGCTGTTCGTTCTGCCACAAGTCGCAGGATGCGGTAGCCAAACTGATCTCGTCGCCCAGCGATTATCCGCGCGCTTACATTTGCGATGAGTGCGTCGCGGTGTGCAACTCGATCCTGGAAGACGACCGCACGGCGACTCCCCAAACCGCGGCGCCCAATCAGTTGCCCAAGCCGCAAGAGGTCAAGACCTTCCTCGATGAATACGTTATCGGGCAGGAGCAGACCAAGAAGAAGCTTGCGGTCGCAGTCTACAACCACTACAAGCGCATCTTCATGAACCGGCAGAAGACCAACGACGGCATCGAGCTGAGCAAATCGAACATCATGCTCATCGGTCCGACGGGCACCGGGAAGACACTGCTGGCGCAGACTCTCGCCCGCATGCTCGACGTGCCTTTTGCCATTGTCGATGCCACCACGCTCACCGAAGCGGGCTACGTGGGCGAGGATGTCGAGAACATCATCCTGAAACTTTTGCAGGCGGCAGAGGGCGATGTAAGCCGCGCCCAGACCGGCATCATCTACATTGATGAAATCGACAAGATCGGGCGCAAGGACGAAAATCCCTCGATTACCCGCGACGTTTCCGGCGAAGGCGTGCAGCAGGCTCTGCTGAAGATTCTGGAAGGAACCATTGCCAACGTTCCGCCGCAGGGCGGGCGCAAGCATCCTCACCAGGAATTCACTCCGGTCGACACCACCAACATTCTCTTCATCTGCGGAGGAGCGTTCGTGGGTCTGGAGAAGATTATCGGCAGACGCGTGGGAAAGAAATCGCTCGGCTTCCGCACCGGCGAGGAAGCGGAGAAAGAAGACGTTGCGGTCTCGCGCAAGCGCAACTTCGAACTGCTCAGCGAGATTCAGCCGGAAGACTTGATCAAATTCGGCCTGATTCCTGAATTTGTCGGACGGCTGCCCGTCGTGGGCATGCTGGAAGATCTCGACGAATTTGCGCTGATCGAGATCCTGACCCGGCCCAAGAATGCCATCGTCAAGCAGTACCAGCGGCTGTTCGAGTTCGAGAATGTGCGCCTGAAGTTTGCCGACGAGGCCCTGCGAGCCATTGCC
This sequence comes from Candidatus Sulfotelmatobacter sp., assembly GCA_049584615.1. GTDB lineage: Bacteria > Acidobacteriota > Terriglobia > Terriglobales > Acidobacteriaceae > Sulfotelmatobacter. The sequence continues at coordinate 4,115 of JBAUYE010000273.1, forward strand.
CGGCAGGCTATGGCGCGCAAAGTGGGGGCTCGCGGCCTGCGCATGATTCTGGAAGAATTGATGCTCGACCTGATGTTCCACCTGCCCAGCCAGAAGAAACTGAAGGAGTTTGAGGTCACGCGCGAGATGGTGGAGAAACGCAGCGCATCTGTGGCTTTGGAGAAGGCCGGTTAGCGAAACAGGAGTAAACTGTGGTGGAGGGTTGTCATTGAGCGCGAGTCATTCACTACGAGTCATTCACTACGAAACCAGGGAGATTGAGTGACCACATCCAAGGAAAAATTCGAAACCAAGAAGCTGCCCATGATGCCCATCCGGGACGTGGTCATCTTCCCTTTCATGATGACGCCGTTCGTGGTGGGCCGCGAGTCCAGCGTGCGCGCGCTCGAAGAGGCGCTGGCTGCGGATAAGAAAATCTTCCTGGCAACCCAGCATGACGCTTCCATCGACGAACCCAAGTCGAATGAAATTTACCAGGTCGGCACCATCGTCAACATCGTGCAGAGCCTGAAGCTGCCTGATGGCAACATCAAGGTTCTGGTCGAAGGTATTGAGCGCGGCCGGCTGCTGCAGGCCACCGATTCGGATGGTTACATGCAGGCTTCCGTGCGTGTGGCGCGCTATCCCGTAGAAATGAACCCGCAGATTGAAGCGGGCATGCAGCGCGTGACCACCCTGTTTGAGCAGTATGTAAAGCTGTGCCAGGCGCTGAACTACGAAACCATGATCTCGGCCGTGAGGATGGAAGATCCGGCCAAGCTTACTGACATTATTTCCGCCAACCTGCAGCTATCCATCGAAGAAAAACAGGAGTTGCTCGAGATTTTCGATCCTTCCGAGCGTTTAAACCGCATTGCCGACGTGCTCGACGTGGAAATCGAAAAGCTGAATGTCGACCGCACCATCCAGTCGCGAGTCAAGCGGCAGATGGAGAAGGCGCAGAAAGAGTATTACCTCAACGAAAAGATCAAGGCAATTCAGAAAGAACTGGGCCGCGGCGAAAAAAGCGAATTCGACGAACTGAAGAAGAAGATCGAATCCGCCGGTATGCCGAAAGACGTGAAAGACAAGGCGCTGCAGGAACTGAAGAAGCTGGAAGCCATGCCTCCCATGTCGGCGGAGTCGACGGTTTCGCGCAACTACCTCGACTGGCTCCTGGCCGTGCCGTGGAAGAAGCGCTCCAAGGAAATTCGCAACATCTCGCGCGCCGAAAAAGTTCTCAACGAAGATCACTACGGCCTGGAAAAGATTAAGGAACGCATCCTCGAATTCCTCGCCGTGCGCCAGCTCGTGAAAAATCCCAAGGGCTCGATCCTCTGCTTCGTCGGACCTCCCGGCGTGGGCAAGACTTCTCTGGGGATGTCGATCGCCAAGGCCACCGGGCGAAAGTTCGTTCGCATGTCGCTTGGCGGAGTGCGCGATGAGGCCGAAATTCGCGGCCATCGCCGCACCTATATCGGAGCGTTGCCCGGCCAGATCATCCAGATGATGAAGAAGGCGGGCACCAAGAACCCGGTCTTCATGCTCGACGAAGTCGACAAGATGTCGATGGATTTCCGCGGCGACCCGTCGGCCGCCCTGCTCGAAGTCCTCGATCCTGAACAGAATTTTATGTTCGTCGACCACTACCTCGACGTGGAATACGATCTTTCACAGGTTTTCTTCGTGGCCACCGCTAACGTAATGCACACCATCCCTCCTGCGCTGCAGGATCGCATGGAAGTGCTGCGGCTGCATGGCTACACCGAGCAGGAAAAACTCGAGATCGCGAAACAGTTTCTGGTGAAGAAGCAGATGCTGCAGGCCGGCCTGTCGGAAAAGAACATCAAGTTTAACGACGAAGCGATCCTGGGGCTCATCCGCTCCTACACGCGCGAAGCCGGGGTGCGTAATCTGGAGCGCGAAATCGGCAACGTCTGCCGCAAGGTCGCGCGCAAGGTGGTCAAGGAAGGCGAAAACTATACCGTCGCCGTCACTGGTGAGAACGTCAACGACTTCCTGGGCGTAATCAAGTTCCGCGACACGCTGGCACACGAAAAGAGCGAAGTGGGATTGGTCACCGGTCTGGCCTGGACCGAAGTCGGCGGCTCGATCCTCAGCACCGAAGCCACGGTGGTCGATGGCAAGGGCAAACTAACGCTAACCGGCAAGCTCGGCGACGTCATGCAGGAATCCGCGCAGGCGGCGCTGTCCTATATCCGCTCACGAGCCCATCGCCTAGGCCTGACACGTGATTTCTATCGCACTCTCGATCTGCACGTGCACGTGCCCGAAGGCGCCATCCCGAAAGACGGGCCCTCGGCCGGCATTACCATTGCCACGGCGATCGCCAGCGCGCTCAGCAAAATTCCGGTGCGACGCGATCTGGCCATGACCGGTGAAATCACTCTGCGCGGCAAAGTTCTCCCCATCGGCGGGCTCAAGGAAAAGTTGCTGGCTGCGCACCGCGCCGGGTTGTTTGAAATTATCCTGCCGCGCGACAACGAAAAAGATTTAGCCGAGGTTCCGGAAAACCTGCGCACTGCCATGAAGCTGCACTTCGTCGATACCATGGATCAGGTGCTGCAAATTGCCCTGGAGTCTCCGCTGCCCTCGATCAGCGAAGATGTATCCAACCAGCCGATCGCTCCTTTGACTTCCAGCACGGGAGACAGTCCGGCGGCACATCAGTAGACCGTCACGCACGATCACTTGGGAGCAGCACATGTCCGCCTACGTTGTATTCACGCGTGAAAAAACTCGCAACGCTGCCAAGCTCGAGGAATACAGGAAACTCACCCCGCCCAGTTTTCAGAAGCATCCTGCCACGTTTCTAGCAATTCATGGCCGTCAGGAAGTCCTGGAAGGCGCCCAGAACGAGGACATCGTCATCATTGAGTTCCCCAGCTACGAAGCGGCTCTGGCCTGGTACCACAGTCCAGAGTATCAGGCCGCATGTGAGCATCGCTTTCAAGGAGGAGATTATCGCTGCATCCTCACCGAAGGCGTGGCGGCCAAATGAATGATGATGTAGAGTAGGCATCATTCGGGTGAGCGCCGGTATCTTGAAGATGTCCACATCCAACCAAAGTCAGATTGCTTTTGAAAACGGGCCGGAGTTGCCGGCGGAAGAGGCGCAAGCCCGGACCACGGGCATCCTGCCCTCGCAGGAAATCAGCAACCTGATTGCCCGGGGAAATGTCAGCGCTTCGCCAGCAGTCAACCCGGACCACATCCAGCCGGCAAGCCTCGATCTGCGCCTCGGCGACATGGCGCATCGCGTGCGCGCGAGTTTTCTGCCCGGCCCCAACAGCACCGTCGAGGCCAAAATCAAAGAACTACGCATGGCGCGCGTCGATCTCACCGGCGCGCCCGTTCTCGAAAAAGATTGCGTCTACATCGTCCCGCTGGTCGAGGAGCTGAACCTGCCAGAAAATATTTCCGGAAAGGCGAATCCGAAGAGCACAACCGGACGCCTCGACATTTTCACCCGCCTGATCACCGACTATGGCACCGAGTTCGACCGCGTGCCGCCGGGATACAAAGGCAAGCTCTACGCCGAGGTTGTTTCCCGCACGTTCACCGTCGCGATTCGCGCAGGGATGCGGTTGAGCCAGCTGCGCTTTGTGCAGGGGAATCCAGTCTCCGGCGATCGCACCATTCGCGAGTTGGATCAGGAAGAACATCTCGTCTACATGGACGAGGAAGAAAGCCCGGGCAAAGCCCGCCTGCAGCGCGGCCTGAGAATTACCGTCAATCTGGAGGGCGCGGAAGCGGGCGAGATCATTGCCTACAGGGCGAAGCGCTTTGCTCCGGCCATCGAACTCGACAAGATTAATTTTTATTCTCCGGAGGAGTTCTGGGAAGTTCGCCACCAGAATGCCAGCAAGAACCTGATTCTCGAGCCCGGCGATTTCTATATTCTTGCCTCGCGGGAACGAGTGCGTGTCCCTCCCGACTACGCCGCCGAGATGGTTCCCTTCGATCCCTCCGACGGCGAATTCCGCATTCACTACGCCGGCTTCTTCGATCCCGGATTCGGCTACGGATCAAGCGACATCAAGGGAACCCGCGCCGTGCTTGAAGTTCGAGCCCACGAAGTTCCGTTCCTGATGGAGCACGGCCAATTAGTAGGCCGACTGAACTACATGCCTCTGCTGCGCCGGCCCGACAAGATCTACGGCACGAACATAGGATCGTCCTACCAGCATCAGGCGCTCACGCTGAGCAAGCAGTTTCGCAAGAGCTGAGTGTTGCAACTCTGGTTGTAGTGTGGTTTGTCATGAGCAAACGACAAGAAGAATGGCAGCAAGATATTAGCGCGCGGCAACGGAACATTGTTTGTCCGGATACTGCCCAAAATGAAGGGAGACTCTGGCGCAATCTCGCGAACGGGAAACAAAAACTCACGATCGTGGAGGCCATCGCAGCCGGCTTGATCTTCCTTACTTTGGTCGGCTTCGCCTGGCGCGAGGCTGTGCGCAGGTTCACGTTCGGCACGTCGGGAAGCACATCTGATCGGCTGCTGGCGACTGCGACAAGCCTTGTCTCATCCGTGGCCATCCCGCTAGGACTGCTCGCTATCCTGTTTCTTGTCTTGCGTTGGCGCGTCCGCCGAGCGTCGCTTTCTACGAAACATCCAAACCATCATCGCTGATTGTCCGGCCTCGGTCCGCAGTTCTTTAGCCAGCTTGCCAATTTCCGCCGTCCCATTGCACACTGAACTATGCCCACTGAGAACTGGGAACTGAGAACTGAGAACTGAGAACTGAGAACTGAGAACTGCCCATGAGGGTTATCGCGCGTTTCCTCGCGGCGGCCACTGACGCCGCCCATTTCCCCGCTCCTAGCCTGCCGGAAGTCGCTTTCCTCGGGCGCTCGAACGTCGGCAAGTCCAGCGTGATCAATACGCTGATCGGCGATAAGATCGCGCGCACCAGCTCCACGCCAGGCCGCACCCGCAGCATCAATTTCTTCGAAGTGCGCTGGCCGGGCAAGCCGCAACCCGAGGTCATCTTCGCCGATCTTCCGGGCTACGGTTACGCCAAGCTCTCGCGCGAGATTTCCGAGGAGTGGCCCAAGTTCATCGAGCCCTACCTCAACGACCGGCCCACGCTGGCGTTATGTCTGGCGCTGGTCGACGTGAATGTCCCGCCGCAAGCCAGTGACCGACAACTCTTAGACTTTCTTAACGCTTCAGGACGCGACTTTTTGCTAATCGCAACAAAGAGCGACCGGCTCTCCAACAATCAACTGCGTAATGCGCTGAAAGGCCTGGCCGAAGCGTATCCCACGGCGGCCGTGATCGCCTTCTCCGCGAAAACCGGAGCCGGGCGGGATGAAGTATGGAAGAAGATTCGGCAATCGTCGGCCGAATTTCCTGCCGCCGCATTCCAATCCTGAACATTCCCTGTTACGGAAATTGCCCAATCCCTTCGTCCCCAGCCGTCCGCACTTCCACTGAGTCTTGCGCGCGAAAGCTCCGTAGACTAGGAGAGGACATTTGCCGCAACCAGAAGTCAGGCGAGAAGATTCGATCCGGCCTCGATGCGGATAGGCATTATTCATTCCCATGGCTGATGAAGAAGATGCCGGCGCGGCTTATCTAGCCGCCTTGAAGCAGCCGTCCCCACCACGGGCTGCGGCGGTCGCGCCAGCACGTGCGCCCGTTGTGCCGCGTTCACCTGAACCTCGAACCGGCGGTGCCAAACCACGCCCAGCGCCGACAAACGCCGAAGCCCGCGATACCGCTGCCAGGGCAGCGCCCACATCAACGAAATCGGCAAGGCGGTGGCGATCTGGACGACATTCACCGACATCAGTCTTCATGGTTGCTACGTGGAGGCAACCACTACCTATCGTGTCGGCGTCAAGCTCGGGTTGAAACTCGAGGCCAACGGTTTCCGGGTTGAAGCGATCGGAGAAGTGCGCGTGTCCTACCCGCACCTGGGCATGGGAATCGCCTTCAGCCAAATGTCGGAGGAAGATCGCGAGCGCTTGCGCGAACTGGTGCGCTCCATCTCCCGGCCTTCCGTGATCCTCGGAGCGCGAGTTGCGACACCTACTCCATCAACTCTGCAGCCAGAGGGCTCGCCGCAGGTTGCTAACCCGGCCGCAGCCCTGCAGGCGATGGTGAACTTCTTCGAAGACCGCCACATGATGGGCCGCGAAGAATTTCTCAGGATTTTGCGCAAGGGGCAGTAGCAGTTCTCAGTTCTCAGTTCTCAGACGTGAGGTCCGGGGGTCCGAGGTCTTGTTATCATGGAAGCCCATGGCGGTTTACCTCATCACGGGCATCGGCGGTTTCATCGGATCGTCTCTGGCCCGCGAGTTGCTGCAGCGCGGCGAGCAGGTTCGCGGAGTCGACAACTTTTCCACCGGCAAGCGGGAGAACCTGGCTCAAATCCTGCCTCAAATCGACTTTCGCGAGGCCGACATCCTCGATCTCGATGCCATGAAGTCAGCTTGTGCGGGCGCGGATTACGTTTTGCATCAGGCGGCGATTCCGTCGGTGCCGAAATCGGTGCTCGACCCGCTCGGCAGCAACCGTGCAAACGTGGATGGTACTGTGAACGTGCTGGTGGCGGCGCGCGATGCCAAGGTGAAGCGCCTCGTCTATGCGGCCTCGTCCTCAGCCTATGGCGACACTCCCACGCTGCCGAAGCACGAAGGCATGACGCCTGATCCTATTTCGCCTTATGCCGTAGCCAAGCTCGCGAGCGAGTATTACCTGACTTCGTTTTACCGCTGCTACGGTTTGGAGACGGTGGCGCTGCGCTACTTCAATATTTTTGGTCCGCGGCAGGATCCCTCGTCGCCCTACTCCGGCGTGCTGGCAAAGTTCATCACCCAGATGCTGAGCGGCGAGCAGCCCACCATCTTTGGCGACGGCGAGCAGAGCCGCGATTTCACCTACATCGACAACGCGGTCGAAGCCAACCTCCTGGCCTGCGAAGCTCCCGCGGAGCAAGCGGCAGGAAAGATGTTCAACGTGGCAACCGGGCGGCGGGTTACGCTCAATGAGACATTCAAACTGCTGCAGCCACTGACCTCGTATACCGGTTCTCCCATTTACGGCGCAGAGCGCGGCGGCGACATCAAGCATTCCCTCGCCGACATCTCCCTCGCAGAAAAGCATCTGGGATATAAACCCGAAGTCAGTTTCGAGGATGGCCTGCGAAGGACGGTGGAATGGTACCGGGGGAAGTGAGTATGGTGAGTGTAATGGCGATTTATCAACAGTCACAAAGCAATCAGGAAGGCTAAGCACATCTCCCTGAGATTTCTCGCAGTATGGTCAAGACGCGCAGTGCTTGGCTGATGGCGTAGAGTTCCTCAGCGCATGGCGCGGACTCCTGAAGCAACTCAGCCCTTCGCTGATTGATGGTTGCCTCGGCGTTGGCAATTTGCGACTTTAGCCTCGGGGGATCAAGTTCCAATACAGCTGCTGCGTAATCCCCGCTCCAGACGTATGTTTTGGGCCGCATACAAACTTGGTTACAACCTTCGCCGTAAAGCAAGAACCACCAGACCTAGAGCGACCAGAAGTACGGAAATAAGGGCGAGCGTCCAAGTGACGCGCCGGTCGTGAGTTTGCCTCTCGACCAAGGGCAGATTGATGAGCGCACTTGTGATAGACGCAAACACCGTGGCCACTCCGGCTACATCGGGGAGCAGTTTCCCGTGAATCACCATCGTCGCAGCCGCCGCTGTGGTACTGGCGCTGCTCACGGTTCCTCCTATCAGGCTCAACATCAGGAATCCGTACCTTCCCAAGTGCCGTACTCCTATCGTACCAATGACTTGCATCGCCACGAAAAGCCCGGCGAATTTAAGTACGTACCTGAGTGACACGGGAGAAGAAACCGCGAGGTGAGTGACTTGCGTTGCGCCGCGCCTTCGCTGCTTCCATGCGAACAATGCTGCGCAAAGCGTCATCACGAGGATCGGCGGTGCCGCAATGGGTACGGCTGCCGGAGCGAAGATAGCGAGGATCAGCAGGTTGCGGAGAAACATCGCAACCGAGGTAATCAGAACCAGTGCAACCGCCATGCCACTGGCCTCGCCCCTGAGCAGACGCGACAATTCGGCAACGGTTGCGGTACTGTTCACAAGACCGCCGAGCGCAGCCGTGTAATAAAGTCCACGATTTGCGAAGAGACGGAGCAGGACATAGTTTAGGAAACCGAGTCCTGCCACGATGATTACGATCGTCCATGACTGCCGAGGGTTAAGTAGTTGCCATTTGTCGATAAAGCGATTGGGCAATAGCGGATAAATAACGAAACCGATCAGACCGAGCAGGACTGCGCCGCGAATCTCATTTGGGGCTAAACCACCCGCGAATTGCTGCAACTCTGTTTTCCACGCTAGCAGCATCGTCACCACAATCGCCGAAGCCACGGGTGTGAATAGATGCCCCTGACCGATCATCACTCCTAGAACAAATGTGACGATCAGCGCGACCGAGGTGGTCATTTCGAGTGAACCATCGAGCAGCAAGCTGCGCCCATTGATGAGCGTAGCAAGGATGATGACTCCGACCAGGCAGATTCCCGCGTACTGTCCAGACGCTAGTGCTGCCAACGTTCCAAGTAACGCCGTAATGGAGAAAGTGCGCACACCGACTTCCTTGTGCGCCCACTCTCGCTCAAATCCGACCAGCAATCCGACGCCCAACGCGATTGCGATCTTTAACGCAACCTCGGATGGAGGAAAAATCATTAGCAGATGTTATACCCACCTTTCGCTTGCTGTCGCTCGATAATCTTTCCCCCGACTGTTGCAATCAGGCGGTTTCACGCGGAACCGGCGCATGATCACCCTCCCTCCCCGCATCGCCTGATTTCGAATCCGGCCCCCTCGTTACGTTGGTGATCTACTCTAGATTACGAGGCTGGGTAAAGCTGGAGGCATGACACTCTCGTCGATGGTAGTTTCGCGCGATTGGCAGGAAGTCAGTGTTCTCGAATGCATTCTTGGCGGCTTGCACATGGATGTGGCCGTCGAGAGCGAACCGCAACGAGCTCTCTCCCGGCTCACCAACTCGAAAGTTGACGCTCTGATCGTCGACTGCGACCTGAACGGCACAGGCCAATTCTTTCGTGAGCTGCAACAGGAAGCTCCGCGCGCCAGCACGGTGCCGCTGGTGATCATGGGCCGCCGTCAGGGAAAGCACGACATGGAGGAAACCGGAGCCATGTTCGCTTTCGACAAGCCGATTTCCGTGGAGCAGGCAGTGCGCACGCTCTCCGCCGCACGCAACATGATTCTTGATGGACGCTTGCGCTATCACCGCGCCGGACTGGAAGTCGCCGTCACTCTGAGTGGACGCCGCCGCAAGCAAGGCGGCGCGCAGCTCATCAACCTAAGCCAGGGCGGACTGCAGGTTCGCGTCGGAGAGGGATTCGACGCCAGCGAAGCGTCGCGCGTAACTTTCGCGTTGCCCGGAACCAATGGCGGCGTGAAGGCCGAGGTAGAGAGCGCTTGGTCTGATGATCGCGGAAATGTTGGCATCCGGTTTGTAAAGATGTCCGCCGAGATGAAGCACACCTTGCGGCTCTGGCTGGCACAACAGTATTTCGCGAATTAGAGTGCAGTTAGCGGAAGCGGCTCGCGCCTTCAGTTGGTTCTTCTTCGTGCAGCCTGGACGCCGCCCGCGCCAGCCTCGCGCCCAGACTCGGTCCTCCAAACACAGCGAACACCGCCCAGTAAGCCGCGACGATGAAAGCTGCCGCCGCCGAGAACGCTCCCAGCGTGACGGACCACGGCGGAAGTTCGTGTGCAATCGAAAGAAAGATCAAAGCGAACAGGAGCAATCCTGCGATCACGATAAGACCATCCACCAGCCAGGCGAGGGTGCGTCCCGACAGCGGCTGGGAAAGCCAGCTCTGTGTATGCGGTTCATCAGCCGCATCCGTAAGCTCTTCTTCATCGTAATGTTGCAGGACCGGCGCTTCGCCCCGTCTGGCTAAGCTTGGCTGCAGCAGGATCGCCGGCCGCGGTCGAGGCGACAGAGTCAGCCCGTCGTCTTCTTCCGAAGCATTCTCTTCTCCAACATCCTCCTCACCAAGAATCGAGACCACCGAAGCCCCGAAGATCGAAGCTCCGGAGATCGAGCGGGGGTGGCCCGCGTCGCGGGCAACCACATCCAGAAGGTTCGAAAAGATCCATTGGTTGATCTGATGACCGGTCCGTGCGGGCAGGTCAAGAAACCGGATACCGCACTGTCCCGAGGACCGGGCCCAGCAAACCTGACCGGAAGTCTCGACGCGCACGCGCGGAAATCTCAAATCAAAGTGCAGCCGGACCCGCTGTTGTGGATGCAGCGGCGCAACCGCCTGCACTGCTACTCCTTCATGGTTGAGATTGCGGATGATTCCGCCGTTGCTCTCATCGAGGGTAACGTAGGTTAGCGTGCGCAGCTCATGCCGATAGTGGGTGCGGGTTTGGCGCGGGGGGATGGAGACTGCCTGCATATTCTCCGCCAATAAACAACGGCCGAAGACGAATCGCTCGGACGGGGCCCGTTTCCTCGGATTCTAGTTTCTACTCGACGCGAGCCGGCAGTGACTGGGTTGGTTCGGGAATCTGCAGAGGGAACGACGCTTACCAAAGGCCATGGTCGGGTGGGCACGCCCGTATCATTGCATATAGGGCAAAACCCGGTTAACTTACTGTTAAACCCGGCAAAAACCGGAGCCGGGCTGACCCGCGCCGCGAGGCGGGGCGAAATCGAAGTGGCTACGCTAAGTAGAGTATTGACATGGGCTCGACGGGGTGCCCACACTCGCAACAAGGATTAACCAGTCAGTCACCGAATGGCAACAACTCCCACCAAGCCCGAAATCGAAGTTGGCCACAGCCCGGCCGACGCGTCCGTGCCGGCGTGGCCAATGGAGCGGGGTGCGTCCGCGTCCAGAGAGGACGTTTTTTCTCCGCAGACTCGGTCTCGGGGATTGCGCCCATCGGGAGGCGAGGCGCTGCAAGCGCTTCTAGCCTTTTCGGCGCTGCATCAGCAGGTGCGTCACCGGCGCGCGCTGGCCTCGAGGCAAAAAGGATTTGAGACCATCGCTCCTCCTGCGGAGTTCGAGCCGACCGAGCAGTTCGTTCTGGATGAAGTGTTGCAACTGGTCGCGGAACGAGCCATCGCCATCACCGGAGCGGACGGGCTCGGCATCGCTCTGGCAGAGAACAACGAAATCGTCCTGCGCGCTTCAGCTGGCGCGATCAAGCCTGATGTGGGCCAGCGCATCCAGCGCGACTCAGCGTTCTCGGGGGCGTGTTTCCGCACGGCGCAAATCATCCGTTGCGACGACACCGAGACTGATGATCGCGTAAACCTCTACACCTGCCGGCAACTGGGCGCGCGGTCCATGGTCGCGGTGCCGCTTTGCGGCCGGCGGCGCGTGATCGGCCTGCTGGAAGCATTCTCGGCTGAACCATTCGGATTCAACGACAGCGACGTCGGCAGCCTGGAACTCTTGGCGGAGCTGATTCTCGGCGCTCTCAAACCCGAGGACGAAGACCGCTTCGCGGAATCGGCCGAAGCAGCGGAAGCAGCCCTAGCTGCGCCCACGATTCCCACCCAAGCGCCTCTGCCGGCGGAAAAAATTCCCGCCGCGCAAGTTACCGCAACAAAGCCCGTCGAACCGAAAGTCGCTGCGCCTGCTGCGCCCGCGTCGCAAGTCACAGATAAACCCAAGCTCGCGTCTGCAGACACAGCAAAGGCCATATCCGTGCCTGTGCCTGTGTCAATCCCTGCGGCGCCTGAGCGCGCGATCGAACCAAAGCTCGTTGCCGAGGATGCGATTGCCCCGCAGATCGTCCACGAAATCGGATCTTCGTCCAGTCGTCATCCAGCGCTCGTGTTGGTGCTGGTGATGATCTCATCACTGCTGGTCGGCGGGATTTGGTGGAAGGTAAAGAATGCGCAACTCGGCGATGTAGTAGTAAAACCTGAACCGAAAATCACCAAACCAGCGGCCGTGAAGCAGCCAGCAACTCCCGACACGACGTCATCGGCGAATCCATCTGCAGCCAATCCATCCGGCACCAGCGATGCGCAAGCAAATTCCGCGGCCGCGGCGGATGAGGATACAGCCGCAGAACCCTCGAGCGGAAACGTCACCCCGCAGGAACTGGCCAAGCT
>JBAUYE010000274.1:0-19371 GCA_049584615.1 Candidatus Sulfotelmatobacter sp.
AGGTGGCGGCGGTTACCCCGGCGGAGGTGGCGGAGGCGGACAAAGCGGAGGACAGAATCCCGATGAGAACCGGAACAGGGCTGAGCCTGCGGACGACGTAGCTTTTCTTAACCAGATGCTCGACCAGTTAGCCCTCAAATACTCAGTAGACACTCACCGCATTTACGCGACCGGTCTGGGCGACGGCGGATTCATGGCGCTGCGCATGGGCTGCGAAATGGCCGATCGCATCGCCGCAATCGCTCCGGTAGGCGCGGCGATGCCGAAGACGATGATCTGTCTGCCGGCCCGACCCGTGCCCGCGCTGTTCATCAATGGCACCGATGACCCCATCGTTCCCTACGGCGGCGGTACCTACAAGCCGGGCCAGTTCCACGTGCTCTCCGCCGAAGACAGCGCCAAGACCTGGGCCAAGTTCGACCGCTGCGACGAAAAGCCGGCTCAAGAGAAGATCCAGCCATTGCAAAAAGGAGAAAAGGAAATTAAAACCTTTACTTTCAATGGCTGCCATGACAATGCTCAAGTAGTGCTCTATGCCGTCAAGGATGGCGGCAATACCTGGCCCGGCGGCGAACAGTACATGAGCGAAAAAGAGATCGGCAAAACCAGCAACGCCCTCAACGCCAACGAAACCATCTGGACCTTCCTGTCCACAAAGAAAATCGCGGACGAGAACAGCACCGGAAAGTAGTGTTCCTCTTCACACCAGATTCGGATGCGACCCCGGATAAAACTTGGCAATCATCCGTCCCGTCATCAATCCGCCTTCATACTCCGGAATGATCACCTCATCGGCGCCCGAATTCCTCATAGCCTGCGCGTAGCGCGACTGCCCGGCCCGAGTAATAATGCGCGCCTTCGGATTCAGCGCCTTCGCCGTCACCGTGATGTAAAGATTGTCCGCGTCATTGTCGATCACAATGCACACGCCCCGCGCGTGCTCAATCCCGGCGGACTGCAGCACGTCATGCCGTTTAGCATCGCCCTGAATGGTCAGTACCTTGTCCTTCAACAGCTCGCGGCACAGCCCTTCATTGGTTTCGATCAGGACAAAAGGAATCTTCAACCGGTTAAGCTGGTCCACCACCGTACGGCCCACCTGCCCGTAGCCGCAAATGATGAAATGATCGCGCAGTTTTTCGATGCTCACGTCGTTGACCATGGTTCTCCAGGCCTCCATCCCCTGCCGGTTGAAGATCGTAACCGCGACCCGCTCCGCCACCCAGATCTGAAACCCAAACACGCCCGCATATACAAAGATCGAGAACAGCTTCGTCGAATTGTGTACCCGCTTGGCATCGATGGCATGCGGCTGGATCATCCAGAACAGCGCATCCTGCCAGGTCAATCCCTCCAGATGCCGGTACACCAGCACGCACATCAGGCTGAAGCCGGCAAACACCACCAGCGGCAACCACAAGCGGCGCAGGAATAGCAGCACGATTCGGACCATGGGGCAGCGATACTATCTCAAGTTTATGCGCAGTACAACCCGAATACCGATCGCGGAAGTCGATTGGCTAAATCGTTTTCTTGAATTGTCGGAAAATGAGGAGAGAATAAGGACGCCGCGGATTCCGATAATCAGCGAATCAACTGCCGCAACTCGCGCCGCAGAATCTTCCCCGAAGCCGTCTTGGGGACGGCTTCCACAAAATGCACTTCCCGTGGCTGTTTGTAATTAGTCAGCCGGTCGGCGACGAATGTGCACAACTCATCTTCCATCTTCCGGCAGTCCGTAAACCCATCCCGCAAGGCAACGAACGCTACCGGAATCTCGCCCGCGTCTGCATTGGGCCGGCCCACCACGCCGCACTCCCGCACCGCCGGATGCTCCAGCAGCACCGCTTCCACTTCCGCCGGAGCCACAGGGAAACCTTTGTACTTGATCATCTCCTTGCGACGGTCGACCACCCGGTAAAAACCCTCGGTGTCGCGCGTGACAACGTCGCCAGACCAATACCACCCATCGCGCAGCACAGCAGCAGTCGCTTCCGGCTCTTTCCAGTAACCTTGCATGATTTGCGGTCCGCGCATCACCAACTCCCCGGGCTCGCCCGTAGGAACTTCCTCGGCACTCTCCGGCGATAGCGCCGGATCCTCCGCCCCAATCACGCGGCACTCCGTCAGCGCTAGTGGATGCCCCACCGAATCCGGCCGGTACAGTTCGGGTTCCAGAAAACTGGAATGCGTCACCGGAGACGCCTCCGTCATTCCATATCCCTGACACACCAGAATGCCGGTTAGCGCCGTAAATCTTCGCGGCAGTTCCGGAGCCAGCGGCGCCGCTCCAGACTTCACCCAGCCCAGTTTGTGATTCTTGGGAAACTGTCCCGCTTCCGCGGCCAGGCACAGAGCATTCATCGCCGGAGGCACCAGCGGCATCATCGTGATCGCTTCGTCCGTAAGCAACTGCATGAGTTGAGGCACCCCGAAGCGCGGCATCAGCACCAGCGTTGCCCCCAGAATCAGCGAAGGGTTCAGCATCACATTCAATCCGTAAATGTGATAGAGAGGCAGAAAACAAAGAATATTGTCATCGGAGTTCAGCGGAGTCCCGCGCGGCCCCAGAAACTGATAAACGTTCGAGATCAGGTTGTAATGCGAAAGCATCACACCCTTCGGCAATCCCGTCGTCCCGCTCGAATATGGCAACGCACCCAGAGTTTTTTCTGACCCTTGATCAGGCTCGGGGACCGTGGCACTCACCGGCTTTAACAGGTCAGAGAACGGGTCGGCCCCGCTAGCCTGCTCTCGCGTGCAAAACACCCGCCGCAAATTCGGCAGCCCCGCAAGGTTGACGCCATCGATATTCGGCCCATCCGTGATCAAGAAAGCCGCACCCGAATTCCCCAGCTGGTGCCGCACTTCCCTCTCGCGATAAGAAGGATTCAGCAGCGTCGGAATCCCCCCAGCCAAAGTCGCCGCATGATAAACCGTACAGAATTCCCACGAATTGCACAGGAAGATAGCAATCACTTCCCCCGGCTTCAATCCGGCCATAACCAGCCCGCGCGCCAGCGCTTCCACGGTCTCACCATGCTCCGCAAAGCTGAGGCGCCGCCCGCAGGAAGTATCCACCAGCGCAGTTTTCCCCGAATGCTTGCGGCACGAAGCCAGCACGGCATCGTGCATAAAAACATTGTGGGGATCAGCGTAGAGCTTGGTACGCAACATAGCGGGGATGATTGTAGCGGATCACTGCGGTCGGGCGGCGGGCGGAACTCGAAACCGATTCGATCGGTCGGTCCCCAGTTCCTCTCGAACTTCTTGCAGGTTGCCGCTGGGCTTGGCAAAGAAATCGATGTACTCGTCATGGCTGAAGAACGCGTTCACATAGTCAGCCTGAGTCAAGATGTAGCCGCCCCAACCGTTCAACATCGCGATCTGCAGGAAAGATGCGAGATCTTCCGATTCGTGCCCCAAAAACAAATGACCCGGCGCTTCATGAAGCAGCCGCAGGTCCCCGTAACTGTTACGCAGTCTGTAATACAAATGCAAGTTTTCGCTGCTCTCCCAGATGCCCCATTCAGTGATCCAAACCAGCGTAGGCCTGCGGTATGTCAACGAGTTCGCGATCCAGCGGGCTATGGCAAAAACACGGTGGGGCTCAGTCGGATAACCGATCCGCTCCACTTGTGCTTCAGGCACGAGATCAGGCCTCAGGCGTTCTAGGCCGCGAAGCCAGTCCTCGCATTCTTCCTTCGTGTAAAAACGCAATTTCTCGCTCCGCTCAGAACTTCAGGCCGTCTCTCGTCAGCTGGCCAGCTTCCTCAGAAATTCCCGCTCGTCCATCCGGTACTTGAAGGCCTTGCGCCCATCGATGAACACCACAGGAACTTCGTCATTGAACTGCCGGCGCAGTTCGTTGTCGCTATCCACGTCAACTTCCTGCCATGTGAAGCCGCCACGACGGGAGAGTTTCGTAAGGCTCTCCTTCACCAGCTCGCAAAGATGACAACCCTTCCGCGAGTAAATCACGACTTGGCGTGACTCTGGCACGGCTGGATTGTAGCCTTCCCTGGGGTTCTGATTCCACTGGGAAATTGTATAAGAATGAAAAGAGGTAGAATTCGGCCATGCACACCGATCACAACAAAAAAGATCGCAACAAAAACGATCCCGGCAACCCTCTCCGCGGCAAAACCTGCCTCATCACTGGCGCCGCCATCCGCCTCGGACGCGCCTCCGCCCTCGCTCTCGCCCAAGCTGGCGCCGATGTAGCCATCACTTTTCGCACTTCCGCCCGTGAGGCGCAGCGCACGGTCGTCGACCTTACCAGCCTCGGCGTCCGCGCCTTCGCCCTGCACTGCGACATCACCGACGAAGCCAGCGTCAAGTCCATGATGAAAGAGGCCGGACGTGAGCTGGGCCGCATCGACATCCTGGTCAACAACGCCGCCAACTACGCCACCGCCGATTTCGAACGCCTCACCGTGCGCCAATGGGATGCCATGTTCGCCTCCAACACCCGTGGACCGTTCCTGGTCTCGCGCGAAGCCCTGAAGTGGATGCGCCGCAAACGAACCGGATCGAAGCGATCAGAACCAATAGAGGCCAAAATCATCAACATGGGATCGCTCGGCGGCCTGCGCCCCTGGCCCACGCACGCCCATTACTGCTCCTCCAAGGCAGCCCTGCACATGCTCACCAAGGTGATGGCGAAAGCTCTAGCCCCAGAAATCGCCGTCAACGCGGTCGCGCCCGGCATGATCGACCTGGGAGAGAAATCGGCCGCCGCCTTCATGCGCCGCATGGCCAGGCAAACTCCCATGCTGCGCAACGGCCGGGGCGATGAGATCGCCGCCGCAGTCCTGTTCTTCGCCACCGCACCCCAGTTTATTACCGGACAGATTCTCGCCGTAGATGGCGGTCTCGGTCTTTAGGGACGCGAGCCCTGGGGATTCCGCCCCGGCGGTCTCGTGAGGGGCACGACTCGGGAAACGCACGACTCAGGGCGGGGGCTCGGGAAGGGCACGACTTCAGTCGTGCCGTTAAGTCGCCGAAATTATGAAGCGCTTAAGCGCCTGAGGTAAGCTTCTTGCCTCCGCGAAGTTTCCCGTGGACCTCAACCTTCCGCCGAAGTCGGATCAATAATCCGCTTCACTTCCGAAACCCGATTCGCCGGAAACCCGCCCTGCTTGGCATGTTCGCGCACCATCGCTTCATTGGGAGCGATATACACGCAGTAAATCTTGTCCGCGGTGACATAGCTCTCGAGCCACTGAATCTGCGGCCCCAGGTTCTTTAGCACACTGCAGGATTTCTGCGAAATCGCCACAACCTGTTCCGGAGTCACATTTCCCACATCCGGGATATCTCGCTCAATAACATATTTGGGCATATTCTCTTCCCTCAGTTTGAATGTTCCGACTTGTGCCCGAAAATATTACGCCGCACCGGAAGAAATAGCCACTTGCTCCAGAAGGTGCCACCACTTCTGTACCGTCCCGGCTCAAGGTATATTGGGGCGAATGAAGAAATCCAGCAAACCATCCCCCAGTTCGAAGCGGGCTGCCGCACACGTTTCCTCCGCCGCTCACGATCATGCAGCAAATCCGCCCCGCATCGCGATCGCCATCATGGCCGCAGGCAAAGGCACGCGGCTCAAATCGCAGCTGGCCAAGGTTCTCCATGAGGTCGGAGGCAAGCCGCTGCTGACCAGGGTGATCGCGGCGGCCACCAGTGTCGTACCGCCAGCGGACGTCTTCGTCATCATCGGCCACGAAGCCGAACGCGTCCGCTCCGTCGTCGCCCATACCGGCGTCAATTTCGTCCTGCAGACGGACCAGCGCGGCACCGGCCACGCTCTCATGGTCGCGCAGCCCGCACTCTCCGCCTACGACCACGTCATTGTTCTCTCCGGCGACGCCCCGCAGATCACACCCCAAACCATCGCACGCCTACTCAATTTCCATCTCGACCAGCACGCCGCCCTCACTTTGCTCAGCGCCGACCTTGACCAACCCACCGGCTACGGCCGCGTCATTCGAAAAAATGGCCACAGCACCGAAGTCGAAGCCATCGTCGAAGAAAAATCCGCCAGCCCCGCCCAGAAGGCAATTCACGAAATCAACGCCGGCTTCTACGTCTTCGCTCTGCCCCAGTTGCTCTCGAACATCGAGAAACTTTCCACCGCCAACCCCCACGGAGAGTACTACCTAACCGATATGGCCAGTGTCCTGCGCCGCTCCAAACAGCGCGTCGTGGTCTGGAAAACGGAAAACCCCAACGAAGTTCTCGGCGCCAACACGCTCGCCGAACTCGCGGCCATCGACCACCAGATCCGCATGCAAAAGTGCCACCAGCTTATGTCCGAAGGCGTCACCATCTTCTACCCCGCCACGTGCGTTATCGATGACGAGGTCGAAGTCGCTGCCGACACCGTGATCGAACCGTCCGTGCAAATTCTCGGCCGGTCGCGCATCGGCGCCGCCTGCCACATCAGCTCCTTCTCAGTGATTCGTAACTCAGAACTCAGCTCCGGTGTGGTCGTTCGCCCGGGCTGCATTTTGGAGGAAGCCCGCATCGGCCCCAGCGCCGTCCTCGGCCCCTATTCCCATCTGCGTCCGGGAAGCGACATCGGAGAAGGCGCACACGTCGGCAACTTCGTCGAAACCAAGAAGATCAGGCTGGGCAAAGGCTCGAAGGCCAACCACCTCACTTACCTCGGCGACGCCGAAATCGGCGCCGGCGTCAACATCGGCGCCGGAACCATCACCTGCAACTACGACGGAGTCCAGAAGCACACCACCATAATCGGCGACGGAGCCTTCATCGGCAGCGACAGCACCCTGGTAGCGCCCGTGCGCGTAGGCAAGGGCGCCTACGTGGGCGCGGCCTCCTGCATCACCAGCAACGTCCCCGAAGACGCGCTGGCAGTCGGTCGCGCCCAACAGGTTGTAAAGGAAGGCTGGGCCCGCGAAAAGCGCGCCGCAAGGAAGCCGAGGTGAGAAGATTTCTCGTCGAGCGCTGAATAAGAATGTTTGATAAAGGTGCTCTGGGTAAAAACCGGTTGGCTAAAACCACCCGAGATGAAACGGATCGGGAAGGGCACGAGTTCACTCGTGCCCTGAGAACCCCGAAGAACGCGGGCTTTAGCCCCTGAAGGACTTATCCTTAGTGCGAAATCGCAGCAAACAACGGCGAATGCATCAGCGACTGAAACTGCGCGTCGCTATCCTTGAAATGCACCATAAACTTTGTTCCATCGGAATCGGCCGTGGCCAGGTCCATGGCCGCCTTTTCAACCGGCGATGCGCTGCTTTTCTTGTACATGATGACAGCCTTCATCATCACGGCTAGCGTCCCCGCGGTAATCGAATCCGAGGTGACAACCGTCAGATCGAAATTCACTCCGCTGGTAAAATCCATCGTGTAGTACGACCCCAGCACCCGCTTCTTCACCGTCTCGTAGTCGGCGATCTTGGCCGCATCGCCCAGCGCCGACCGCATCATATTCTGCGAGCCCTGCTGGTCCAGGATGCTCCAGAAAGCAGCCGCATCCACGTCCGACATCATTTCCGCCATGGTGGTGTTCGTGTCTATGTTCAAGATCTCTCCATCGCGCGTGTCCAGACCCAGCTTCACCGCCGAAGGCTCTCCGAACAAGAGCGTGCTGTCGTCCAGAAATGTCATCACGAAGCCGCCGTCCATGGGGTAAAGAATCGAAGTGTGATACTTCGTGCCCTTGATCTTCAGCAGGGTCAATTTCTTGACCACAGCCTTCTGGTTGAATGGCCCACTCGCGATAAAGATGATCCTCACCCCTTGCTTGGGAGTGCGGAACGAGGGCAGTGCCAGCGTGTCGATATCTTTATCAGGATTAATGCCGACGCCTTTAAGCGCGGCCTCGGCCTCCTTCACGCTTTCCTGCGAATCCATGATTTGCGACTTCAGCGCAGTCGCAGTCGGCGAGTCTCGCAGCGCCCGGTAATCCACCGAAATCAACTGCTGCAGATCAGCGGGCACCACCGCCCGCGCCGACGAATTCAACGGCATCGCATTCGCCACGCCCACCAGAGCCATGGCCAGCACCACACATGGCGTGAGACAAGCCTTCAAAGTTTTCATAAATGTCCCGGTCCTCATTAAGATCTTCCTAGGCAAATGTTTTCCTAACCAGTTTCCCTCACGACGGAACGGAATTCTCCCTCTATCTTGCGCATTAGATGCAAGCTAAGGCCTTCCTGTTAGCCGATACCGTTATTCTAAGCCATTCTAAGTCATCGGGACGCTTCCCTGTTTGAACAAAAGTACTAGGCCAGTGATCAATTTGGGACAGTTTCTCCCCCGGTAAAGAAATACTTTATTCGGCAGAAGCAGATCGAAGTAAGATCGTTACAGAATCTGCTACTAATCACCGCTCCCACACAGCTCCATTCTGGGCGCCGAGAAATCAGGGAAATATTGAAAATCCTCCTGTACAACCCCGACAACGGGGTCACGCGTAATTTTATGCCTCACCTCTGGATGTTCCTGCTACAGTCTCTAACCCCTCCCGGCCACGAAGTTGTACTCATCGACGGTAACGCTCAACCCATGGACGAAGCCGGAATCGCCCGCTACGTCATCGAACAAAAAATTGATCTGGTCGGCATCGGCGCCATGACCCGCATGATCGCCAAAGCCTACCGCATGGCCGACTCCGTTCGTGCCGCAGGCGTGCCCGTAGTCATGGGTGGCCCGCACGTCACGGAAATGGCCGACGAAGCGCTGGGCCGCGATGGCGGACCGCGCCATGCCGACGCCGTCGCTCTTGGCGAGGCCGACGACACCTGGCCGCGCATCGTGGAAGACGCCGCCCGTGGCGAGCTCAAAGACATTTATGCCCCAGTCGATGCCGCAGGCAAAGAACTGAAACCATCGCTTAAGCCCTATCCTGTAATCCCCTGGGACACCATCGAGCTTCACCAATTCAACCTCGTGCCCCACTCGGCAAAACACTGGCTTGAGAAGATTGGCGAGGGCTGGGGCACGTTCCGCATCGTTCCAGTCGAATCCGGGCGCGGTTGTCCCTACGGGTGCGAGTTCTGCACCGTGACCGGATTCTTCGGCGACTCCATCCGCTTCCGCACCAACGAAAGCGTAGTCAACGAGCTTCTGCTGCTTAAGGCGCGAGCCAGAAAAGAACGCGGACAGATCGCCGTCTTTTTCATCGACGACAATTTCGCCATCAATTTGAAACGCACCAAATCCCTGCTGCGCGACATTATCGCCGCCGGCGCTCAAGTCAATTGGGTGGCCCAGATCAGCGCCAATCTCCTGCGCGATCAAGAGCTCGTCGACCTCATCTCCGCCTCCGGCGGCAAATGGGTCTTCATTGGCATGGAGTCAATCGATCCCGCCAACCTCAAAGATGTCAACAAGGGATTCAACAAGCCGGAAGAATATGCTGCCGTGCTCGAGCGTCTGGCCCAGCGCAACGTCTATGCCATCACCTCGTTCATCCTTGGTATGGATAACGACACCGTAGGCGCTGCCGAACGCACGCTCGAGCAAGTCCGCACCTGGCCGCCCGGCCTGCCCATCTTCGGCTTGCTCACGCCCTTGCCCGGCACTCCCCTGCTGAAGCGTCTGGAAGCCGCCGGGCGCCTGACCCGCCCCAAGCATTGGCAGGACTTCGTCCCCTTCACCATGGCGCACACCCCCCTCAAGATGACCATCGAGGAAGCCCATGCCGAAGTGAACTATGGATGGTCCCAGGCTTACGGCGCACAAGCCATCGCTGACGCCGTGGACTCGCTCGACGACCAACCGCTCGGCTATCGCATCAACATCTTGATCGCGCGGCTCTGCTTTCGCGGAATCTACTTTCCCATGCTCGGCCGCTTTGCCTGGTGGAGAGTGATTTCAGAGAATCGCAAGACCATCTTCAAACTCGCCCGGCAAGGCTTCGAGGCTTGGGCGGGATCTCGCTCCAAACCCGAGCCCGCCCCGGCGACCAGCGCGGGAGACTAGCCACCGCCGCTAACGCGTCGCAGAGACGTAGCGTGCCGCGTCTTTAGGTGCCGCGGCACGAACGCTGCGAGAGTCCCCGCACCACTTTTTCCTCTAAGCCGCTATCCGCGCACCGACCTGCCTCAGTCATCATCAGGGTCGGTGAGCGGCCGCTTGTCGTGCAGGAAGTAGTCCCCTTTCAGCGGGGCATCAATGGCCTGGAATGAGATCGGCGCCTGGCTAAAGTCGAAGCAGTCGGAGAGATCGTCGAGAGCGTTTGAGTCCGCATAGCCCCCATTAAACGTACTAATCGCCGGCAAACCATAGGTGTTCTCAATGAACTTCAAAATACTTCCAAAGTCGTGATTGACGTGCGAAATGTAGGCCGGCTTGGCGTACGGCGAAATCACGATCATCGGCACCCGGAATCCGTACACATACCCGCAACCCCACTGGGCGCAGTTCACCAGCACTTGCGGCGGCGGCACATGGTCGTACCATCCTCCCCAGTCGTCCCAGGTAAGGACAATGGCCGTGTTCGACCAATACTGGCTGTTGCCGATCGCGTTGACGATCGAAGCCACATATGAGGGGCCCGACCCATCATTGCTTTGGGGGTGGTCCGACTCCAGACCATTGGGAATAACCCAACTCACAGTGGCAAGCTTGCCGTCGAGAATATCCGTCAACACCGGTGCAGAGTTCTGGGGAGTAGCCAGCACCACGTTGTTTGTCCAATCCGATCCCGTGCACACTCCCCCCGTGGGGGCGCTCGGTACGCACATGTGCTGGATCGCATTGGGGGCCGTCCAGATCGATCCCGGCAAGGGCGCGTAGTAGCGCCAGCTGATGTCGGCAGCGTTCAGCAGGTCGGTAAGAGTTGGGTGCTCGAAGCACGGATAGATGGGGCTTTCGACGCCCGCAGGATTGATCTCCTCGACGTATTCCCCCGAGGGAGCGGTGCAGCCCGTGTTATTGACGAGGACCGGGTTCTCCGCCTGGAATTGGTTGCTGTCCGCCGACGGCGCCGATGTTCCTGAGAGGATGAACTGATGCGCCGGCATGCTTGGGCCCTGGTTGGTCTGGAACATGTGGTCGGCGAACGTGTACGTCTGCGCCATCGTGAGGTATGGCTGAACGTCCGCCGGATTCACATACATGAATTGCGGATCCGCGGGGGGCGGGCAGCCGGGGGTTCCCGTCGTGCACCCCGAATTTGGGATCAGGTCAGCGCCATTCATCTGACATACCCCGGATGCGTTCAGATTGCACATAAACTCGAAAGCACTGTGGGCGTGGCTCAGATCGTAGTGATCCGGGCTGGCGCCGACGTTGCCCAGGTCGATCGGGCGCAGCGTGATATTCGCGCCTGTCGAGTCCGTTCCGCTGCTGGCAATGTCGTACTGCGTGCTGCTCGGGCTTGTGCTGCAGGAACTGCTGCTGCCGTTCGGCGGAAGGCACAGTCCCTGAAACAAATTGTCGGGCGTGCGGTTCTCCTGGAAGATGATCACCACATGCTGGATCTTCGAAGGCGGTGGAACCGTGATCGTCGTGGTACTGCTTCCGCTGCAGCCGTTCAGACTCAACAGAAGTCCGGCGATACAAAGCAGCACAATCGAGACGAATAACAGCGCTGGACGACTCATGGCGGCACGTTCTCCTACGGGAAACAGCGCAGTCCTCCGGACATTCAGGTGTGAACCCGGCGGCCGCGCTTTCCACTCGGTCAGCTCCGAAATTATTCGCCGGCATTCCGGCCGTGCCTCTACACGCCACAGAGACGGGGCCCTCCCAGCCCTTAAGTTGCCGTCTCCGCCCGAAGCGTTGCCCGCGAGCTACTGGTAGTTCTATCAGCCCCTGATGACGCCCGCCCTTTTTCGCACTCCCGCAGCGAAGACCTGGTCCTTAATCGATGCCAGATTGATCTCCACATTGGCCAGCGCCCCGGTAATCGCCGCCCGGGCCAGCGCCTGGGCAGTAGTCAAGTCCGACTTCATATTAGGATTGCTGATGGCAACCAGGCTCTGCGTAATCTCCGCCACTTCATGCGCCTTCTCCGCCACCCTGAGCGGAACCCCGGTGGCCAGCTTCAGACTCGCTTCGATCAGCGCATCGCCGTTGCCCGGGTCGGCCTTCGCCTGCTTATAAGCTTTCATCACCGCTTCGTAAGCCTCCGCATCGTCGTCGACGGCACCTTTCAACTCCTCCCGCAAGAATCCCAGCCGCCCGATCGCCGCACTCAACTGCGATTCATATTGCAGGTATGCCTTCTTCCCCCGCGACATCGAGGCCACCATCGCCGCCAGTCCCGCCGCCATCGCTCCCGCCGCCGCCGCCGCGCTCCCGCCGCCAGGTGTCGCCGTCGGTGCCGCCAGTTGCTCGACAAAAGGTTCCATTCCCGCCCGCAATCCTCCCACCGCCGTCTTCCCACCCATCACCGCCGCCAGCCGGTTCTCGAGGATTAAAGAAGAATCGAAATTCTCCACCTGCAGAAACCACTCCGCCACCGCTTCCAGCGCCTTCTTCGGAATCAGTCCCACAATCTCGCTCGACACTGGAGTCACGCCATACCGCGCCGCCTCCCGCTTCACCATTTCAAACACGCGATGCACGGGCGTGTGCTCAAAATCCGTCAGATTCATCGAAACCTGCGCCAGCCCCCGCACCAGAAATCCCGCACCTTTCACGAACCGCATCCCGCCGCTGGAAAACCGCACCGCCTTCGCCACTTTCTTAGCGATCTCCACCTCGGGAGTGTTCAGAAACACGTTGTAAGCAATCAGAAACTTTCGCGCCCCCACCACCGTCGCGCCCGCCGTCGGATGCACCCGCGCCTCGCCGAAATCCGGCCGTCGCGCCGCATTTGTAGCTATCTCCGCCCGTATCCCTTCAAACTGCCCGCGCCGAATGTTCTCGAGATTCTGCCGCTCCGGCGTCGTCGCCGCTGCCTCATACAAATAAACCGGAATCTGAAACCGCTTCCAGATCTGCTCGCCCACATGCCGCGCCATGGCGACGCAATCCTCAATGGTCACGCCATCAATCGGGATAAACGGCACCACATCCGCCGCTCCCATCCGCGGATGCGCCCCCTTATGCACATTCAGATCGATCAATTCCGCAGCCTTCCCCACCCCACGAATCGCCGCCTCCTGAATCGCCTCCCGCCCGCCCACCAGCGTAATCACGCACCGGTTATGATCCGCATCCATCTCGCGGTCCAGGACGTAGACCCCATCCACTTTCATGGCGTCAACAATAGCGTCAACTTTGGATTTGTCCCGGCCTTCGGAGAAATTAGGAACGCACTCGACGAGTGTAGACATAGGTCAGAAGAATATCCGGGTTACAACCAAGTTGTCATCCTGAGCGGAGACAGGCGCTCCGCGGAAAGCGGAGCGCCTGTCGGAGTCGAAGGATCCCTAGCAGCTTCCGTCATCGTTGGCTCGGCGGGATTTTCTACTCGCGTTGAGGATTTCTTCCGCCCGCAACGGACGAGCCGCACCTACCGTCCCCGCCAAAACCGCCCCACCCCCACCCTGACCTGCACGGTATTCAACCCCGGATTCGGGTTCGCCAGCCCCGCATTCGAAATATGCAGATACCGCAACTCCAAGCTCCAGTTGTATTTCGCACCGAGCACGTGCGTCCCCAGCGCCGCCGCCGAAGTAAAGTTCACCGTGTTCGTATAAGTCGGCACGTTGTGATCGCTGAACAGCGTCCCTCCACTCAGCTCCAGATAAGGCGAGAACCGCTCCCGCCGCTCGAAATTCCACTTCAACCCAAACGGATTGAATCCCACTCCATAAGCCGTATTCGCCGGCTGAAAAATCAGATACGCCGGCTCCGCATCCACCGCATACTCAAATCGTCCCCGCAAAAATCCCGGCAAATGCGGCCCCGTAATCACCCACCCATACCGCAGCCCGATATCAAAAATTCCAGTGTTCGAAGTCCCGCCCGGCACCGAATGCCCGCCCCCAACCCAAACCTGCACCTCATGCCCACCCTCTTCGGGCCCCGGATCGGCCTGCCCGAAGCTCGAACTCGCCACCGCGATCGCAAAACAAGAAATTAAGAAGGGAAAAAAGAGAAACTTATTCTTGTGCCCCATGCCCTTCGAGGTTGCCCCACCCGCTACGATTTTGCAAGTCCAGAACCGCCCACTGAACGTGAGTACGCCATTTTTCGCGTCCTTTGCGAGAGGACCTGCCCTGAGCCAAGCCCAAGGGTGGACTCCTTTACTCGGATAACCCGACGCGGCGCGCTAATTGTCCGAATCGCGGGTCTGCACGCAGTGGCTCGAATCTTCGTCCCACTTTGAGATACGTGAAAGGTACTTCGTTGCGAACATGTGGCCGACTACCGTCGACCTTGATCCGTCGCAAGATCAATGAGAAGTATGTCCGAATCTTCGGTTAAGCGGTCAAATACAATTCGGCTGCCATCGGGGCTGATATCAAAAGTCCGCATTACCGCCGAACTGCTCAATCGAGTCAACCGCCGCGAGCGCATCGTGCCAAGGTCGAGAAGCCAGAAGTCCTGCTCGGCCAGCGTATTCCCCAGCATGTAAACCAGGCCCGTGCCATCGGGCAGAAAGCGGGCCCGCTCACCTTGGCGCTGCACCTTGATCTCCGGCAGCTTCGCCGGCGTGCCGTCCGGGTGCACTGCCAGCAGCGGCGCCAGCGTGAACACCTGGGGCCCGCTATACACAATTAAGTCTCCACGTGGCGACCACACAGGGTCGAGGTACCGCCCGGTTGCAATCCGAATCGGTGAGCCCCCGTCAACAGGGAGTTTGAATATGCCCGGTCCGTCGCGGTCGCTGCCCGCCACGACAGTCCATTTGCCGTCTGGAGACCAGGAAGCCGTTCCCCGAACATCAACATCGTTCGAAAGAGGGCGGAGCCGTGTTCCATCCGGCATCATTACTTGCATCTGTTGCTTCCCCTCTCGCGTCACTGCAAACGCAACCCCATTCCCGTCCGCAGACACCGCCGCTGGCGACTGCAGTGCGCCTGCGGAGCCCTTCCAGATCTCTAGCGCTTTTCCGTCACGATAGCTCCACAGTCCGTCAGCCCCGTCTCGCGAAGATAGGTAGAACAACGCTCCGCCCCCGAATCGCGGTGCCTGGGAGCGCGAGGTGGGCAGTTGGAAGGCCTCGACGTTTCGTTCTTCGACAAGGCGGCTGGTGATGGGAACGCTCCATAAGCTGACCTGAGCGTTCACGACACCTGCCACAAGACGACGGCTATCCGCGGTGGCGGCTAGAGCAGTGTATTGTTCCAAACCTGAACTCATGCGGTCTGTAGTTCGTGTTTTTCCATCGAACGCCCACAACCATGGGCCTGCCCCGTCTTTGTTGTGGGCTACGAACAGAACCGTCCTCTCGTCGATCGGTGTCGGGTAAGCAATATCAGTGTTGAGATGTGTGAGTTGTTCTGGTTTTCCCCCTTCCGGCGATACGCGCCATAGGTCCATCTCACGGGTGGCGGGTCGGCCCCGTACAAAATAGATCCAGCGCCCGTCCTTCGACCAGATCTGATAGTGGTTGTGTAATCCGGGATCGTTTTGAACGATCAGGCGTGGATTGCCGCCGTCGTGATCCGCGACAAATGTCGGGTCACCTGCTTCCCACCTGTGATAGGCAAGCCGAGTGCCATCCGGAGACCAGGCGACCTCGGCCGCTCTTTCATCTGGAAAATTGTGTGGCTCTCCGCCAATCAACGGCCACAGCATTAGCCTCTTGCCTTCTGTTCCCTCCCTGCCTTCCGTTCCCGCGCTCCATACTTCTAATCCGTCTCCGGAGAATCCCACCGCCCGGAGCGGCGCACGCGCATCCCCGATTCGGCCCTGGGTAAGATTTGTCAGGTTGCTCCCGTTGGTTTGAATCAGCCAGATGTCGAACCTGCCGCTCCGATTGGAAATAAACGCCGCGAAGTTCCCATCTGGCGAAATAGCAGGATCGCTTTTGGCTCCACTGAAGTTGGCAAGCCGCGTGAAATGAGCACTGGAAAGTGGATTTCGGACCGCCGGCCGGGGGCCATTGGCGGCAAACCACCCGCTCAATCCCGCTACCAGCAACACCACAAGAGTCCACAGCACCCAGGTGTAACGCTTCGGCGCGGACACCGTGGACGGAGTTGCTCGCGAAACGCTGGAATCCGTGTCACGTTTCAGCCGCTGCAAGTCGGTGCGAACATCTGAAGCGTGCTGATAACGCAGATCCCGATCTTTCTCCAGTGCTTTGCGGATGATCTCTTCGAGTTTTGCTGGAAGCTTGGGATTCAACTCTGCTGGTGATACTGGATCCCGATTCAAGATCGCGTCGTAGATGGTCGCTTCGCTTTCCCCCCGAAACGGCTGCGTTCCCGTCGCCATCTCGTACAGCACCGCCCCGAACGAAAACAGGTCCGTGCGACTATCCAACTCCTTGGCCCGGGCCTGCTCCGGAGACATATAGGCCACCGTCCCCATCGCCGTGCCCGGCTTGGTCTGCATGGGCATATGGGATTCCGTGAGCGTTTCCTGCTCCGGGTGGTGGGTGACTGGCACTTTCGCCAGACCAAAATCCAGGATCTTGGCGTGTCCGTGTTCGGTCACGAACATATTTGCCGGCTTGATATCGCGATGCACTACTCCTTTCCCATGCGCCGCTCCCAGCCCATCAGCAATCTCAGTCGCCAGTCTCAGTAGTGTGTCAAGCTCCATGGGCCGACCCGCGATCAGCCAATTTAGCGCCGTGCCTTCCAGGTACTCCAATGCGATATACGCCCGTCCGTCTACTTCCCCAATGTCATACAGGGTACAGATGTTGGGGTGGTTCAGAGCCGAGACGGCCTGCGCCTCCCGCTGGAACCGGGCGAGTGCCTGCGCATCATCGCTAACGTTTTCGGGAAGAAATTTCAGCGCGACAAAACGGTGCAGACGGGTGTCCTCAGCCTTGTACACCACACCCATGCCCCCGCTGCCGAGTTTTGACACGACACGGTAGTGCGCGATGGTCTTGCCTTCTAAGGCCCGATCCCGTTCTTCTCGAGCTTGCGCCGGAGAATCCTCCCTCGCCAGCTCTTTGGCTGCTACTTGCAAGGCGGATGCTTCCATGAAGCCGTGAGCATCCTTCTCGAACGCCAGTAAGGACTCTACTTCGGCGCGCAGATGCGTGTCCCCAGCACATCGCCGCTCCAGGAACTCGGACCGCTGCTCCTCGGCAAGCTCTAAAGCCTCGTGCACGAGCTGCTCGACTCGGGATTGACTCTCAGGCTCCAACCCGCTTGCCTCCACTCATCTCCCGCAGCAGCCACAGTTTGGCCAGCTTCCAGTCCCGCATTACCGTTTCAGGTGAAACCTTCAGCACTCCAGCCGTTTCCTCTACACTCAAGCCACCGTAAAATCGCAACTCGACAACCTGACTTCTCCTGGAGTTAACCTCGGCAAGAGCCTTTAAGGCCTCGTCCAATGCGACCAGTTCGGGACCGCGCTCAGGGGATACGACCAATGCCTCGTCGAAACAGACGTGCCGGGCTCCTTTGCCCCGCTTCAGATATTGTCGGCCGCGGGCCCAGTCAGTAAGAATGCGACGCATCAGTTGGGCACAGACGGCGAAGAAGTGGGCGCGGTCCGCCCAGCTTACTTCCTTGAAAGCGACCAGCCGAAGGTAAACCTCATTGACTAACGCTGTCGTTTGCAGAGTATGGTCGGGTTGTTGCCGGGCCATGTAACGCTGGGCCGCTCGGTGCAACTCCCGGTAGACCAGAGGCGTCAACTGATCCAACGCTTCTTCATCCCCGGCACTCCAGGCCCGCAATAATTGAGTGATCTCGTGAACTGAGGGTGACCCCATTGAACCCTCGCAGAAGCCTACAGCCCCCTGACTGGTCACAAAGAGTAGCACAGCCGGATAGCCCTTTCCACAGAATGAGCTCCCCTGCGTTCACCATCCGCCGACAAGTTTTTTCTTGGGGGGGATTGCAGTTCTTGCCGCCGGTTCTCGTTATAGGAGGTAGAGCGGGGAAGAGGATGGCAAGCGACTCTCGGACCGCCTGTAAAAGCTCGACAAGAAAGGACTGTTCCCAAAATCTCTGGAGGCAACTATGCACAGTAAAACTTTCTCCTGGTTAGTAGGGGCGTGGGTTCTCGCGCTCGCGCTCGCCACAAGTGCAGCGGCGCAAGATTGGCCAAGCAGGCACTACAGTGGCGTTATCAATGACTATCCATTATCAGCCAACCCAACAGCCGGTCCGTGGGAACTTCGCGGCCCGTGGTCCTTGAGCCTGCAACCGCTCGGAGGGGCAGATTTTTCGGCATCTCTGACGATGGAGTTTTCCGATTTAGGATCCGGAATGGGGTTCAGCACCGACTCTCGACACCAGCACACGCACCACGTAACGATGAAGGGCGCGACGCTAGTTTGGAATCCGCCTCAAACCGATTGCCCAACCGGCATCACTCCCTTCCCTACCTACACTTGGGTTGTGGAGGTGAACGGAATGGCGGATGTAGCGGGAAATGGAGGATCTCCCTTTACCGGGCCAGTGCCGCTACAGGTCTGCCTCGGCGGCGGTCCGGACCTCGAGATTTCGAACATCACGCTGGTGTTTACGAATCTCTCGACCGGTCCATCCCAGGCAACAAATCATTTTGGACCGCAGCCGATCCACGGGGTCGTTCAGCTTCCTAAGGAACATGAATAGGGTGACAAAGATCGGCACTGAAGTGGACGGGCACGGGCAGCGATAAAGGCGCAGTGACGGTGAAGTATCGCGCCTCGACTTTCCGTGTCCGTCGCCGGTCACAGGCCCGGCCTCTTTCGGTCCTTCCTTGCAGTTCCTGCAAATCCAGGTTGAGGGATGGGCGATCAGCAAACGCGCCATGGACCTAGCCGCCCCCTTGACAAACCAGCACTCCTCCTCCTATAATTGGCACTCGATAGGCGAGACTGCTAACAGCACTCCCTAACCCTTAACAATTCATAGGCTTACAGAACGTCAACCTCAATATCCAACCTTGAAAGGAGTCACAACCATGGCTAAATTCAGCCCGCTACATGACCGCATTCTGGTTCGTCGCGTGGAAGAAGCTTCCACCACCCGAGGCGGCATCATCATCCCCGACAGTGCCAAAGACAAGCCGCAGGAAGGCGAAGTCATTTCCACCGGCAAGGGACGCACCAACGATGAAGGCAAGACCTTCCCTCTGGCAGTCAAAGAGGGCGACCGTATCCTGTTCGGCAAGTATTCCGGCACCGAGATCAAGATCGATGGCGAAGACTTCATCATCATGAAAGAAGACGAAGTCCTAGGCATCCTCACCGGCGCCACCAGCTCGGCCAAGAAAGAACTAGCCGGCGCCCGCAAGTAACAGGCTTCGGGCTTCGGCTTTCGGGCTTCGGCAACACCAGGAACCCATCAGCCTCACAGCTCGCAGCCATTG
>JBAUYE010000275.1:0-10733 GCA_049584615.1 Candidatus Sulfotelmatobacter sp.
GCTCGATATAGCGAGCTCCGCAACGGAAGACGCGGGAAGCGTCGCCAAGATGGCAGAAAGCAGCGATGCAGCTTCGGCCAAAGCCATCCACGACACGGTGCAGAAACTGCGCAACCGCTCTGATCTAGCGGTGAAGGCGCTAGCGCACCCGGGTAGCTAGCACCGATCAGTTAGTTGATATCGAACTGCTCCTGATGCAGCGCCGGATCGCTCTTCACAATGATCGTCCGCTTGGTGAGTTCTTCCATTTCATTCAGCAGGCGAGCATTGTTCCCCTTCAACTCCTTGGCTACGTCCGGATTCACGCGCAGCATTACATCTTCATGTTCGAGATGCTTGGCGATCTTGCGCATCTCGACGTAGATTTCGTTCACGACTGTCGTGAGCGACTTCACGTAGCCAGTCGATTGACAGTAAGGACAGGGCGCGCCAATGGTGCGCTCGAGCGATTGCTTCACCCGTTTGCGGGTAATGGCTACCAGGCCGAAATCGTTGAATTGCAGAACCTTTGACGGCGCACGATCGTGGCGCAGTTCTTCTTCCAACGCCTGCATCACGCGCTGCCGGTTGCGGCGCTCATCCATATCGATGAAGTCAATGATGATGATGCCGCCCAGATCGCGCAGCCGAATCTGCCGCACGATCTCCTTGATCGCGTCCACGTTGGTTTTGACGATGGTGTCTTCAAGTCGCGAAGTCTTGCCTACGTACTTGCCGGTGTTGATGTCGATTGCGACCAGCGCCTCGGTCTGGTTGATCACAATGTAGCCGCCGCTCTTCAGCCACACCTTCGACTTGAGCGCCTTGTCCATCTCTTCTTTCAGCCCGAATTGTTCGAACAGCGGCGTCTCTTTGGTAAAGAGCTTCACGCGCTTCACCAGCCCCGGCTGGAAGCGATTGAAGAACCGCAGAATGCGTTCGTATTCCGGCTCAGTGTCGACCCAGATCACGGAGAAATCGCTAGTGACCTGGTCACGGAGCACGCGCTCGACCACGTTGAGATCGTGGTAGATCAGCGCCGGCGGCTTCGAAGCCTCGGAGCGCGTCTTGATGTCATTCCACAGGCCTTTGAGAAAGCGAATATCCGCGCGCAGTTCGTCTTCGCCCGCGTTCTGCGCCGCGGTGCGGACGATAAAACCGCCATGGCCGTTTTCACGCTCGCTCATGACGATGCGCTTCAGCCGCTGGCGCTCTTCGTCCGACGCGATCTTGCGCGACACTCCGGTATGGTTCACCGTCGGCATGTAGACTAGAAACCGTCCCGGCAGCGCGATGTGGCTAGTGATGCGCGCTCCTTTCTTGCCGATGGGCTCCTTGGCAATCTGCACCAGGATTTCCTGGCCTTCCTTGAGCAGATCACTGATCTTTGGAACCTCGTGCGCCTCACGGCGCGGGAAGCGGCGCCCGCCACCACGACGTCCGCCGCGCTGCCGGTCGAAACCGGGACGCGGACGCGGCGCGCGCTGCGTGTAACCAGCCGTTCCCGCCGGAGCACGAACCTCGGCCCGGGCATCGACTGTGCCGGTGCCACGGGCCTCGGCGTCGAGCAGGGCTTCGGCTTCGGCTTGTGCTTCTTCCAGTTCCAATTCTTCCGTATCTTCCTCACCCTCGGCGGTTCCTTCAGCAGTAGGGGTTACGCCCGCATCGGCCAACGACGCCATGTGGATTTCGTCCACAGTTTCACGGACCTCTGAGAGCTGGCCGGCCGCCGCTCGAGTCTCTTCCTCAAATTCGTCGTAGCCTTCGTCCGACGATTCTTCATAGCGGACGGTATCCGCTTCTTCCTCGTCGATGGTCTCCTCCTCCAGCGTTCCCGGGGTCGCGAAAACTGGAGCCGCGAAAACCGGGGCTTCTGATTCGCGGGCAGGTTCGCGGACCGGAAGCGCTGGCCGATCCGAATGCTCGAATCGAGTTGCCGCCTCCCTCTCTTCTTCGACAACCTCTTCGGTAATCTCTCGAGCGTCACTAGCTCCGCTCGAAGCAGCCTGGTCCGCCAGCTCTTGCCGGCGAAATTCGCGGTTCCAGTCGACCGAAGTTGAGGCCGCCTCGACGTGATCTTCCTGCACGTGGCGAGAATCGTCGCGCTCCGGAACCGCTTCGGCAACGGGAGCGGCGCTGGCGCTAGCACCAGCAAAGATGGGTTCATCGTCCGGGAAAGTTGCGGCTACGGGCGCCGCGTGAGCTGAGACGGACGCTGAAATCGGAGTGGAACTCGTTTCAGTTGCCGTGCCCGGCGAACGCCGCTCATGCACCATCGGCGTCTGGGCCAGCCCGCGATACTTCGAGATCGATTCTCCGGGAAGCAATATCGGCTGGTATCCTGCCGGAGGCCCGAACTGCTGGGACCTGCCTGATTCCTGGGCTCGCGGAGCGGCCGGGGGTGGAACACTTTCGATCGGGGGCCGCGAGAAGCGCGGCTCCGAGCTGCGCTCGCGACCATCGTTTCGAGACTCGTTGCGGCCATCGCCGCGGCCATCGCGGCGTCCGCCGCGACGACGGCGGCGTCCTCGAAAAGCTCCGCGCTCACGGTCCCCGCCATCCGAGGAACCCTGCGTCGCGCCCAATGGCGCCGAATCCTGGGCTTCGGTGCTGTGTTCCGCGGGCTCTGAAGTCTGATCAAATGCCGGTTGGCCTTCAGTGGTTGCGTTTTCGACGTGCTGTTCTGCCTTTTGAGGCGTTCCACCCTGGCCCGGTTGCGGCCGCAGGTCCTGCACTCCGCGGTTTGCCGGCACGACGTCGGTCAAGTCCTCGTCGTGCTCTTCCAACTCCATAAAGTCGGAAACGTAGAGGAAGGCGTCGCGCTCCAAGCCGATGTCGACGAAGGCCGATTGCATTCCGGGCAGCACGCGGGTCACGCGTCCTTTGTAGATGGACCCCGCCAGGGTGTATTCATTTTCGCGCTCGAGGTAGATTTCCGCGAGCAGATCGTCTTCCACCAGCCCCACTTTCGTCTCGTGTGGCGTGGAAGATACAAATAACTCTTTGTTCATTGATACTCCGGTCCCACCCTGACTCATTTAAGAGAGTCGAGCGGGCTTCACCGGCGCGGAGCGAGGAAGGAAATGGGAGGATTCGAGCGTCGCGATGCTGGCCCCGCACGGGGGACGGCTGGGGCTGGGGAGCTTGCTCCCTAACCGAATCCGCTGCACAAGCTTGGGTATCTTTTGCACTGTTTCGCTTTGCGTCTGCCGGGTTTGTGACCGCACTCTCAGACCGTTTCCGGTCGGGGGGCCGTTTCCCTGCCAGCAGACTTATAGCTTCAATCCTGCCCGGCCTTCTACTGCTCGATTAGCCGGTGAAATGCCCCCTTTACGCGAGGGCGATCGATATTTTTGGGGCTGCGCCTCTCGGCACAGCGATGTTCCCTGCCGTCTTCACTGTGTTCGGGAATCTCGTTCAAGAGTCCCTTATTTACCAACATCTTGTTGGATCAGCCGGTTCTTCTTCGGTTCACACCGGCTAATTCACAAATCGGCGCATTCGAACGTTCATCACCATTCCCAGCGCCAGGAACATGAACAACACGGAAGACCCACCGTAACTCATCAGTGGCAGGGGTATTCCGGTGACCGGCATAAAACCGACCACCATGCCGACGTTGACCAGGATATGGAAGCTAAGCACAGCCACCACACCCATCACCACGAACGTGCCAGCGCGGTCGGGCGCTGTTTGCGCGTTCTGGGTCAAACGCATCAGCACTATGAAGTATAACAGCAGAACCCCAAGAGCACCTATGAATCCGTGCTCCTCGGCAAACGCCGCGAAAATAAAATCCGTTTGTGGGACAGGGAGGAAAGCACCGTGTGTTTGCGAGCCTTTCCCGCCCCACAAGCCCCCCGAACCTACCGCAATCTTGGATTGCTCAACTTGGTACCCCGAGCCCTGAGGATCGTCTTCCGGGTGCTGGAAACTGGTAAGCCGCTGCTTCTGGAAAGACTTCAAAATGTGAATCTGAGGGATAAAAAACACTGCGCCCACCGCCACTCCAGCCAGCACAGCTACGGCGAATGCCTGCCTCCACTGCAACCCACCCAGAAACACTCCCATCACGGCGATAGGCACATAGGTCAGGGCTGTTCCTAGATCTGGTTGCTTCATAACCAGCAGCATCGGGATGGCGACGATGGCCCCAGCCTTCATGAAGTCCGGCCAGGAAAGTTCGCGATGCCGCAAGTCAGCGAAAAACTTCGCCATCGCCAGTATGAGGATCAGCTTCACCCATTCGGAAGGCTGGAAGTGATTGCCGCCGGGCATCTTGATCCAGCGCTTCGCCCCCAGAAACTTCTGCCCGAACAGCAGCACCGCCACCAGGGAAGCAACCGCCGCCACGTAAAACCAGTGGATGCGGTCGAGCAGCACCTGGTAGTTCACCGCACTCATCAGAAACATCGCCCCCACGCCGCCCAGTATCCAGTAAATCTGCCGTAGATGGGAGCCGGCAAACTTGGTGTGGATGGTAGCGCTGTGGATCTCCATCACCCCCAGCCCGCAGATCATGAGCACAAAGACCAGCAGCAGCCAGTCAAAATCGCGAAATGAAACGTAGCGTGACATCAGTTCTCAGTTCTCGGTTCTCAGTTCTCAGTCGCAACACCCTACTTGCACTGTCATCCTGAGCGGAGCATGCTGGTTCGCGAAGCGAAGCAGCATGCGAAGTCGAAGAGCCTGCCCCGAGCGAAACCGAGGGGACCCCGTTCAGCTCACCATCACCGCAAGCCCGAAAAGGCATCCTCTTCGCAGTCACTCCACTCCTGGTGCGGGGGTCGCCATGGCCGGCGGCCTCTTCGTCACATCGACAAAGAAATGCCCACCTTGCAGCTTCTGCTCGTCTCCGTCGGCATCCGGCACCGTCCAGACCCCGCCGATCTCAACCTTCCCATCCGTCTTCGGCTTCTCCGCCAGCTTCGGGGGATTCCGCCGCTGCTTCTCGACGTACGCCTTGATCACATGCGAAGCTACGATCGCGGCTAGCGGCCCTTCTTCCCCGCTCTCCCATAAGACGCAAACGACAATCTCCGGATTCCGGCGCGGACTCACGCCCACGAACCACGCGTTATTCTTGAATCTGGCTTTTCCGTTGGCCATCTTTGCCTTGGCCGCTCCGCTGATGGTCTGAGCCGTCCCCGTTTTCCCGGCAAAATCAATGCCTTGCAGGTGGGCCGCGGCAGCGGTACCCGACCAGGTACCGCCGTTAGCATCCACCACCTGGGGTGAAGTGACGTCCGCCATCGCATCGGTGATGATCTGCCAGTTCTTCGGGTCTAACGGAATCTGCACTTTGTCAGACGCATTGGACGCCTGCGTCATATTCGACGGCAGTTCATCGGGGAATGCCACATGCGGTCGCACCAGCATGCCTCCGCTCGCGATGCCGCTGATGGCCCGTGCCAACTGAATCGGCGTAACTGCCACCGCGCCTTGCCCAATGCCCACTGAAATAGTCTCCCCCGCAAACCATTTCTGTTTGAAGTTGCGGATCTTCCACTCCTCCGACGGCATCACCCCGCTCACTTCCTGCGGCAGGTCGATCCCAGTTTTCTGTCCGAGACCAAGCATGGTGGCGTATTTCGCAATGCGCTCTATCCCCAGCTTCTCCGCCAGCGTGTAGAAAAAAACGTCGCAGGATTGATAAATCCCCTTCGTGATGTCAACAATTCCGTGGACACGATGTTTCTCTGCGATCCAGCACTTGAAGTAGCGGCCGTAAAACTCGGCGCCACCGGTGCAGTTGACCTTGAGATCCTGCGCGATGCCCTCCTGCAACCCCGCCGTAGCCATGATGATCTTGAAGGTAGAACCGGGCGCCAGCTGTGCCTGAATCGCCTTGTTCAGCAAGGGATGGTCTTCATCATTGACCAGCTTGCTCCATTGATCGCGCGAAACCCGGACCGCAAAATCGTTGGGATCGAAAATCGGCCGGCTTACCATCGCTAGAATTTCGCCGGTGCGCGGGTCCATGGCTACAATCGCGCCGTTTTTGCCTTCCAGCGCTTCTTCCGCCGCTATCTGCAAATCGATGTCGACCGTGAGCTTCAATTGTTTTCCCGGGATCGCATCCGTTTCCCCCAGCAATCCCACTTCGCGGCCATGGCTGTTCACCAGCGCCCGCCGCGCCCCATTCGTCCCCATCAATACGCTGTTGTATTGCCGCTCTACGCCTGAGACGCCCACCACATCGCCCGGGCTGTAGAGTTCGAATTGCGGCTGGTTCAGCATGTCGTCCGTCACTTCACCCACGTAGCCGATCAGGTGCGCCATGAAACCGTTGCGCGGATACAGCCGCCGGTGCGCCATGATCGTGTCCAGTTCCGGCAGTTCGTTGCGATGCGCATCGATAAAGGCCAGTTCGTCCGGAGTGATGTCTTCTTTCAGAAAGATCGGCTGGTACTGCGGTATCGCGGCAAAGTGGCGAATCCGCTCGCGCACTTCATTTGCATCCAGGTGCAGACCCTGCGCAATCAGGTCAGCATCCGCATTGAGGTCGCGGGAAGAATCGCGCAGCAGCAGCGCGGAAAACGATGGATAGTTGTCGACAATGATGCGCCCTTCGCGATCCAGAATCTTTCCCCGGGGCGCGAGAATCGGAACATTGCGGATGCGGTTCTTTTCGGCCGCCGACGCATAATACCCGCTCTCCATCACCTGCAGCTTCCACAGCCCGTAAGCCAACACCAGGAAGATGCCCAGAATGATGTACTGCGCCGCGGTCAAGCGGATAGGCGATACTTTGTCGTCACGACCGAACATCAGTTCTCAGTTCTCGGTTCTCAGTTCTCAGTTGTTAAGCGATCCGCTGCGCGGATCGCAATTTCGTCTCTTGGTGAGGAGTGTAAGTCAATTCTAGCTCTTAGAGGCACTGACGGGGGTAGTCGAAGAGTGACGTAGGTCACTAGCGCTTCAACTGAGAACTGAGAACTGGTCTCACGTTCTCTGCTTGAACTTGTCCAGCACAAAATACAACGCCACGCCCACCACCGCGTTCGCCAACCCCTCCAGCACACCCCATCCCCAACTCCAGTCGAGCTTCAGGTTGACCATGCCTCGCGCCACAGTGAAGTAGACCGCAGCATGAACCAGATAAAACCCCAGCGTGACCAGCAGGCGCGTACCCGCGTTCTCCACGTCAAGCTTCACGCCCAGAGACGACGCCAAATATCCCACCACAGTCTTCGCGATGCCATAAATCCCGATCGGATAGGGCCCGAGCATGTCCTGCACCAGTCCGATCGCCGCTCCGGTCAGCAGTCCGGAAATCGGGTTGCGCCGCGCCATGCCGAAGTAAATCGTTACCAGCAGGGGCAAGTCGAAAATGCGAAAAAATGGAAACCGTCTGGGCAGGAAAGCTTGCAGAAACAGCGCCAGCAGCGGCACGCCCACGGTCACCGGAATGCTGAACCGGTAAACCTCAATCTGCTCCTCAGATGTGTAAGTGATGGGCACGCTAGTGGGGATTATTTTCGGGGGCAGCAGGTGGAGGAGCGGTTTGCGGACTCGCAGGCTTCGGCTGCTCCGCAGCCGGTTTCGCCGGAGAATTCGCAGAGTTCGAATTAACCCCCGAATTAACGCCCCGCTTGGGGCTTGAAGTGTCGTCGGCAGAGGCGCTCCCGGGCTCACTCCCAGTGGCCGAATCGCCGGAAGCCGGCTTCTGCGCAACTTTCTTCAGAGGCTCGCCACCCGCTGACTGCGCGCTGCTGGCAGCAGCCGATACCGGCGCTGGCTTCGCGACCAACTTGGTCACCGGAGCGGCCGCTGCTTTACCTGCATCGTTCGGCTGCGGCTTCGCACCAGTGTTGCCCGTCGAAACGCCCGCCGCAACGGTTGCCGGCTTATCTGGCACCGAAGGCAGCCGCCGCGCCAGAATATCCGCCGCGCGCACGCTGGCGCCGCTTTGCGCCACGGGTTCGCGCTCTTCTTTTTGAGTTACGACCAGCACTTCCTCCAGCCGGCTCAAGTCGGCTGCCGGCTTCACGTTGACGCTCAAAAACAAATCCCTGCCCGGACCCACCTTGCTCACCGTGCCCACGGGCAACCCCTTGGGAAAAATCTGGTCGCCTCCACTGCTCAGCACGGCTTCTCCGGGAACGACTTGCTCATCACTCATTACGCGTTCCAGAATCAACTCGCCGTTCGGCGTTCCGCGAAGCACACCCTGCAATCGCGACTTTTCCAGAAATACTCCCACCCCGCTGCTCTGGTCGTTGATCATCAATACCAGCGAGGTTGAAGGATAAACCAGCCAAACCTTGCCCACGATGCCGCCCGCCGTAATCACCGCCATATCCGGCTTCAGTCCGGCGTTCTCGCCTTTGTTGATATAGATGGACCGGGAGAGATCGCTTCCACTGGAGCCGATCACCTGCGCGGCCACGGTGTCGATTTTGACCAACTCCTTGAATGCCAGCAGGGATTGCAGCCGTTCTGCCTGAGTGGCCTCTTCAGTCAGCCGCGCCTGCTCCAGCGCCATCTTCTCGATCTGGCCTTTGAGTTCGCGGTTCTCGGCGCGCACGCCGCGCAGCAGAAGGTAATCGTGCAGAAGGTTGTTGCCGCCGTTCTGCAGCCAGACCAGGCCGCGTTCGAAGGGAGTAATCGCGCCCACCGCCCAGATGCGGATCAGACGCGTATTCTCCGCCTCCGCGCTGCGCTTCACCTGCACCGCGAGCCCCAGCACCTGCAGAAACAAAACTCCCACCAGGATAGTCAGGTTGCGGTAGCGGCCAAGCACGGATTCCATAAAGCAGGTTTCAAAGTTTCAAGGTTTCAAAGTTTCAAGGTTACAAGGAACCAACTGCCAGCTTCGATCCGAGCAGTCAACCGCGACGCTGGCTCCTTGAAACATTGAAACTTTGAAACCTTGAAACTTACTCAATTGAAATTTTTCTCAGCAGCTTGAAGTCCGAGAGCATCTTGCCCGTGCCCAGCACCACGCTGCACAGCGGATCGTCGGCGATCGAAACCGGCAGTCCGGTTTCCTCCCGGATGCGCTTGTCCAGATTCTTCAGCAGCGCGCCACCTCCGGTCAGCACAATGCCGCGGTCGCTGATGTCGGCCGAAAGCTCTGGCGGCGTACGCTCGAGAGCCACGCGGATCGCATTCATGATGGTCGAAACACACTCGCTCAGCGCTTCACGAATCTCGCCGTCATCTACCGTGATGGTTTTCGGCACGCCTTCAATCAGGTTGCGGCCTTTAATTTCCATGGTCATCGGCTTGTCGAGCTGGTGCGCGGAGCCGATCTCCATCTTGATCTGCTCAGCCGTGCGCTCGCCGATCAGCAGATTATATTTCCGCTTCAAATAATTCATGATGGCTTCGTCCATCTGGTTGCCGGCCATCCGCACGGAACGCGAATAAACGATGCCGCTCAGCGAAATCACCGCGATGTCGGTCGTCCCTCCGCCAATGTCAACCACCATGTTGCCGCTGGGCTCCGTGATTGGCAGTCCAGCGCCGATCGCGGCAACCATGGCCTGTTCTACCAGGTGCACTTCACTGGCTTTAGCACGATAGGCCGAGTCCATGACCGCGCGCTTTTCTACCTGCGTAATCTCCGAAGGCACCCCGATCACAATCCGCGGATGCACCAGCATCTTCCGGTTGTGCGCCTTCTGGATGAAATAGTTGAGCATCTTCTCGGTGACCTTGAAGTCAGCAATGACGCCGTCCTTCATGGGCTTGATGGCGACAATGTTGCCGGGGGTTCGCCCCAGCATCTCTTTCGCCTCTTTGCCCACGGCCTCCACTTCGCCCGTGTTCTTGTTGATGGCGACGATCGAGGGCTCGTTGACCACGATGCCCTTGCCGCGGGCGTAGACCAGAGTATTGGCCGTGCCCAAATCGATGGCCAGGTCGCTTGAGAACAGGCTGAACAGGGACCTGAGGTTGTGTGAATGTGACGAGTGAAATCCGTTCTTTGACATTGACGAAGCTCTTCTCGCGATCCACATTGATCGCATTGTTTCCGGGCGAACCCGATTTGCGCCGTCCGGCGCGGCCGCATCTTCTCTCTAGTCCATGAGTCTCTAGTGTATGAGTCTCTAGTCTATGAGAGTCTCCGCAACCCCGCCGGGACCGAAGGTTCCTCGTACTCCTGACCGGAACCCTACCTCTGTCTACTGAATAATGATCTTCTTCTGCTGCGTGTTCACTCCGCCCTGAGCCGTCTGCGCGGTCACCGTAATAACCGCTTCGCCGGTCCCCAGAGGCGGCGTGAAGTAATGGAACGTCCCGTCGGTCGTGACCATCGGGACTTCCCGCCCATTCACCATCACTCGAGCCCCGATCTGTGTCTTCCCCGTCACTTCAATCACGTGCCCATGTTGAATAAAGGGATCCAGTTCCAGATCAATGGCTTCCGTCTGCTTGCCCTTGGGAATGATGGTGAAACGGTTCTTCTCGCTCTCCACCGATTCCTTCCCCGACGCTTCGTACGACTGTACCATCCAGTAGTACGCTCCTTCGCCCAAGCTTGTAACCGTAACATCCGCTGTGTTAACTTTCTTGTCAACCAGGGTCGAGGAAAAGTAGGGGTTCCGCGAAATCCGCAGCCGGTAACCCACCGCGTTCGCCATCGGCGTCCAGGAGAACTCCACGTCCTTTGTCTCCTCGCCAGTCGTAAAGATGGGAGCCATGTTCGCAGGGGAAATCGGCGTCGGAGGCCCCGCATCCTTCGCTTTTTCCATATGCGTCTCGGCCGCCTGGAAGCTTACTTTCTCCCAGTTCGCCAACTCCAC
>JBAUYE010000276.1:0-1671 GCA_049584615.1 Candidatus Sulfotelmatobacter sp.
GCCCAACGGCCGCGTTCGTGCCGGACGAACTTACCTGGCCGCGGACCGTACGGCGAGCGTTCTCGGATCCGCGCGTCCCGCACGAGTCCACGGGTATCGAAGGCCG
Source organism: Candidatus Sulfotelmatobacter sp. (assembly GCA_049584615.1). GTDB lineage: Bacteria > Acidobacteriota > Terriglobia > Terriglobales > Acidobacteriaceae > Sulfotelmatobacter. The sequence goes on from JBAUYE010000276.1 coordinate 107, forward strand.
CGGCACCGAAGAGGTGAAGACCAACGATGTAACAGGAAGAGTGAAGGTGGGCGATGTAGGCTTCACCATTGAATTTGGCAGACCCGGGGTGGGGGTTCGTTTCCGCGAGATACAGGAAATGTGCTGGGCCCTGGCGAAGGCGAATGTCAGCTTCGAGAAAAAGAATCCGGTTACTTCGCTGATGTCCGATGTAGCTACCGGGACCCTGCGCCCCGACATCCTGAATGAGAAGGTCATGTCGGCGATTGTCGAGATCAAGGTTCCGGTCGCACGCACGGAAGAGATCATCCGCCTGGTCTGGGATGTTGAAAAGCGGCTGGACACGGTGATTTCGCTCGGTGTCGCGACGCGTTGCGGGGAGCACGGAGAAGAGGTGATCGTGGCTCCCAGTCTTCAGCGGTTGGGATATAAGCTGGAACGCGCGAAGACGAATATAGGTTTGGGCCAGATTGTTCAACCCACAGGCGAGCCTGCCAGGGAGACGGCAAGCGTATGACCAATACACTCCATCGGTTCGGCACTGCCGAGAGCTTTTACGACGACTACATCGTCTTTGCTATCCCCAGCAAGAGCAACAAAGATCCGAATGCGCTGCCCAAACTCCACCGCTTCCTGGAAATCGCCATGGAGTATAAGCCGGTGAACCTGGGAGAAACGCGGCACGGAGGCGCCTTAAGGCCTTCAAAGAACCTGGGTCCGTTGGCGCACTGGAAGCGCAATATGAAGCCGGATTTTCAGGCCGTAGTCAAAGGCCTCACCGTTCCTACCACGTGCGCCGCGGTCTTTGACAACCCTAGCGCCGCGGAGCAATTCGTCAAGCGCGTCAAAGAAGAGAATTTTGGCATGAGCGTCAACATATCGACCTCCATCGAGGGCGCGGAGCGTTGCTGTAACTATGCCTGTATCGACAGGCACAGTATCGGCTACTCCCTGGGCTTTGAAGGGAAAACGGAGAAGATTCCCAATTCGCAGGTCACCACGCTCTCGACTATGTGCGGACATGGGATGATCAGCCACTCGCTGGCCAAGAAAATGATCGACTTCGTAAAGGAGAATCGCCGCAGCCCGGAGCAGGCAGCCACCTACCTGTCGCGCTTCTGCTCCTGTGGTATCTTCAATCCGGCGCGCGCCAAGAGGATTCTCGAAGATGCCCGGACGAATTCGAAATAGTCTGCTCAGCTGCCTCCTGCTGTTGTTTGCAACTTCCCTGGTTGCAGAAGTCAAGGTACTCAAGAACTTCACTTTGATCGACGGCACCGGCCACGCCCCGGTGGCCGATGCGGCCATGATCCTCGACAACGGGCGCATCCAATGGGTAGGGCCGGCGGCACAGCTGAAGGCGCCTGCTTCGGCGCAGGTCATCGATCTGCACGGTAAGTACGTGATGCCCGGCATCATTAACCTGCATGTTCATCTTGGCAACACCGTCGGCCTGGAACAAAACGCAAAGTTCTTCACCCCTGAAAACGTCGAGAAAGACCTGAAGACTTATGCTTCCTACGGGGTCACCTCCGTTCTCAGCATGGGCACCGATCAGGATTCCATCTTCAAGATTCGGGACCAAC
>JBAUYE010000277.1:0-1964 GCA_049584615.1 Candidatus Sulfotelmatobacter sp.
CCGTGAAGCTGCGCGACGCCAGCACGGTAAACAAGAATATTGCGACCGGAGAAGTGGAACTGGTGGCGGAAGAGTTACGAATTCTGAACGAGTCAAAACTCCCGCCGTTCTTGCCTTCGGACACAGCATTGACCAATGAAGAAACGCGCCTGAAATATCGCTACATCGATCTCCGGCGCGACGTGATGCAGTTCAACATCGAACTGCGGCACAAGGTGGCGAAGGCGATCCGGGATTATCTGTCAGCGCAGGGATTTTTCGAGATTGAAACCCCGTTCATGACGCGCTCAACGCCGGAAGGCGCCCGCGATTACCTCGTGCCCAGCCGCGTCCAGCCCGGCACGTTCTATGCCCTCCCGCAGTCGCCGCAGATGTTCAAGCAGATCCTGATGATCTCCGGATTCGACAAATATTTTCAAATCGTGCGCTGTTTCCGCGACGAAGACCTGCGTGCCGACCGCCAGCCGGAGTTCACCCAGATCGATTTGGAGATGTCATATCCCCAGCCGGAGCGCGTCTGGGAAGTGGTCGAGGGATTTCTGGCTGCTGCATTCGCCGCGGCGGGGCACGCCATCAAAACGCCGTTCGCACGCATGGATTACGACGAAGCCATCCGGCTGTATGGCATCGACAAGCCGGACCTGCGCCTCCCGGCATTCACGGACGTGCGGGAATGTTTTACCGCGGAGAACCTGCAGGAGCTGGCGATCAACGCGAATCTGCCGGTGATTACGATCCGCACGCCGAAAGTCGGCGAGCTTTCGCGCAAAGAACGCGATGACATCAAGCCCATGTTCCACTCCAAGGGCGGAGCGAAGATATTTGAAGACTTCAAACGCATCGCAAGCAAGTTTCCCGACGCGGCGGCGGCGATAGCCAGAAAAACCAGCATGGAAGATAGCGATCTGATCGTGCTGGTCGCGGGGTCTGCACAATCTAGTTCAGCGCAGGCAGCGTCGGCGCAAGGCAGTCCGCAGTCAAATCGCAAAGTCACGCCGCAGGAACTGGCGATCTACGCCTCGGCGGGCCTGCTGCGCCTGGCCTTGGCGCAAAAGCATTCCGAAAAGCATGGAATCTTCAAGAAGACCGGAGACGCCGCGAAAGATTTCCGCTTCCTGTGGGTCACGAACTTCCCCATGTTCGAGTGGGACGAGGGCGAGAAAACGTGGATGGCGGCGCATCATCCCTTCACCTCGCCGCATGAAGAGGACATGGCGAAGCTCGAGTCAGGAGTGGAGGCGCTGCACGATCCGCTCTCGCCGCTGAGCGCAGTGCGCGCGCTCGCCTATGACGTAGTGCTGAACGGCACCGAACTGGGCTCCGGGTCGATTCGTATCCACCGCCAGGATGTGCAGAGCCGAATCTTCCGAGCGCTAGGCATGACGGAAGAAGAAGCGCGCGCGCGTTTCGGATTCTTTCTCGAAGCGCTCGAGTACGGCACCCCTCCGCACGGAGGCATCGCGCTGGGCCTCGACCGCATTGTGATGATCCTCGCCGGGGCCGAGAGTTTGCGCGAAGTGATTCCATTCCCCAAGACAGCGCGAGCCGTGGACTTGATGGTGGATGCGCCCACCCCGGTCAGCGAGAAGCAGTTGAGGGAGTTGGGAATCGCGATTCGTAAGGCGAAGGAATGAACTTCGTATGCCCTAAAACTTTGTCATTCCGACGCGCGAGCGAAGCGAGACAGGAGGAATCTGCTTCCTGCTTGGAGGACGCTCCAACCCCCATACCCTGATCGAAGAAATCCACAGCCACCTTGTGACATCTAACCTTGCGTCTCACCCTTGATTCATCTCATACTTGATCCAAATCTCTACCCGCTCCTTGACAACCAAATAGGCAAAGCTAAAACCAGTCAATCGAATATTTTGCGGATAAATTCTTTCGATTCAAGATTTTAGTCAGATTCAGCGCAGATCGAAGTTCGCAAATCGCTGATTCAAAGGAATTAAGCAGACTCGATC
>JBAUYE010000278.1:0-2947 GCA_049584615.1 Candidatus Sulfotelmatobacter sp.
TCGGCGCGATGTATAAATTTGCCGATGGTTCTGGCGGTTGCTACGACCCCGCGGCAGCCACGGGGGCCACCTGGACCGCGACCTCCTGCACGCCGCAATCGGCACACAACAACGCCTATGGATTCGACCTCGGCGGGGAGTACGGCGGAAAGCAGGGCAAGTTCTCGGCCGACGTCGTCTTCCAACATTACAACCAGGCCATCAGCGTATTGAACCCCTTGCTCGGGCCGCAGAGTCCGGCGACGCCGCATCTGGGGTTTACACAGTCGCTCACTGACAGCATCGATACAACCCCAATCAACGGCGGCGACGGCCTCGGTCCTAATCTGATCTCGACAGACAACACCGTGTACGGCATCGTGACCGACAACAATGCAGTGATGTTTGCTGCCAAGTACGTGCGGGACCCGTTCAAGATTTTTGCCGGCTACGAATACATCTGGCAGAATAACCCGCACGACCCGTTGGGCGTTGGCGCCTCGGACCAGGGCGGTTATTTCATGAGCGGGGTTGAAGACAACAATCTGGATTCGGAAAAGTTGGTGAATATCTGGTGGACCGGCGTGAAGTACGCCGTCGACAGCAAAACCGACGTCACTTTCTCCTGGTATCAACAGCGGCAGAACGACTTCCGTGTTCCGGAGACCTGCTCGCCCACTGCCGGTTTCCGTAGTTCCTGCGCGGGCACCCTCAACGAGGGGTCGCTCTATATGGATCATCACTTCACCAAGCGTTTCGACGGTTTTGTAGGACTTGCGTATTCCTGGGTGAGCGGCGGTCTGGCCATTGCCATTCCTCATGGCCCCGGCGTCCCCTATAACTACAACAACAACTGTGCTCCGACCATCGGTGGTCGTTTCAGCTTCTGATTGTTTGTGGTCTTGAAAGGGCGCGGCTTCGAGCCGCGCCATCGCCCAGACAAAACGCGACCAACCTATTTCCGCGCTATTATTTCGTCATGCACCAGCGAATCTTGAGTCTCGCGCTACTCTGCGCCACGCTGTTCGTTCCCCTTAACCTCCCAGCTCAGCAGCCGGCGACCGCGGGGGCCGGCGGTGGGCTGAGGCTTACGGCCGATCCCGATCACGCTCCCGTCGTGCTCTCGCCCGCGGACTTTCACGCCCTGCCGCACATCACCGTCACCGTGCACAACAGCCACACCAACGCGGCCGAAGCCTATTCCGGAGTTCCGCTCGCTGCCTTGCTGGTCAAGGTGAATGCGCCGCTCGGCAAGGAACTTCACGGAGAAGCGATGACCAGCTATCTCATCGCCACCGGTTCCGACGGGTATTCCGTCGTGCTTTCGCTGGCCGAGGTCGATCCCAGCTCTCATGAAGGTCAGGTGCTGGTCGCCGACACGCGTGACGGTAAGCCGTTGGGGGATCGCGGTCCATTCCAATTGATTGTCTCCGATGACAAGCGTCCCGCGCGCTGGGTGCACAATCTGGTTTCAATAACACTCAAGAGGTGAGAGTAATGAGAAAGATATGCATCGTCTGCCTGGTCCTTCTATCTGTGACGGTCGTGGCGCAAGAGTCGCCGCGCGCCGAAGTCTTCGGAGGATACCAGTTCGTCGATTCCAACGGCGGTCAGGGAGAAAGCGGTGCTTCCGATAGGTTCGAGCTCAACGGGTGGAATGCTTCGCTGAGCGGGTACTACAGCCGCTATTTTGGGCTCACCGTCGACTTCGCTGGAAGCTATGCCACGCCGACGGTGTACTTTCCGCCGGTGGGCGAACTTGCGGTAAGCACTCACCTCTACACGTTTTTGGGAGGGCCGGTCATACGCATACCTAACCGGAGCAGGTACCAGCCTTTCGTGCATGCGCTGTTCGGCGAAGCTCATGTTGTAGGTTCGGTGAGCTTCGCCGGGCCGTCGGGATCGGTTACAGGCTCGAACAACGGATTCGCGGTCGCCCTGGGTGGTGGATTGGACATCAAAGTGACCCCGATCATTGGAATCCGTCCAGTGCAGCTGGATTTTCTGCAGACTCACGTCGGCGGGAGTAGCGAAAATAATATCCGGTACTCGGCAGGTGTCGTGCTGCGATTCTGAATTGCGTCGCGTGTCAAGCGTGAAGGAAAACTGGTGCTGCGTCTTCTAGTCGCCGCTGGCATGGCGATGCGTGGGCACCAGAACCAGACGCGGGCGCTCCTCGGTGGCACGAGGCACCTGCTGTGAAGATCGGCCGAAGGCATTCAGGATAACGATGACGGCGGTGTAGGCGGCTAGAACGCCAATTCCAACGGAGGCGACCACCGTGAGGCAGAGAATCAGAGGCATGAAGAGCGAAATCAAGATCGACCACCCTCTACAGAATTAGATGCCAGATTGCCGCAGCTGGGGCGCATCTCAATTTCGCTAAGTGCGGCTTCTTCAATCTACCTGCGTTGACGCTGGCCGCTATTGACGACTAAGATACGGAGTAGAGCTGTGCATTCCTAATGTCGAACATGTCTGTAGAACTGTCGACATTACGGAAGGGCAATCGACCCCAGACTAAATGGCTATTACCAAGATTTCGGTGCGCGGGGCGCGCCAGCATAACCTCAAAAACATCGACGTTGAGATTCCGCGTAACACCCTTACCGTGGTGACCGGGCTGAGCGGGTCGGGTAAGTCTTCGCTCGCTTTTGACACGATTTATGCCGAGGGCCAGCGCCGATACGTAGAGACTTTATCGACCTACGCGCGGCAGTTTCTGGACCAGATGGAACGCCCGGATGTCGATGCAATTGATGGACTTAGCCCCTCTATTTCGATCGAGCAGAAGACCACCAGCCGCAGCCCGCGTTCGACCGTGGGAACGATCACTGAGATCTACGACTATCTTCGCCTGCTGTTCGCTTCCATCGGGGTGCCGCATTGTCCCAAGTGCGGCCGGCCCATCAGCCGCCAGTCGGCGGAGCAGATTGTGCAGCGCGTGATGCAGCTGACCCCTGAGGAC
>JBAUYE010000279.1:0-19730 GCA_049584615.1 Candidatus Sulfotelmatobacter sp.
AAATTACAAAGCTTTACAAAATTAGACGGAACTCGGCCGGGTTCTAGGGTTTAATCATTTTAAATACTCCTGAAAACAACAGGGTGAGTAAGGAGAAACGGTAGCCCATCGGATGCTGACCCGAGCACGCCCCAAGCAAGCATCCGGTGGGTTTTTTTCTGACCTATTATCAGCAGGATCGAGAGATGCTCTTTATTTATATTTATTTCTTCGCTGCTAACGCAGCATCCAAATCCTCCGCAGCCTTGCTGATGCCGCCTGCGATATTCTCCACCACTTGGGCGACCATGGGAATCTGAGCGTCGGCTTCCTGCCATTTCTTTTCGTCCATGTATTCGCGCACCGCGGCAATGGGTTTCGCGCCGTATCCCGTGTAAGCGCCAGGAGCATAAATCTGGTTCTTGAACCAGGGACGCTCGGGCAGACCTTTCTCATTCAGGAACAGCCGCGAGATGCCAAGCAAATCGGTGTTCACCGCGTCGAGCGCTTGCGGAGAAACTGTCGCTCCGCTGCTTTTGAATTTGGCCAGCGCCTTGGAGTAATCATCCGCACTCTTCTTCAGCAGCTCGATGGAATTCTTCAGCGGTGCGAAGTTCATAAATGGCGGCACGATTTCGGCCGGAGGCGGAACGTAGGTTTTGTGCGGATCGGAAGTCGCGGTGAAGACTCCCTCCTTGAGTTCGAGATTGCGCTCGGTAAACTCGTCCTGCTTCTCCTTCAACAGCTTTTCCAGTTCGGTTTCATACTTGGCGATGGCCTCGGCCTGCGGAGAGTAGTCGTAAGGAAGCAGATCGGCATCGGCAATGCGCATTATCGCGGTGCCCGCGGTCTGGGCCAACGCTCGTCCGTAGGCGAAGTCCGTGTCGGCGAAGTGCGTGTACCAATAGAAATCGTCATAGATGGAGTGGTATTGAGTGCCGTCGTCCTCGGCGCCGAAACCTATGTTCAGCGCGGAAATGCCGGCATGGTCTTGAAAGGCGGTGTAGTCCGATCCATCGCCAAGGGCCTCGACGCGCAGGTCGGCGCTCTTGCGAATCTGGCCGCGCTCTTCAGCGTCTTTGGCCTTCAGGATGGCGCGCAGATGGGCTCGCTCCCGCACCGAGATATTCTTCTCGGGATCGTTAATGTCGCCGGCGACCGCGCTGATCACGGCCTGCAGGTCCTGAGTTCCACCCGCGAAGAAGAAGCCGCGGCCGTTGCCATCGGTGTTGAGGTAAGAGACGGTGTGCTTGCGCAGTTCGTCGAGGTGCGTCTCAACCCATTCCGTGGAGCCGAGTAAGCCCGGTTCTTCTCCGTCCCAGGCGCAGTAGATGATGGTGCGCTTGGGCGACCAGCCCTGCTTGTGCAGTTCGCCCAGCATGCGAGCTTCTTCCAGCTCCGGAGACATTCCCGCGAGGGGATCGTCGGCGCCGTTTACCCAGGCATCGTGATGGTTTCCGCGAATCACCCACTCATCGGGAGAGGTCGAGCCGCGCAAGGTCGCGATTACGTCGTTCACAGGTTTGGTGTCCCAGTTCGAAGTGACTTTGAGATGGACACGCGCCGGGCCCGGACCGATGTGGTAGGTGATCGGCAGTGCGCCCCGCCAATTTTCCGGTGCGACTGGACCGTGCAGGGCTGAGAGAAAGGGGAGCGCGTCGGCGTAGGAAATGGGGAGCACGGGGATTTTGGTGATGGTTTTCGCGTCCTTGATGGCGAGCCGTTTTGCGCCGGGAACTGCGCCGACGCCTGGAGTCAGCGGATCGCCGGGATAATCCGTGTCCATGACGCTGCCGCGCTGCACGCCCTCGCGGGGACGCCAGCCGCCTTCGGGATAATCTTCGCCGTGGAAGTAACCGTCTCCCTTGGGATCGGAATAGATGATGCAGCCGACTGCTCCGTGCTCGCCGGCGACTTTGGGCTTGATGCCGCGCCAGCCTTCGCCGTAGCGCGCAATCACGATCGCTCCCTTGACGGAAACGCCGAGACGGTCTAGCTGTTCGTAATCGTCGCGGTTGCCGTAGTTCACGTATACGAGCGGCGCGGTTACGTCGCCGTCGATTGAATAGGCGTTGTAGGTGGGGAGTTGCTCGGAGGTCTGATTCGAAGTTGGATCGATGGCAAGGGCTGGTTCTTGGAGCTTGGCGCGGAACTTTGTGGGCTCGATGAGTTCGAGCACGCGCTCTTTCGGAGTGGGGAACAATACGTCGAAGGTCTCGATGTGGGCGTCGAATCCCCATTCCTTGAAGCGGGCGAGCATCCACTCGGCGTTATCTTTGTCGTAAGGCGAGCCGACGTGGTGAGGACGGGCGCTGAGCCGGCGATCGTTCTCGCGGATGTTGGTGGCGACGATGCCCTCCTGAAACTTCTTTTCCAGGTCGCGCTCGGCGCTGGAAGTTTGCGTGGTGTAGCCGAGAAGGCGCGCGGGGGCGGCAGACGCAGCATTTGTTTCTGAGGAAGATTGGGCCACCGTGAATTGCGTGAACGCGAAGAGTAGTACGTAGCCGGTGAGCGAGCGCAACATGGTCAAGTTGGTTCTCCTGGGTTCGGGGATGGACGGAGAATTCTAACACCGAGGGAGACCGCCCACTGCCTCAGCAAGTCGGGGCGACCCATCACTCCGTCTAGTGCGACTTCATAATCGCGGGCCCAAGGAAGAGCGATACGCCATCGAGGATGGCGTGCAGGAAAATGCAATACGTCAAATTGCGCCGCCAGAGATACAGAAGGGTGAGAAAAGCTCCCAGAATCGCCGGAAAGACGAGCGCGGGTGTGAGACCGTAGCTGGCGACATGAGCGATACTGAAACCCAGCCAGGTGACGAGCCCCGCAAACCACACCGAGCCCGTCAGACTCGCGAGTTCCTCGATTCCAAACCCCCGGAATATGAACTCCTCGCACACGCCTGCCGTAACTACCAAGCCGAGCTTCATTGCAAAGGGCACGAAAATCATGCCGCTGACACCCGGCGAAGAAGGTGGCATCGAGATAAACCGGCTGTTGACGAAGATGCAGGAAGCGACCAGGGCGCAAAGGATCCCGATCAATTCGCGCCGGCCGAGCCGGATGAGCCCGACGTCGCTTGGCTTCCGCTTCTGGACGCCGAAGACGATGACTCCGAGCGCAATTGCAACCGCCCATTCTTTCATGATGGTGAGGATATCGTCGTGAACGTTGGCCAGGCTGTGGCTTTGCCCCAGGAGCAGGCAGGGCCATGCGAAGACGAGGGTCAGGCCGATGACTGCCGACACACGATGCCCGGCGAGTGAGAATCGAACTCCCTCCCGCCGAGGCGCTATTTCCCCGCTTGTTCCCATCGACTCTCCGTGCTTCGCTTGCTCGGGCAACAGCATTTTACGTACAAGCGGTTTATGAGACTAGCGCTAGAGGAGATCCGCCCGCTGCGGGGTGTTCTCGTGAGGCGAATGTTTTGCGAAAGCAGGCGTGATAGAATATTTCGGTTGTGACCTCGTTTCCTTCCTCTCTCGCCTGGGCCCATCCTCTCGTAGCGGAGTGGTTTGTGCAGCGGTTTGGCACGCCTACCGAGCCGCAGGAGCAGGGATGGCCGCACATTCTGGCCGGGCGGACTACCCTGATTTCCGCGCCTACTGGATCGGGCAAGACACTGGCGGCATTTCTTGCCTGCATCGACAGGCTGGTGCGCAAGGCGTTGGCTGGGGATCTTGCTGATCGAACCGAAGTTCTCTATGTTTCGCCGCTGAAGGCGCTGGGCAACGACATACAGAAAAATTTGGAAGTGCCGCTGGGAGAAATTCTGGCGATGGCAGGGGAGCGCGGGCTGCTGATGCCGGAGATTCGCACTGCGGTGCGGACCGGTGACACGCTGATGCCCGAGCGCCGCGCCATGCTAAAGCGGCCGCCGCATATTCTGGTGACCACACCGGAGTCGCTCTACATTTTGCTGACCGCGGATAAGAGCCGGGCGATTTTGCGCGATGTTGAGACCGTGATTGTGGATGAGATTCACGCCGTGGCCGATGACAAGCGTGGGGCGCATTTGACTTTGTCTTTGGAGCGGCTCGAAGCACTAACTCACAAGCCGCCGGTGCGGATTGGGCTTTCTGCTACGCAGAAGCCGATTGAAGAGGTCGCGCATTTTCTGACGGGATGCAGAACCTCAGCGGCTGAAGCCGAACTTCACGGTGTAGAGCATACGGCACGACTGAAGTCGTGTCCTTCCCGATCTGAATCTGCCGCCGGTTCTGTTTCGCAACCTTCCAATCCCGTTATCGTCAACATTGGACACAAGCGGACGCTTGATCTGGCTGTCGAGGTTCCTTCCATGCCTTTGGGTCCGGTGGCCTCGAACGAGATGTGGGACGAGGTCTACAACCGTCTGGTGACGCTGGTCGAGCAGCACCGGTCGACGCTGGTGTTTGTGAACACGCGGCGGATGGCGGAGCGCGTGGCGCACAATCTCGGCGAACGCATTGGGGAAGAGAATGTGGCGGCGCACCACGGGAGCCTGTCACGCAAGCTGCGACTGGCGGCGGAGAAGAAATTAAAAGAAGGCCAGGTGCGGGTGCTGGTGGCGACGGCGTCGCTCGAACTGGGAATTGACGTGGGAACGGTGGATCTGGTGGTGCAGATCAATTCTCCGCGGGCGATTGCGGTGACGCTGCAGCGCGTGGGACGCTCGGGACACTGGCGTGGCGCGGTTCCCAAGGGACGGCTTTTCTGTACCACGCGCGACGATCTGCTGGAGTGTGCGGCCTTGGTGCGGGCGATTCGGCATGGCGATCTGGACGGGCTGATGATTCCGGAGGCGCCGCTGGATGTGCTGGCGCAGCAGCTTGTGGCGGCTTGCGCTGCGGGGACAAGTACGGCTCCGCCTGGATTGCGGCAGCGAGCCCAGGATGGGCTCGAGACAGCCGGCGAGGACGCCAGCGCTACAAGTTCCGCGGCTGGCGATGCTGGGTCTGCCGGCGACGGGTGGAGTGAGGATGAGTTATTCGCGCTGGTGCGGCGGGCTTATCCGTATCGCAATCTGGAGCGTGCCACCTTTGATGCGATTCTGGAGATGTTGAGCGAGGGCATTGCCTCGCGGCGCGGGCGTTATGGCGCGTACCTGCACCGGGATCGAGTGAATGGCAAGCTGCGGGCGCGGCGCGGGGCGCGGCTGGCTGCGATCACGAGTGGGGGAGCGATTCCAGACAATTCGCTTTATGCCGTGGTGGCGGAGCCCGATGGCATTGTGGTGGGGACGGTGGATGAGGACTTCGCCGTGGAGAGCAATCGCGGCGACATCATGCTGTTGGGCAATACGTCGTGGATGATCCGGCGGATCGAAACCAATGCCGGGCGCGTGCTGGTGCAGGATGCGCACGGCGCTCCGCCGAGTGTTCCGTTCTGGCGCGGGGAAGCTCCGGCGCGAACTCAGGAACTTTCGGAGCATATTGGAACTCTGCGGGAAAAAATCAGCGAGATGCTGCCGCACACTTCGCCGGTGGGCTTCTCAGCTACGCAGCCGGAAGTTGCGCGAGCGGTTGGCTGGCTCAAAGAAGAGTGCGGACTTGATGATTCCGGGGCGGAGCAGGCGATTGAATACATTTTGCAGGGCCGGGCGGTGCTGGGTGCGGTTCCGACGCAGACGACCGTGATTGCGGAGCGCTTCTTCGATGAAGGCGGCGGGATGCAGCTTGTCATCCACGCGCCGTTTGGAGGACGCATCAACAAGGCCTGGGGACTGGCGCTGCGCAAGCGTTTCTGTGTTGGTTTCAACTTCGAGTTGCAGGCTGCGGCCACCGACAATGGGTTGAACATCGCTCTGGCTGAGCAGCACAGCTTTCCGCTGGGAGACGTTTTCAATTTTCTGCAGGCTGCGACGGTGCAGCCGATTCTGGAGCAGGCCGCGTTGGATTCTCCGATCTTTGCCACGCGCTGGCGCTGGGATGCGAACCGGGCGCTGGCGCTGTTGCGTTTTCAAAACGGAAAGAAAGTTCCGCCGCAGATTCAGCGCATGCGGTCCGATGATCTGCTGGCTTCAGTTTTTCCCGATGCGGCGGCCTGCTTCGAAAATATTCAGGGTGAGCGGCAGATTCCGGATCATCCGCTGGTGAGCGAAGTGATGAAGGATGTGCTCACCGAAGCGATGGATATTGATGGGTTGAAGTCTGTGCTTGGCGGGCTGGCGGATGGACGGACTCGTTGTATCGCGGTCGATACGCCGGTGCCATCGCAGTTTTCGCACGAGATTCTGAATGCGAATCCGTACGCGTTTCTGGACGACGCACCGCTCGAGGAGCGGCGGGCGCGCGCGGTGCAGATGCGGCGGATGCTGCCGGAATCGGTGCTCGAGGAAGTGGGCGGGCTGGATCCGGCGGCGATTGCGCAGGTGCGTGAGGAAGCCTGGCCGGATGTGCGCGATGCCGATGAATTGCATGATGTGCTGCATACGTTGGTGGTGCTGCCGGAAGATTTGTCGTTGGTGAGTCCCTGGTTGGATTTCTTCGAGAAACTAATTAAAGAAGGACGGGCCGGAATCGCTGCCATCGCAGAGGGCGAGGCGCCCTCTGGACAGCCGGCGGGACGCCGGCGCTACTGGGTTGCTGCCGAGCGCGTTAAGACTTTTCTTGCGTTATTACCCGAGGCGCAATTCGATAATGCGTTGGCGGCAGTGGAAACTGCGGCGCCTTCGCGTGACGATGCTTTGCTTACGATGGTTACGGGATGGATGTCGCATTTGGGGCCGACTACGGCTGCTCAACTTGGAGGGACTTTAGGGATTGCTGCTTCCGAGATCTCGAATGCTTTGCTTCGTATGGAGGCTAGTGGGACTGTTCTGCGGGGAAACTTTAGTGGTGCTGCCCAGCGGGCAGGAGTGCCCGCTCCACATGAGCCATCCCGTGAGCACGAGACGGAATGGTGTGAGCGGCGGTTGCTGGCTCGCATACATCGGTTGACTGTCGCTACGCTGCGCAAACAGATTGAGCCGGTTACTGCGGCGCAATTCATGCAATGGCTGTTGCGCTGGCAGCATGTGGCCGCGGGGACGCAGGTTGCCGGCGAGCGGGGCACGCTTGAAGTGCTGGGGCAACTGCAGGGGTTTGAGATTCCGGCGAATGCCTGGGAGCGGCAGGTGCTGGCGCGGCGGGTTGCGGATTACGATCCCAAATGGCTTGACCAGCTTTGCCTGACTGGGGCCGTGGGTTGGGGAAGGTTGTCGCCGCATCCGGCGACGCTCGATTCGAGCGCGGGCCGCGGATCGGAGACGGGCACTGCTTCTCGCCAGCGGCGCGTGATTCCTACCAGCGTTGCGCCTATTACATTTTTCATCCGGGAAGATGCTGACTGGATGACGCCGCGGCATCCTGGCGCGGAGCAAGCGGCGAACAACGGTTTGAGCCATGTCGCGCAGATGGTGCTGGATTTTCTGCGGCAGCGGGGCGCGTCGTTTTTCGCCGACATCGTGCGCGGCACGGATAAGTTGAAAGCGGAGATCGAGACTGCACTATGGGAGTTGGTGGCGGCAGGGCTGGTGACCGCCGATGGCTTCGACAATCTGCGTTCGCTGATCGATCCTAAACGGCGAGCGGGGCAGGGCAGCGGGCGGACGACGCGTCCGCGGCACAATGCTGGACGCTGGGCTCTGCTGCATACCGACGATGTCGTTGAACGGCCGCGAGCGGTGGAAGCAGCCTGCTGGATGCTGTTACGGCGTTACGGAATCGTTGTCCGCGACGTGCTGGCTCGGGAAGCGAACCTGCCGCCTTGGCGCGAGTTGCTGGCAGGCTTCCGCCGGTTGGAGGATCGTGGCGAAATTCGGGGCGGGAGATTTGTGGATGGATTTCTCGGCGAGCAGTTTGCCCTGCCGGTCGCCGTGGAATCTGTGCGAGCGATGCGCAAGCTCGATCCCACACCCGGAACGATTACGCTGTCGGCTGCCGATCCGCTGAATCTGGTGGGGATTCTGGTTCCGGGCGAACGCGTGCCGGCAATTTCCGGAAACAGCGTTACGTTTCGCGACGGAGCGGCGATGTCGATACCCGCGATTGCTTCGGCGGGGGATGAAGCTGTCGCCAGTTGACGATTTGCGGCACCTCCACGCGGTACCCACAAAAGACATCCACAAAAGACCAGGGATCCGATGAGGGGGCCCTTCGGATCCCTGATTTGCGCTATCTCGACAAGGAATACTGCAAAAGCGCTTCCCCCATCGCTTTTTGCCGAGCAGCAGCGCAATCTGCATCATGCATCCGGCCTGCCAATGGCACCGGCTCGGCAAAGAGCACCGCAGCACTGGCCCAACTTGCTCTCGATAAAGCGGTTACCCACTGACCTCAGGATTTGTGGCTAGAGGGCGTTTATCGTGCGTTCACAGGAGATGCTATCCGATCGGATAGTGATTCCTATCTGTTCGGATAACGGAAAAATTTCAGATCGGGAATGAATTTGGGGCTGAAGTGTGATAAGAAGGGCGCGAGGTCAGGCGCTTGCATCCCCGACTCCTGGCGGTTTCCGGACCCCTGAAAGACTCGACGATTCCCTTGTCCGAGGGAGAAATCACGATCGGGCGAGAGGCGTCGAATGGAATCGCGATCAGCGATCCTTCGGTCTCTCGAAAACATTGTCTGGTGAGCGGGCAGGACGGAAGATTTCTGGTGCGGGACCTCGATAGCCGCAACGGAACCCTGGTGAATGGCGCCGGCGTCGAAGAGCATTGGCTGCAGCATGGAGACGAGATTGTTACTGGTGACTCTTCCTTTGTGTTTCTGCTGGAAGACGAAGAGCTGGCCCCGGCGGCGGGCCGGGTGGAGTTCGAAGAGGCGCAATACACGGCGGAGACCACGATGCTCCATCCCCGGGACGTGGTTTATCTGCAGCCGGAACGGTTGTTGCGCGAGCTGCCTGCCGGCTCGCGCCTGGCCCGGAATCTGAACACACTGCTTAAGATCAGCCGGATCGTGCATGCGATTCGCGATCTCAATGAGCTGCAAGGCCAGGTTTTGGACTTGATATTCGAAATTGTTCCCGCGGGCCGGGGTGCGATTTTGCTCACGGATAAGGAAGGCCAGCAATTTAATTCCACGTTCGGTCGGATGCGGCAGGCTGGACAGACCCAACTGGTGAAGGTGAGTCGCACGATTGCCCGTCAGGTACTGGAGAAGGGGATTGGCATTCTGGGCAGCGACGTTCCGGGCAGTGAGGGACTTCGGGAGATCGAGAGCCTCGCGGCGTCCCAGGTGCACTCCCTGCTGTGCGTGCCCTTGACCGTGTTTGAGCGAGTCATCGGGTGCATCTATCTTGACAGCGACAGTCCAAGGAACCGTCTCAACGAAGAGCACCTGCAACTGGTGACAGCGATCGCAGGCATCTCTGCGGTCGCGCTGGATAGCGTCCGCCATCTGCACTGGCTGGAGCAGGAGAATGTGCGCCTGACGGTGGAGATGAGCCAGGAACGAAGTTTGGTGGGAGAGGGCGCGCGCATGAAAGAGGTTTACCAATTCCTCAAGCGCGCGGCGCCGACCGACTCGACAGTATTGATCGAGGGTGAGAGCGGAACCGGCAAGGAACTGGCGGCGCGGGCCTTGCACCGCAACAGTCCGCGGGCGAACAAGCCGTTTGTGGCCATCAATTGCTCTGCGATTCCCGAGACGCTTCTGGAAAGCGATCTGTTCGGCCATGAGCGCGGGGCCTTTACTGGAGCTGCTTCGCTGAAGAAGGGTCGGCTCGAAGTAGCCGACGGGGGAGTGGTATTTCTCGACGAAATCGGAGAAATGGCTCCCACGTTGCAAGTCAAACTGCTGCGCGTGCTGCAAGAGCGTGAGTTCGAACGAGTGGGCGGAATCCAGCCCATCAAAGTGGATATCCGGCTGATCGCCGCCACCAACTGCAATTTGGAGCAGGCCGTGCGCGACGGCAGTTTTCGCCAGGATTTGTATTACCGCCTGGCAGTGTTGAAGATGACGATGCCTACACTGCGGGACCGGAAGGAAGATATTCCCATGCTGGTGCGCCATTTCGTGCAGAAGCATGCGAAGCGCTGCAAGGTGAAGGCGCGCCCGATTTCCCGCGAAGCCCTGGCGTGCCTGGGGAACTACGACTGGCCGGGCAACGTCCGGGAGCTGGAAAACGCCATCGAGCGGGCGCTGGTGCTGGCGTCCTCGGATGTGATTCTGCCCGAGGATCTGCCGGAATCGCTGCTGGAACGGCCTCCCCTGCCGGAGATGACCGAGGCGAAATATCACTTGGCAGTGAAGGAATTGAAGAAGCAACTGATTCTTGATGCCGTGGAGCAGACGCAGGGCTGCTATGCCGACGCGGCTCGCATTCTGGGCGTGCATCCCAATTACCTGCACCGGCTAATCCGCAACCTGGAGTTGAAAGAGATTCTGAGGGACGCGCTGCGCGACATCCCGGAGCGGGGATTGAGTGGGCCTTCGGGTGGGAATGGTAAGGCAAATAGCAATTAGCCGTTAGCCATCCGCAATTACGGATTGGCAGAGGTTAGTTGCTAACTGCTACCTGCGGCAGGCCCAGGCGCATTAGGCTCGCGGGATCGAGATACGTTCCTTGCCAGCGCACTGCGACGTGAAGATGCGGGCCCGTGGCGCGGCCGGTGCCGCCGCTCAGTCCGATGATCTGGCCCCGCTTCACCTGATCGCCTTCCTTTACTTTGAATTCCGAAAGATGCAGGTAGAGCGTGAGTAATCCCTGACCGTGATCGAGCACCACGAAGTTCCCCTCGAAATAAAGTAGCCGCGCGAGTAGCACCGTGCCGTCATTCATGGCGGCGACGGGAGTGCCGCTCGGGACACGGAAGTCCAGGCCGAAGTGCGTACTCTGTGTCTTGCCGTTGAAGACGCGCTCGGCCCCGAAGACGTCAGAAATTTCGGCCTCGGCCGGCGCGGTGAATTGTCCGGACCACTCGCGCTCTGGAGTAACGCGACTCAGATAGTCTTTCTTCACCTGCACGCCTTCTTCGATCTGTTTCTGCTGCTCAGGGCTCGGCTCGGTGAACTTGCTTTCAACGCTGAGCTTGACCTCAGTCTTAGGATATTTTCCACGGGCGACGGCGAAAGCGCGCGTGAAGGAGATCTTTCTCCCCGGCATTTTTCCGGGTGCTGTCAGGCCGATCAGTTCAATCGGATAAGTTCCGGGGACGGTTTCCAGGCTGACGCCAGCCAGCGCGAACCAGGTCTTACTCGCAGGATCGAAGCTGAAAGAGAGTTCGTGTCCTAGCCAAGTTCCGCCCAGCGATTCCAGTCGCGCCGGGGACTTCACTTGAAACAATACAGGACCGCCATTGACGAGCCGCGTGGGCTGCGCGTGCACAGTCCATGTCGCTGCACTGGCGGGCAGGACTGAGCTGAATAACCAGAGCAAGAGAACGAGTGCGAATGTGAAACGCAAGAAGGGAAGAGCGGATGGCCGGTTCACCATACCAGCCTAGCATGAGAATCCGATACAATTCGGGAGCGGTTTGCGCGCGATTGTAGGCGCATGCGAGCCGATATCGGAGGTCCTCATGCCAAGCCTGAAAAAGAGCAAGGCACAGCCGCGAACGGAACGACCGCAAATCCCCGGCTACGGCATCAGCAAGAGCAAGACCGGGATGTTGCCCTGGAAATGGGCGGTGAAGACTCTGGCGGACTCTCGCGAATACTGGATCGTCACGGTACGTTCCGATGGTCGACCCCATGCCATGATCATTTGGGGCATGTGGTTCGAAGGTGCGTTCTGGTTCGGCACGGGGAGCAAGACCCAGAAGGCACGCAACCTGGCTAAGAATCCAAACTGTATTGTGGGCACTCAGAATGCGGCCGAAGCGGTGATTCTGGAAGGCGTCGCTGAACGGATCACAGACCGAGCGATTGCGAAGAAGTTAGAACCAGCGTCGCTCAGCAAATATGGAATGAGCGGAGGCGACGGTTCCGAGCCCCTCTACCGTGTGCGGCCGAGCCGTGTGTTCGGCCTTATAGAGAAGAGCTTCCCGAAAACTGCGACCCGCTGGACATTCGATTGAGATTAGTAAGCGTAGTCGCGATTCTTCGAGAATGATACGATCACCTGCGCCCGTTTAAGTTGTCGCGAGAATTTGGTGGACCTGGTCGGGATCGAACCGACGACCTCTTCCATGCCATGGAACGACGAAAATCGCAACTTGCTGACGGCAAAGGCTTTAATAGTCGGACGAGTCGGCAAAAACCGCTAAAATCGGCGTGTTTTGCTACCAAAATGCTACCAAAACACGTGCTACCAATTTGCTACCAAACTGATTTGGGCCTAGGGCTGCCCGCGGGGGACAGCCCTTTTCTACTTCAATGATTGTCCCATTGAAATTCATTTGAAATCAACAATGACCACGGCAGCGTCCTTCGCATGGCGCGCGGCTGTCGATGTTTTTACTAATCCTGACTATCGATTTTTGCGCGGAGCATTCTTGCAATGGTGTAGTCTCGCTCGGATGAGGAATGGTCTCCCCGCTACAACGTTGCCCCTACCCAGCCAGTCCCGGTGATCCGTCAGAATCCAAAGGAACCTGTTCGCGGGTTGTCGCTGATGCGCTGGGGACTCATTCCACACTGGTCGAAAGACGGCACTGGAGCGGCGGGAATGATTAACGCAAGGTCGGAAACAGCCGCAACGAGGCCCGCGTTTCGCGATCCGCTGAAATTTCGCAGGTGCCTAATTCCAGCAGACGGTTTTTATGAGTGGAAAAAGACGGAAAAGACCAAGCAACCGTACTGCTTTGAAATCAATGATGGGGAGTTGTTCGCGTTCGCTGGATTATGGGAGGGCTGGAAAGACCCCAACGGCACTTGGATCAAGACCTGCTCGATCTTGACAACGACCCCAAATGCTGTGGCCGCAGCCGTTCACGACCGCATGCCCGTCGTCCTTGATCCAGACAGCTACGATTTGTGGCTCGATCCCGGCATGAACGACGCGCAGGTCGTGTCAGAACTGCTGAAGCCCTGTGATGCCCGGCAAATGCGATGCTACCCCGTGAGCACGCGGATCAATCATGTGGCGAACGATGACGACGAATGCTCGCGACGTGTGGAAGTCGAACAGACTCAGCATTGGCTCTTCTCATAGTGGTAGCTGCGAGCGGCACGTGTCAGTTCATCTCAGGTCAATTCCGCGAGGCTCAGACTACTCTCCGTGCTGACTGGCAGTTTTGCCAGTTTTCGGGGCAGCGCGGTCGGAATAGCCTACCCGTGGCACAAATGCGTCTAGTCCGTGTGGCTAAGAAAATCGTTGGTGGTTCCCACCGTGCGAGCCTTGCACTGACCGCCCGTCTACGCTGCAAGAAACAATCAGATTCAACGCGAGAAAAGGACACGATATGAAAACAATGCTCGGACAAACTCTCCTTGCCGTCGCGCTCGTTGCTGCGCTGACCTTATCGAACGCAAGAGCGCAAGCTCCTCCGAAGATGAAAATGACCACGCCCATTCCGCCGGACATCACGACGCCGGATTCCGTCGAAACGCGGCTGGGTACATTGAGGTTTTTCGACGGTTTTCCAGATAAAGTCACCGTGGAGAAAGCCTACGATAATCTCGACTTTATGCGCGGCGTGGACGTGTTCCTCAACACCATGGCAGCGGCTTCCACTCTGGGCAATATCGAGGGCTTGAAAAGCGTGGGCGGCAGCAATGAAACCGTCGTGGTGCATGAAGATTTTGTGGACGCGAAGACCGATCAGGAGTGATATCGTAAAGCGGTTGTGAGAAGTACGAGGCGACGATTGTATACGGAATCGTCTCTCGCGGTCTCGGGATGAGCCGAAAGCGGACATTGGCCAGAGGGCTCTGGCATTCGCTTCGATAGAGCGGAGGAAAAGATGACAGAGAATTGCACCCGATTTGAGAAGGTACACTATGACGCTCTCACTGCCCGACAAAAGGAATTATTCAACTTCCAGAAGATCGCGGCCACGCTTGCCGACTGCGGATTTAATTGCATCAAACTAGCCGACGATTGGCAGGGAGCGGATTTCCTTGCGTACCACATCAACGGCACGACCACATTAAAGGTGCAGTTGAAGTCGAGAGTGACAATCGACCAGAAGTATTGCCACAAAGACATCTGGATCGCATTTCCCCATAAAGGGGATTGGTATCTCATCAAGCATGATCGCTTGGTCGAAAAAGTCGGCCAGCACACTGATTGGCTCAGTAGTTCTTCTTGGACAAATAAGCATGGGTACTCTTCCATCAGCATCAACTCAGATTTGCTGGAGAGTCTCGCCGAAGATAGGCTCGGCCCCATCTACGGTCCTGTTCTCGCTGTATGAAGCATTTAGGAGCTTCGCTCCTGCGTCTGGAAACTGGTGCCCCTTCAAAGGCAGCCTGCGTCTGAGGTTTTCTGGTTCTTGTTACTATTTTGTTACTTTTTTCGGCTATAATTCGTCCAGTTTTGGCTGCTGTGGACTTCGTTAACCACTGTCGAACTTCATGGCAGCAATCCTAAAAGTATCTGCGATTGCAAAGGGATAGAACGATTTTTCCATTGTTGCTGTGATTTCTGAAATCGGGCGGAACACAATCCCACTCTCTCCGCCATAGTTCAAGTCACTCGACCAGCCGAACCACTTGGAGCGACTGCACCGCGCCGCTAGACCTTAGGCTTAAATAGTTCCGGGCGAGTCGCTCTAATCCACTTTTCCACGTCCGCGCGGAGCATGGTCGCAAGTTTGATCATCTCGTCCGCTTCTTGGTCGGACACGGCCCCAGCTACATCGTAGCTGCTCACGTTGCGCTTCTTGCGAAAGCCATCTAGGGTGTCGATGAATTTTCTGCCCGGTGCCGTCGTGAACTCCAGCGATTGGATTACACGGTAGTGATGATTGTCCCGTGCGGCCCTGTAGCCGGCAGTAGCCAGAGCGGCGGTCGCTGCCTGGAGCGCCGCATTGTAGGCGATCGTACACCGCCAGTCGGCGGGCAACTGTTTCACTTGGCAAGCCGAGAGATCCCGATCCGAAATCGCCAACAGGTTCTTGATCTCTTCAGGGCTTGTTGTGTGCTGAACCAACCAACTATTTTGAAGCCAACTTTGCAAGCTCATTCTCGGTCCCCAACACGAAAAGTCTCTTCTCTTTCATTACACTGCGCAAGAAATGGTTCCCCGCCGCCAGCTTTGATCGGAATTCAGACACCGGAAACACGGTCGGGTTGATCTCCCTGCCGAGCCCTCTCTGTGCCGGACTCAGCGCGGCAACAACGTCGCTGAATGGTGCATCACCCAAAACCATCAAATCCACATCACTATCCGCTCGCTCTTTCTGATGCGCAATCGAACCGTACACGAAAGCAATTTGAATCTCTGCTCCCAAAGACGCCAGAGCCGAACGAATGACATCGTGGATGCCCACCGTCTTGGATATCAGACTCTTAATTTCCGCAAAAATCGGGCTTAGTGAATTTGCGCGATATAGGACTTGATTTCCCTGAATCGTTCTCACAATGAGGCCCATTTCCGTTAGGGCCTTCAACTCTCTCTGAAGAGCACCGTGGCCGGCACCAACTGCCCTGACAAGCTGGCGCAGGTAGAATGACTGATCTGCGTGGCCGTAAAGCATGGCCAGCAGCGCGCTACGCGTCTGGCCAAAAAGCCCTCGGCCCGCGACCTCGTAATGCCCTCCTGTACTCATAATGGGTACGATTGTACCCTAATTGGGTTCTACACTCAAGTCTCAATCTGGAACCAAAAATACGCCTTTCTTGCTGGAAGCTTCCCCATCGCGATGGATCAACCTCAGTTCTCCAATGAAGAACTCTCTGAGACCGATTGTAGTTCGCGAAAGATATCTGCATGGTGCTGACCAAGGTAGCGCTCAACACGGGCATTGCCGAGCAACTTCGCCAGATAGCCGCGCGCTAGGACCAAATTGAGGACCTGATTTCCATGAGATTCCTCAATCAGCCCTAAATCGCGTTGCAAAACTTCCATCTCTTTTTCCATTTTCGCGACCTGTTCCGGGGTCAGGCCCTCGACTACTTTGTGTTTGTCAGGATCGACGAGCATGTCAGAGCGGGTGGCTGCCAGAAGAGCTTTTGCATAGGGCACCGAGAAGTTCCCCGTTGCCACCAACAGGTCGGCTACCTCAATCTGGCGCATTGGTTTTAGCTTTCGTAGAAAGGCGAATGCTCCTAGCGACACATGTTTATTCTTGAGGATCTCGATGGCCTCCTTGCAGATACCATTCAACAGGTCCCGCTTCTGTCGGATGATAGCCACATCCACTTTCAGCACCTTGGCGATCCGTTCTTCCGAGACGCCGTGCCGAATCGCTTTCAGGATCATATTGTGTTCCTGAATTGTGGCCATCCGGTTTACACGCCGATTGTATGTGTAGGTTTCATCGTCAGTCGCAACTAGGCAGCGCGCATGGGTTTCGCCGATCTGCCGCAAGACCTCAAGCCGCACATGACCATCCAGCAATAAATACGTGTCGGACTGGCCGTTGTGTGGGAACACGATCAGGGGCTCAATGATGCCGACTTCGCGCACGGAAGAAAGGACCTGCTGGTACTTTTGGCTGGACCGCATGACAGGCTTTACTTGCTTGAGTGGCAAGATGTTTGTGATCGGCACCACAAGCCCTTGAGGATTAAACGCGATGGAAACCTGCTTAGCCATATTCAAGCCCTTTCGGTGATCTGAATCTTTTCCGCAAGGTAAGCGGGCAGCGAGTCCAGTCCTTCAGCTCGCAACAATGTGATGAAGTTCTCATCGCGGAAAAGATTTCTTAGAGCGGATACGATGAACAGCAACCGGTGCTCCGTCAGCTGCGACCTCTTCACCAGGAGCTTTTGACGGTCGGCTTCTTGACGATAAACACGAACGAGCGACTCTGCTGACTGCAGGCCGTTATTTCTACGTCGGACACCTGGGGTCGAACGTTTGCCGTTGGCTTTGCGCAGTTCTATGATGCGGCGAACGGTGAGCAGCTTGCGGCCCCGGAGAGTCTGATCTTCATAGGCCTGGCAGAGGGCTCGCTGCATGCCGTCCTCGTCCGCGTTCGCGATCTGCATCGCAACCGACAGCGGTATCCGGCCTTTGTCGACGGCATGAAGAAGACGTTCTTCGCCGTTTTTCAACAGGTGTGCGATTCCCACAACATAGCTCTTCGCAACATCAATTTTCTTCGCAATCTCAGCTGTGTTATAACCCCGCAACTTCAGACCGTCGATTTCTCGGAGCAACTCTAGCGGGCGGATTTGGCGCCTCGCAATGTTTTCTACCAGGCTCATTAAGAAACATTCCTCTCTTGATGCTTCCTTCACAATTGCAGGGATCTCAACTTGGCCTAGCGCCATGAAGGCCTCAAGGCGACCTTGGCCGCACACCAGATCGTATGGTTTGCCATCTGCGGGTTCGATCCGACGAGCGACGGTAATGGGCTTCTTGAGACCAAGACTGGAAATATTGGCCACGATGCCTTGGAAAGCGACCTTGTTCCGGCTTCGCGGATTAAGGACATTTATTTGATCTATGGGGATCATCTGAACGGTCGGCGCGGTATCGTTCATGCGGCCCCCGGTATCCGTGCGCGCTGGGCCATGCCAAAAAAGAAATCAAGGGTGACAAAGCGATATGTATCTATACTGACCGCGTTGTCTTCGGCGAGCAACAGTTTCTCAAAGGTCATGTCGAGACTCGGCAGGAGATAGTAGTCCAGAGGGCTCTGATTATCGGCGGCCATTCGCACTGCAACGGTGATGTCTGGGTTCAAACCGGCATCCATGCGAATTAACCATCGAAACGCTCCTGAGTCTCTTTGGCGGCATCGCGCGATAACGAGAGCTGCGGTGAATTCGTCATTCACCACCAACAAGTCGGTGGTGGGGTCACTACTCACAGCGCCTCCGAGTTGGCGAATGTTGTCAATGACATCGGCAATGATCTTGGGATACATCAGGCGCAGCTGACGGTTTGTTTCGATGAACTCGTAATCGCGTTCGGGCGTGTACCCGATCAATCCGTATGCCCGGATCAGGCTGCGAAACCGGCCGCGATAGATCGAACTGGAAGCCATCCCGTCAGTCTCGTCGATCAGAAGACCAGAGAGACGGCCTTCGCGATCCAACAAGCCGCGAAGTTGCCCGAGCAATTCGTCATTGCTGTATTTGCGGCTACGTTCGCGAATGATGGTCTGCGCCCTCGTGAACAGTTCGGCTGGCACAATCGACTCGAATACAGCATCGCTACGAATCCACATCTCGGGCGGATTTAGAACGCGTTTCTTCTTCAGCTTGAAGGACATTCTGTTGTAAATGTTGTTGCCAACATACTTCTCGTTCGTCAAGATCTGGTGAATGGTTCCTTGAGTCCAGGCCCGCCCCAAATCTGTGGTAATGCCGCGTTCGTTCAGCATCTTGGCGAGTCTTGATTCGAGCATTCTTTCTTCCACGAACATGCGGTACATCCAACGAACGATTTCCATTTCCTCGGGCGGCCCTGGAACAAGAATGACGCGGTCCGTCTGTATGCTCTTTTGTTCTCCCCGGTTGAGCACTCCCTTGTGTTGGCCGGTCACGTCACGCAGCATCCGACGAAGCCCAAACCCTGCTGAGCCGCCCTGGCGAAATCCGAGTTCGATAAGGCGACATTGCCCGATAAAGACCTTGGCGGAAAGCTCGCGGCTGTACTCACCGGCCATGGCGCGCTTCACGCCCTTAACGATTGTCGAAATGGGGCTGCCATCATTCTCAAATTGCTCGGCGCAATAGTGCACATCAATCTTCGCGCGTCGGCAAATGTACTCGTAATAGGCGCTCTCGTCGGCATCCTGGAATCGTCCCCAACGGCTGACATCGTAGACGAGAATTGCACTGAAATTCGCTTGGCCATTCTCCACATCGCGAATCAACTCTTTCAACGCATCTCGACCGTCAATTCGAAGGCCGCTTTTGCCGGCATCCGTGTATGTCCGAGTGATGATCATTCCTCGGCCTTCGGCATATTGCTGGATGACTTTCCGTTGATTATCAGTTGAGTATTGTTGGTGCTCGGTTGACATGCGGACGTATTCCACGACGCGGGTTGCGCCATGACCTTGTTCCGACGCTGAAGGCTTCTGTTGTCCTGTTTCTTCCATGGCTGTCAGTCGTCCGAATGCGCGGATTTCCCGCGATGGAGCTGGGGCGCCCTGTAAGAGTCATGGCTGCTCTTGCGGACCACTGGCCGGCGTGGCCACCCGGAAGGCGACTGCCTTAACGCCCAATGCTGGATTCTCCGAACAGTAATAGTTATATGACGGGTGCGAAGCTAGGTTCAAAGAGATGTTCTTTACTGACCCGATCCTAGCCCGTGGAGTGTGGAATACCTTGCACAATGATGATTTTGGCGGAAGCAAGGTTGTTCTTTTCACAGAACCCACTTGTAGAGACAAGCCAAATGCTTGCATCCAGCGAACGAAGATCGACAGCCGAGTTGTTCTTTACCAATTTCAGGAGCCGGTTTAGTTCGGACGTTAGGGATTGTTTTGTATTGAGACAGTCGCCGGATCGCCGTTCTGCCCAATAGCGCTTCATATAGTGGGGGTTTTTCTCGCGCCACTTTTGTTGACTGTCGCGGCATTGCTCTCGATAAGCGGCATCTTCAACAAGCTTTTTCCGATGGTACTCTGTGCGGCGGCGGCGCTGACAATCTCGTGAGCTGCAGACTTTTTGATCCGGGTGGTACCTAGAAGGTCGGAATTCATGGATGCAGTACCTACACACATTTTCTTCCATGCTAACTGTGTAAATCTTCGCACGGAATGTTCGTTTCTAGGG
>JBAUYE010000280.1:0-3196 GCA_049584615.1 Candidatus Sulfotelmatobacter sp.
GCGATCTACGATCCAGTTATTTACGTAAAAAACGAAACCCAACGCGACATAAAAGACGGCCACCATCGACCACTTCGCCAAACTCGAAACCGCCGCACTGCGCGTGGCATACGACGCGATCGTGAAGATCAAGAGCAAGAACACCGTAGTCCCCAAAGCCAGCATTAAAGAACCTTCTCGCGACGTCCAACCGTTAGGCTGCCAATTGATGTCGAAATGCACGGCAACTCGAGCCGGCAAGCGATCCCACGCCCTCCAGTAGTTCAGGAGGGTCAGCGGCAGCGCCAGCCACGTCAACCCGACCGCCATTTGAAACAGTTTTCGTTCCATCGCATCTCCTAACTCGCGAGTTACCTGCGTTCAGCAAAGCGATTCACTCCCCAGACATCTCGCTCCAAAGCCGTACGTAGGCAATTCCCTTTTCGTAACGCGTGACCACGACTTCAGTCCCCTTGGCGATAGCGCTGCTGTCGTCGCTGCGAGCGCCGCACACTCGGCGTGTGCCCATCTGCGTATAAACAATTTCGCCGGTTCCACCTTCGCGAATCGGACTGCAGATTCGACCCAGCACTCCTACCATTTCGTAGTCCGCGGGGTCCATGTTCTCGTCCTCCGAGATCAACACCTTGCTCAGAAACAGGAACACAATCCCTCCACCAACCAGCCCGCTGCCGGCTGAAGCCAGCAGCCCGAAGCCAACCCAGAGCCCGGAGTAGCGAGTGAGCAGGTAGCCCGTCCCGCCAAACCAGGCCAGGAACGCGGTCAGCGTGACGAAGTTGAATGGCGAAACCCCGCCGCCGCGCTGCACGTGCGCATTGCTCGCAGCAGCCGATGTATCGGTTGCAACCGGCGCGTGACCGACGGTAATCGGAGCATGCGCCGCGCTGGCGCTGGCCGCAGGCAGATGTGCGCCGCCCACGTGTCCGTGAAAGTGCGGCAGATGAAGGCGGCCTGTGCGCGAACCTCCGAACACGAAAGAGAAAAAGCTCAAGCAGAAGCCGACCGCGAAACAGATCAGGTAGAAATTCGCCCAGGTCATGGAGTAGTTCATCGGATTCTCCTCCCTTCTGCTTTCGCGGCACGACCGTGACTTTCTTGACCTCGACTTGCGCGGTGATCATTTCCTCTCGCCGCTAACTCCGGCCGCAGCGCTTCGAGCAAACGTTCGGCGAGGCCAGGCGTGTCGAGAATCGCGCCGAGCAGCAGCAAACTGCGTCTCGTGTCTTTCTCTCGCGCGGCTTTGATCAGCACGTCGCTCACTTCCGGATCGGCGAGAAAGCGCTCCGATCCCTGCAGCAACCAGACGTCAAGCTGGCCTTCGGTCGTGCGCAGGTCTGAGGTCAGCTCGGTGTGATAACCCTCAGGGTCATCCACCAAAAAGCCGGGATGCACCTTGAAGAACTTCGCTAGCAGCGCGCGTGACGACTGCGTCATGTGCGGACGAGCGCCGTTTTCGATCTGAGACAAGTAGGACTGACTGATGCTCTTGCGCAGCTCCTGGCGGATCGCCTTGACCATCTCCTGTTGCGTCATAGGACGGTCGAGACCGCGCAGCGAGCCTTCCACTTCGCGCAGGTAACGTATTTTCTCCCCCAGCTTCATATTCCAGATCGCTATATATATATTGCAATATGCGATGTATGTCAAGAAGTCGATCTGGCGCGTATTGAATGGGTTGCGGGGCTAGAGTCCGGCTTCGATGCGGGAGCGGGGGTCGAGATAGTCGCGCAGGGCGTCACCGATGAAGTTGAAGGACAGCACAGCCAGCATGACGGCGAGAGCGGGAAATAGGACGAGATGCGGCGCGTCGAATAAATGCGCGCGGCCGTCGTTGAGCATCGTTCCCCAGCTGGCGGTCGGGGGCGGCACGCCGAGTCCGAGGAAACTCATGGTGGCTTCGGCCAGAATGGCTCCGGCCATGCCGATTGCGGCTTGCACGATCACAGGCTGGATGATGTTCGGCAGAATATGGCGGACGATAATTCTGAGGTCGCTGGCTCCGAGGGCGCGGGCGGCTTCGACGAATTCGCGCTCGCGCGCGGCGAGGACCTGGCCGCGCACTAGGCGTGCGTAGCCGACCCAGCCTCCGAGCGAGAGTGCCAGAACCAGATTGAAGATGCCGGGGCCGCGGAAGGCTACGAACGCTATCGCCAACAGGATTCCGGGGAACGACAGGAACGCGTTCATCAGGACTACGTTGACGAAGCGGTCAATGCCTCCGCCGTAGTAGCCGGCGATGGAACCGATGATGAGGCCGAGGGCCAGCGAAGTGACGACGACGCAGCTTCCAACCAGCATCGAGATGCGCGCGCCGTAAATGATGCGCGAGAGAATGTCACGGCCGAGTTCGTCGGTGCCGAACCAGTGCTCGCGGGATGGAGTATCGAGGCGCGCCGGGAGATTAATGGAAGCTGGATCCTGCGCCGCGATCCAGGGAGCGAACAGGGCGAAGATCACGAAGATGACGACCAACACGACGCCAGTTGCTGCCAGCGGATTGTGGCGGGCATTTCCGACGATCGATCGGCGGAGCGAGATGGAAGCGGTCGACACGTTCGCTTGTGGAATTCTACTCGTTAATAATTCTGCTCTTCATTGCTTCCGAGGTACTGCGAGGCTGGAAAACTCTTTAGAATTTATCGATACCCCCTCCCCCCGGGGGTCTACTGGAATCATCACGTTAGCAGGAAATTCCCGGCAAAATCCGGAGCGCAAAAGAGTTAGCGGTCAAAATCTAGAGAACACAGGACTTGCGTCCGTTGTGTTCTCGACTGTCCGTACCGCCTCCGCCTTGACCATTCTGGTCTAGTTGGGAACGGATGGCAAGGTTAGATGTCACAATGAGGCTGTGGAAAGAATCGGCTTGGTGCTGCTCCCTGATGTTTCGTTACGGCTCTCGAAGTCAAAATCCCCACCCTGTCGCACAAGACGCGACGAGGATGGGGCACCCCGTGCGAGCTCGCGAAGTCTGTCGACAAAATACACAGATCCCTCCGACTTCGCTCAGGGCAGGCTCTTCGCGTGATCGCTCCCGACCGCGCTGGAGCACGCGGGGCTCAGGATGACAAAACTGGTGGTTTCATGGTGCTAGGGCTCAGCGGTTGGTGTTGAGGGCGTTCGCACCAACCCTCGCTCAAGTCTCTCCAACCTGGATTGATCGAAATGATGAGCGCGGTTTTCTTGATGCGCAGCCAGC
>JBAUYE010000281.1:0-8617 GCA_049584615.1 Candidatus Sulfotelmatobacter sp.
GTCCTCACCCCGGGCTTCATCAGATCGAGGTGCGCCTTAAGCAACCTTCCCCTGGAGTAAGTGTCCTGTCGAGAACCAGCTATTGGGCGGTGGGCCCAATTCCGTGAGCGTGGCACGCGATGCGAGAAGCCGGTGTCTAAACCCTCGGTGCTCCTGAATCTAATCCAGGCTCTCTGCGCCATCATATTGGGCAACGTCGCGTATTTCCTGCTCGCACCGTCTCTCCCTCTGCCGCGCCACCGGCCGTTCCAACTCGACGCCGGTATGGTCGTAGATTTCTGGTTCTGCCTGGTCGCCTATGGCCTCATCCGGACCGCCAGAAGGTGGAAATAAGGGGATCTCGGCTCCCTGTACGGCCGGGATACGCCTTCCCGACTGCCGGCGGGACGCCGGCGCTACGTTACTTTGGGAACCTCTGACAAACGCTGCCGTCACGTTACGATATCCCCAGAAGTATGAATAAAATCGCAGTCCTGTACGACGCAGGCCAGGCTGTGCTCTCCACCTTCGATCTGGACGAGGTGCTGCAGCGCATTCTCGGCATCGCGCACGACTATTTCCATCTGCGGAACGTGGCCATCGCGCTGCTCGACAAGCAGTCGCAGGAGTTGTACGTCCGCTCGCAGATCGGCTGGGATGAAGGCCAGGACAAGATTCGGTTCCCTCTGGGCCAGGGAATATCAGGAGCCGCTGCCCTCAAGAAGCAGCCCGTGTATGCTCCAGACGTCAGCCTCGACCCGCGTTATTTGTGCACCGCCAAGTCCACGCGGTCCGAGGTCGCTATCCCTCTGATGGTGCGGGACGAAGTAGTGGGCGTGCTCGATTGTCAAAGTGACCACCTCAATCATTTCGACCCCGAGACTATCGATCTGCTCACGCTTTTTTCCACCCAGGCGTCGATCGCGCTGCAGAATGCGCGCCTGTACTCTCTGGAGGAGCAGCGCACGCGGCAACTGCAGGCCATCAATGCCATCGCCCAGCAAACCACGGCGGTTCTGGATCTCGAACAATTACTGGCTCGAGTCTGTGAGTTGATTCAGGGCGCGTTCCGTGTGTCGCACGTCTCGCTGTTTCTGCGCGAGGATCACGACCTCGTGCTGCGGGCGCATCACGGCTCGCTCACCCCTCGTGTTCCCGAGGGTGGCCGCTTCCCTGCGACCACTGAGCCTTGGGCGAGCATTCTGGCCAGCAGCAACACGGCCATGGAAACCGATCTTTGCGTCGCGCCTGCCGGCACGAAATTCTTTGCGGAGTCAGCCTCGCGCATGTGCATTCCTCTGGTCTCGTTCGGACAGACGCTTGGGATTCTCGCTCTCGATAGCGCCCGGCCAGACGCCTTCCGCGACGGCGACCTGCAGTCGCTCGAATCCGTCGCCGACATTTGCGCCACAGCCATCCAGAACGCGCACTATGTCGAGCGCGTGAAGCAGCTCGCTTATCTCGATGGTCTCACGGGTATTTTCAATCGCCGCTTCTTCGAGCTGCGCATCATGGAAGAAATTGAACGCGCCCGGCGCTACGGCACGGGCATGGCCGTCATCATGGCTGATATCGACCAGTTCAAGCGCCTGAATGACGAGTTCGGACACGTCCTCGGCGATGAAGTGCTGCGGCAGGTTTCCTCCCTGTTCCATCAACAGTTGCGGAAAATCGACGTCGTCTGCCGCTACGGTGGCGAGGAATTCGGCATTCTGCTCACGCAAACCAATGCCAAGCATGCCATGAAGATCGCCGAAAAACTGCGGAAGATGGTGGAAGGCTGGCTGTTCCCCGGCGTGCCCCGCACCGTCACCATCAGCGCCGGAGCCGCCGCTTTCCCCGAGCAAGGCACCACCCGAGACGACCTCGTGAGGGCTGCAGACTCGGCTCTGTACGCGGCCAAGCAGGCAGGACGAAACAAGGTTTGTCTGGGAACCCTGGCCCGCGTCCAGTCGGTAGGATCTTAGACCGCCTGCTCGCTAGGTGTAGCGTGGACCAAAACATGCTTGTCATTCCGAGCGAAGCGAGGGACCTTGGTTCCTACGCACACCATCCCCGTCGCCGCCTCGGGCAAACACCAAGATCCCTAGCTTCGCTCGGGATGAAAAGCCCGCACGGCGTGAAGTAACTATCAAACTTTCTAGATATCGAGTGAGCCAGCACTCATCTGCCGACGAAGCTGCTCCATCTGCTGCTGCAGCTTCTCCCGGCTCTTCTGCAGTTCTTCCTGAACCTTGGGTCTCAGTTCCTGCCTTAGCTTCTCGGACTGCTTCCTCAGCTGTCTCTGCTGATCGCACAAAGCTTTGCGCATTTCCGTCGAGGCCTTGCGGGCATCTTCCCTGGCCATCTCCATCTGAGGCCGGAGTTTGGCAATCTCGTTCTGCACTTCACTCAACTCGGCCTGAGCTTCCGCCCTCACCTCAGGGGATTTCAGGCTCTGCTCAATCATCTCGCCGGAGTCCTTGCGTTCGGGCAATGTGATGGTAAGGGTTTGCTCCTTCTTGTCGCGGATCACGCTCACGCTAACTGACCCCGCGCTGCGGGAGTGCAATATGTGGCTGAAGTCGCTGGTGTCATGAACCGGCTGGTCGCCGACGCGAGTGATGACGTCGCCAGCGCGCAGCCCGGCTTTATCGGCACGGCTACCCTTTTCCACCGAACGGACCAGGACCCCGTTTCCGTTCTTCGCGCCAAAAAATTCGCCCAATTGTGGCGTAAGGTTCTCTACCATCAGACCGCTGCGCATCGAGGAATGCACCACCACGACTCCAATATTCGGAACATCAAAGTCCGGCAGGTTGGGAATCGGCGGAATCTCGATGTGCACATTCTTATCCCAGTCCTCGTCTTTCCCATTCATATGAGCAAACTCGTTACGCCGGTCGGCCAGTTGCACCTTGATGGTCATAGGCTTTCCATCGCGGCTCAGCCCAAACGAAACCACGCGTCCCGGCGGAGTTTCACGGATCAACCGCTGCAATTGCGCCTTGCTTGCGATGCTCATTCCGTTCATCGTCAAAAGAACGTCGTGTTCCTTGAAGCCGGCTTTGCCCGCCGGAGCATCCTGGTCGACCATCGTCACTTCGACGCCTTGTTCCTCCTTCAGCTTCAGGGCACCGAGCCGGTCGGCCGTAATATCTGCAATATCCACGCCCAGGTAAGCGCTCGCCCCAGAATCTTCGCTGGGAATGCCCATCGGTTGCAAGGGATCAACCGTCCATCTCTGCGAGGCCTGCGACAGGTTGAGCAGCAAAGGCAGCACCGCGATCGTCGTCAAAATGTGTTTGCGCATAGCCAACCTCCTGAGTCTTAATGCACCACAGTCTCTTGTCATCCTGAACAAGCGTTGTTTGCGCAGTGAAGGATCTGGGCGAGCCGCGCGAAGCGTCGCGTCCTTTGCGACGCAATACTCGCGCGTTTGGCTCGCATCCCTATTGCGCCCGCCGGAAGCAGATATCCCCCGTCGTCGTCCTCACCTTCAGCACCGGACCGCCTCCGTTCAACTTGCCTTCCGCGGTAAGCGTCTTCGGACTCCACTGGTCACCTTCGCTGGCGACGTGGATGTCGGGAAAGTCAGAAGTAATGTGGTGCCCATTGCCCAGGTCCACGCTGGCGCGCACCGAGATCGCTACATCCGAGGCGATATACACCGTAATGTCGCCCGCGGAAGTTTCAAGCACGGAATCGCTGGCTGGAGCTCCAGTCTTCACCAGCTTCACGACGATGCCGCCGGCTCCGGTCTCAACCCGCGCCGAGGGAACCCCGTTGAGTTCAATCCCGCCGCCGCCAGTGTGAGCCTCCACATGGCCCTTAGCAGAAGCCAAGTGGATGCTGCCTCCGCCCGTCTCAATGTCAGCCGCCCCGCCAATATCTCCCAGATCGATGCTGCCGCCGCGGGTTTCCGCCTTCACCTTGCCGGCGCATTGGCTCACCTTGATTCCTCCGCCGCCGGTCTCGATGCTGGCACCCTGCGTGGCCGACATGATTTCGATGCTGCCGCCGCCGGTCTCCGCGATGATTCTCCCGTTGGCGTGACGCACTTCAATTGAGCCCCCGCCCGTGTGCAGCCCAATATCGCCTGTGATGGTTCCTACATCAATCGAGCCGCCGCCCGTGTCTGCGTGCGCGCCTCCGCCAATGTCATCCAGGTGCATACTGCCGCCACCACTCTCCGCCTCCACGCGTCCGGCAACCCCGGTGGTATCAATGTTGCCGCCCTCAGTTTCGATCTTCACCAGGCTGATTTCGCGCGGCACATTAATGGCAAACTCTCCCGAGAAATGCCGCGGTCGCCCGCCCTGCCATTCGCCAACGATCCAACCGGTATCCCCGCGCACGTACGCCGTGAGCTTGTAGGACTCGAACTGGCGCTTGGCTTCCTGCTCGGAAGAAGTATAAGAACGAGTATGAAAAACGTAGTTGATGTCCCGCTGCGAGCCGCCCTTCACGATCACTGAACCGACATCTACCTTCACCCGCAAGGTTTTCACCGCGGCCAGCGAACCGTTGACTTCCTGGCCCCAGGCCCCTCCCTCGCGGGAAATGCGCGTTTCCTGCGCCCATGTCAACGGCGCAATTAGAACCAGCATGCCAAGCAGGCCGACGAATTGTGGCGAACGTTTCAAAGTGAACACCTCAGTTTCTGTCTGTCATTCTCTATCTGTCATCCCGAGCAAGCGCTTTTGCGCAGCGAGGGATCTGGGCGAGCCGCGCGATGTGTCGCGTTTTTTGCGACACAATAACCGCGCGTTTGGCTCGCTTCCTTATCGCTTTCATCCGTCTAATCAATCTCCGGCAACTGCGCCAGCATGGTCCGCGCTTGCGACTTGATGTACTGGCTTTGATCCTTCGCCGCCAACGTCATCAACACTCCGCGTACACTGCCATCCGCTTTCACCGGCTCAATCAGCCGCAACGCTTCGGTGCGTACGCCGGGGTTTGCATCACTCACCAGGGCTTCGAGCACCGCATCGCGCACCCGCACATCATCTTTCACAAACCCGCCCAGACCATCCAGAGCCTTCAACCGCACTCCCGGATTCGTGTCGTAACGCAGCGCATAAATCAGCGCATCGCGCACCTGCGAAACATCGGGTTTCTGGGTCAGTAAATCCACGGAATCCATGCGCACGCCCGAATTGTAGTTATTCCGGGCAGCGAACAGCAGCAGTTGCTGGATGCGCTGATCATTCATCGACCCCTGCGTCTCCAGTGTGGAAACCGTGTCGTACTTGATGTCGATTTTATTTGTGCCCGGCTCCTGCGTGATGGAACGGATGCCGGTGATCGAAGCCTCGGCAGGAGCGGGAGTCGGCGTCGAGCTCGTGACCGAGCTGTTCGTTGAATGATCGAATACCCGGTAAGAAGTTCCCACGCCACCGGCAAACCCAAGAATCAGAATCACTGAAGCCAGCGCGGGCGAGAAGCGCACCTGCCGCAGCCAGTTCGCCGGATCGAACGCCAGACGATGCCAGAAGCGCCCCTGCTCAGTCGTCTCCAGCGCTTCCTGCAGCCGCATGCGCGAAGCCGTCAGCAGGTTCGGGGTAGGCTCGGCCGCACGGTCCTGCGACAACACCACATGAAACTCCTGCTCCGCCTTCAGCTCAGCAGCACAGTCGCCGCAGCGCGCCACATGCTGCTCCAGTTCATGGCGCGCATCATCGGCCAGTTCGCCATAAACATGCAGCGTGATATTTTCTCGAACCCATTCGCATTTCATATGAACCCCGTCAACCCCGTTTCAAGGTTTCTAAGGTTTCAAAGTTTCAAGGTCTTTGAAACCCTGAAACCCTGAAACTTTGAAACCTTTTCACCTCATATCCGCCAGCGCCCCGCGCAACTTCTGCGTGGCCCGAAACAAAGTGTTCTTCGCAGTCTCTTCCGTCGTATGTAAAATCTCGCCCACGGTGCGCAATTTCAATCCGTGGTAATGCTTCAACTCAAATACCATTCGCTCCCGCGGCGTCAGCTTCTCCAGCGCTCCTGAGATCCGCGCCCCCAACTGCCGGCGCATTAAATCGCGCTCTGGATTCGCCCCCGCCCGCCCGTCCGGCACCTGATCGAGCAGGTCGTATTCTCCGCCGGACGCGTCCTTCACCACCGGCGCATCTTCCTTGCGCACATTCTTCTTGCGCAAGTGATCCAGGCAAAGGTTGGTCACGATGCGGTAAATCCAGGTATAAAAAGAACATTCAAAGCGAAAGCTTCCGATGTTCTTGTAAGCCTTGAGGAAGGCGTCCTGATAAACATCCTGGGCGTCATGCTCGGTCCCGGTGAGATGCAGCGCCAGCCGCAACACCGCCTGATCGTAGTAACGCACCAGTTCCTCGAAGGCGGCGCGGTTCCCGCTTTGCGCCTCGCGGATGAGGATCGTATCGTCGATGCGGCGTTCTTGCCCAGCCATGCGGCCCCGCGTGGGGTCCTGGTTCCCGCTGACTTTTTCGGCCCTCGTCTTCACCGAGGGAATCCGTTCACCAACCGCAATTGTTACTGCCCAAACATCGGCCGGCATGTTTCGTCGTGTCCTCTACTGCCCGGTGTCAATGCCGTACCCGGGCTTGCACAGGAATAGACGGTCAGTCAGTGGAACCGTGAGCAGAAATTATAGGCTGTCGGAGATTTTTATGCCGTCTAGGTGTTTCTTTCGTAATGGTTTAGCGGGAAACAGAACAGCCGATCATGGTGAGGGAGGCTGATTTGGTAAGGGAAATGCCCTGCTTCCCGTGCAATCCACTCAATCGCTCCAAGCCAACAGTGTTTCGGAACCCAAAGGACCTGCTCGTCTCTGATCATCGAGTTGGCCGTTACCTCACTCCTGCGTCTAAGCCATATGAGGACAGTCGCTTATTTAGTGATCCTCGCGGTCGGACTCGTTTCCGTCTCCGCTCAGGAAGTTCCTCCTCAATCGCCTGATCTTTCCGCAGTTCGGCGTGAGATACAGGCCAGCATCGCGGCCGGAAGAGTTCCGGGGATCTCGATCGCGGTGGCTAAGAACGGGAAAATACTTTGGCAAGAGGGCTTCGGCTGGGCAGATGTCGAAAAGAAAACGCGCGCAACCGCAAACACGCGCTACTACATTGCGTCTGTAACGAAAACAATCACCGCCACGGCAATCATGCAATTGCAGGAGCGCGGCAAACTTCGCCTCGATAATCCCGTCAACAACTATCTGGGCTCAGCTAAGCTCCATAGCCCGTTGTGGGACGTATCTGATGCAACAGTTCGACGAGTGCTTAGCCACACCGCCGGCCTGACCACTTTCGCTCGTTCGTGCCTCGTCGGCGAGTCCGGCTGTGCGATCGATGAGGAGATTGAACGCTACGGAATTGTGTTTTGGCATCCAGGAGACAGGTTCGATTACTCCAACCTCGACTACGGCATTCTAGGAGAAGTCGGTGCCCGTACCTCGGGAAAGAATCTCAATTCCTATCTCCAGGATGAACTGTTCAACCCGCTGGGGATGCATGATTGTGGATTCACTCTTTCGCCATCAGCCTCAAAAACAGCCGCCGCACAGTATGACGAGCACACCCACAAACGGTCTCCACTGAGAGTCTCCGGCCATCCTGGAGCGTCTGCGCTGCGTTGCAGTGCTCATGATCTCTTGCTGTTTGGAGGCTTCCATCTAAAGAACAGTCCAAATACAGACTCGATCCTCTCGGACGCAGCAATTGACGAAATGCATCGAGCGCAAATCAACACTGACGAAGGGCAATACGGCCTGGGATGGTGGATCAAGGAACAATCGGGCTATCACATCCTATCCGCGCAAGGCGGCTCAACCGATTCTTATGCTCTTCTGCAGTTGGTTCCGTCCGAGGATATTGCCGTCGTAGTCATCGCCAACTCCTACTCAGACTTTGTGAGCGGTCTCGGGGACAGGATTCTGTCCGCGTTGCTTCCCGGGTTTGCGGCTAAGCCACAATCGCAACCTAAGGACCCTGTGCCCGGCTCAAGCAAGCCACCTGCCCTGGCGGGCAGGTGGAAAGGGCACGTTCTTACTTACAAAGAATCGATCCCGATCACGCTTGAGATTAGCAGTGACGGCTTAGTTCGTGGCCAAGTCGGGAAGCAACCTATCGCTGACTCAGCAGAGGCTTCGTTAGACCCGTCCGGACTCTACGGCGAGTTACCCGGAGATTCCGCGATCACCGACGCACCGCGGCACAAGTACGTATTGGAATTGAACTTGTTTCTTCGCGGCGATGATCTGCTCGGTGCCGCGACATCCCGTCCCCTTCCCGGGAAGGACGGAGATGAATTGCCACACTGGGTCAAATTAACGCGAGCGAAGTAAGTTGTAGAGTAGAGGTGACCCTGTCTACTCCGCGACCGCTTCCTTCTCAATCACAACTTTCAAATGCGCGGTCACGTCCTTGTGCAACTTCACCGGCACGGTAAATTCGCCCAGAGTCTTCAGCGGCTCGTGGAGCTGAATCTGCTTCCGGTCCAGATTGATCCCCTTTTTCACGATAGCCTCGGCAATGTCGCCAGAAGTGACCGACCCGAACAACTGATCGTGCTCGCCCGCCCGCTTCTGGAACGTAGCTGACAGTCCTTCAAACTGCTTGGCCAGTTCCTCAGCCTGCGACTTCTCCTTGGCCGAGCGCCGCACCGAAGCGGCCTTCATCTGCACGAT
>JBAUYE010000282.1:0-4633 GCA_049584615.1 Candidatus Sulfotelmatobacter sp.
GTTCTCAGTTCTCAGTTCTCAGTTCTCAGTTCTCAGTTCTCAGTTCTCAGTTCTCAGTTCTCAGTTCTCAGTTCTCAGTTCTCAGTTCTCAGTTCTCAGTTCTCAGTTCTTCTCCCTTCGTTGCAGATTCTTTCGGCTTGGACTCACTTTGCTTTGGCGTTATAGCTTTTTTGGATGAAAGCTGCCACGTTGTCGTGGATCGCTTTCAGCGAGGCCTCGTGAGCGTAGACCATGTGGCCGGATTCGTAGAACTTGAATTCGATATTTTTTTGCAAGTCGAGCGGAATCGGCAAGTGTTGCATTTCATACACGCCCTCATAGAACGGGGTTGCCAGATCAAAATAACCGGCGTTCAAAAGGACTTTGAGGGTCGGGTTATATTTCATCGCGGTGGCGAGGTCGAGCATCACGTTGGTTGCTCCGGGGAAAGCAAAGGGAACTCCGGGAGCCTGGTGGGCAAAACTCCACCATTTGAAGACTTCGATTTCCGGCTTGTATTCGCGGTTCTCGCCGAACTTGAGTTCCTTGCGCACGTAGTCGTTAAATGCGGAAACATAGGCTGAAGAGATCGCCGCCGACTGCGGATCGTAATCCGCTTCCTTGCTGAGCGGATCAATCGAGGGCCCGGAAAAACGAGTGTCGAGCCGGCCGGTGGTCAAGTCGTTCTCGTCCTGCAGATTCTTCTCGAATTCACCACCGTTGATGCGCAAGTCCGCTTTCTCGATATAGGCAACCGGCAGGCCAGTGTATTCATGAAGCTTGGCGGCGATGGCGTGACGCTGGTCCGCCGGCAGAGAAGAGCCGGCTCCAAGAGCGAGAGCGTACTCGTTCATGGCGAAGTGCTCGACCTCGGTTAGCAGAGAGGGGAGGTCGGGGTGCTGATCCGGCAGTTTATGGTGATACCACGCAGTGGCGGCGTAGGTGGGGAGATTGAGCTGATACGCCAGATCGACGCCGGGATTCATTTCAGGAGCGTCTGAATCGAGCGAGAAATTCAAGATCTGGGACAGAAGGATCACGCCGTTGACGTCGAAATCGCGTTCAGTTTCCAGAATATTGCTGAGGACGGCGGATCGCGTGGTGCCGTAGCTTTCGCCGAATAAATACTTCGGCGAATTCCAGCGTCCATACTTCGCCAGGAACTGAGAAATGAAATCTGCGAAGGCCTGCGCATCCTGGTCGACGCCGTAGAAGGCTTTCTCACGATCCTTTCCGCTGAGCCGGCTGAAGCCGGTTCCGGGAGCATCCACAAACACGAGATCGGTCGCGTCAAGCAAGCTGTATTCGTTGTTGACGACCGAATAGGGCGCGGCCGGCGTGTGGGTGTCGTCGGCGGTGACGACGCGCTTTGGTCCGAACGCTCCCATGTGAAGCCACACGGTCGAGGAACCCGGGCCGCCGTTATAGAGAAACGTGACTGGACGAGGCGCGCCTTTGGTGTCGGATTTGAAGTAGGCAACGTAGAACATGCTGGCTTCCGGGCCCCTGTTCTTGGGATCGGGGTCGGCATTCTGCGGGACATCGTCCCAGCCCTTGGGGTGCACGATCAGCGTGCCGGCGTACGCGTCGTAGTTGATGACGTTTCCGCCGATGGTGACCGAGCCCTTGCTCGCCTGTTGCTCCGGTTTGAACTCTTCGGGCTTCGCTGTGTCAGTCTTCGTAGCTTCGACCTTGACGGTAGACGTTTGCTCTTTTGCCTGCGCATGAATCAGGGTAAGAGGTAGCGCGAGCATGGCGATGGTGGGCAGGGCGATCCTTGATAGGGCGATCCTTAAGATGGGCATTCGCATCGACCGTTTTTCTCCGTTCGTGGAAATAGACTGGGATTTTCCTTCTTCGTTAGCGAAGGACAATTTATCACGTTTCAAGAAAAGGTACATCGCACTGCGACGATGCTAAGTAGTAGTGACCGCACTAAGTAAGGTTAACAGCAGATTCCGCGTCGGGCCTTTGGACCGGTTCGGAATGACAAAGATTGGTTTTAGTTGGTTACTTGGCGGCGGTGGCTTCTTCAGCTACGGCTTTGCGGAAATAATCCAGCGACATTCGCAGTCCGGCTTCTAACTGGATCTTCGGTTCCCAGCCGAGCAACTGTCTGGCCCTGGTGATGTCGGGACGACGTTGCTTGGGGTCGTCTTGCGGCAGCGGTTCGTAGGCGATCTTGCTTTTCGACCCCGTCACTTTGATGACATGCTGCGCGCATTCGAAAATGGTGAACTCATTCGGGTTGCCGATGTTGACCGGCAGATGCTCCGAGGATTTCGATAAACGGATGAAGCCGTCGATCTCGTCGCTGACGTAGCAGAAGCTGCGAGTCTGGCTGCCATCTCCGTAAACCGTGAGGTCTTCGCCGCGCAGAGCCTGCTTCATGAAATTCGACACCACACGGCCGTCATTCAATTGCAGGCGCGGGCCGTAGGTGTTGAAGATGCGAACGATGCGCGTATCGACCTTGTGATAGCGATGATAGGCCATGGTAACAGCCTCGGTGAAGCGTTTGGCTTCGTCGTAGACCGAGCGCGGGCCGATGGAATTCACGTTGCCCCAGTAGGTTTCTTTTTGCGGATGTTCCAGCGGATCGCCGTAGCACTCTGAAGTAGACGACACGAGGTACTTCGCGCCGTATTTGAGCGCGACATCGAGGGCATGAAAGGTTCCGAGCGATCCCACTTTCAACGTGGGGATGCCATGGACGGTGTAATCGACGGGGCTGGCGGGGCTGGCGAAATGGAAGACGTAGTCGACCTTGCCGACATCGAAAGGTTCGCAGATGTCTTTTTCTACAAAATCGAAGCGGGAATCATTTTGAAGATGCGCGAGATTGTGAAGGCGGCCGGTGAGGAGGTTGTCGACTACAACCACACTCCAGCCTTCGCCGAGCAGGGCATCACAGAGATGGGATCCAAGGAAACCGGCTCCGCCGGTGACCAGGGCGCGTTGTGGGCTCATGCGTTCTTGGCGCCGTTCTTCATTGCCCCGTTTTTCAGGGCGGCGGCGGGCAGACCGTCGGGATGAGAGGCGGCGCGTCCCACGCTGTAATAAGTGAATCCGTGCGCCGCCATCACTTCGGGATCATACAGATTCCGGCCGTCGATCACGATGGGATATTTGAGTTCCTGATTGAGACGGTTCAGATCGAGATTGGCAAACTCTTCCCACTCGGTGAGGATCAGCAGAGCGTCAGCGCCGCTGGCCGCTTCGTAGGCGGAGTTGGCGTACTTCAGATTCGAGCTGATCGCTTCCTGCGTGCGTTCCATCGCCGCCGGATCGTAAGCCGTGATCTTGCAGCCTTCCTGGAGCAGAGCCTGGACGAGGAATAAAGCCGGCGATTCGCGAATGTCGTCGGTGCCTCCTTTGAAAGCGAGGCCGAGAACGCCAAGACGTTTGCCGCGGAGAGTCCACAGAGCGCTGCGCACTTTGCGCAGAAAGCGCTCGCGCTGGTCTTCGTTGATGCGCATGACTTCATCAAGCAGACGGAAGTCATAGCCGCACTCACGGGCGACGGCACGGAATGCCATGACATCTTTGGGGAAACAAGAACCGCCGTAGCCGATTCCGGGATTCAGGAAGCGCGGGCCGATGCGGGAGTCGGTGCCGATGCCGTGGCACACCTGATTCACATTGGCGCCCACGGATTCGCAGATGGACGCGACCGCGTTGATGAAGGAAATCTTCATCGCGAGAAACGCGTTGGAGGCGTGTTTGATCAACTCAGCGCTCTTCGTGCTGGTTACGATGATGGGAGCGGGAATCGAAGCGCGGTCGGGCTGCGGGATGGCGTCGCTGCGTTCGTAATAGCTGCCGCTCGTAAGCGGTTCGTAGACCTGGCGGAGAACTTCGGCGGCACGTTCGGTATCGCACCCGATGACGATGCGATCGGGAAAAAGAAAGTCGGTGACGGCGGTGCCTTCACGCAGGAATTCGGGGTTGGAGGCGACGTCGAAGGACTCGGGGTCAGCGCCGTTGCGCAGGATGATTTTGCGAACCCACTCGCTGGTATAGACCGGGACCGTGCTCTTCTCGACGATCACCTTATATCCATTGATAGCGCCGGTGATTTCACGAGCGACCGACTCGACGTAAGACAGATCCGCCTCGCCACGCTCGGTTGGTGGAGTGCCCACAGCAACGAAGATGACGGAACTGGCGCGTACGGCTTCCTGCAGATCGTCAGAGATAGTAAGACGGTTTCCGCGGTGACGGCTTAAGAGTTCGGGAAGAAAGTTTTCGTGGATGGGAACTTGTCCGTTCATGAGTGCGGACAATTTACGTTCGTCGTTGTCGACGAGAACGACGTCATGACCGAGGTCGGCAAAGCAGGCGCCAGCAACTAATCCTACGTATCCGGAACCAACGACGGCGATCCGCATGTCTCAAACTCCCTGGATGAAAGGTCTTCGAACGGCTTTGTTTTATGGTGTTTTCAAGAGAAGCCACTGGGAGGAAAATCACTGAAACCGACTCGGAGAAGCATTCTCACTTACCCCAAGATTAACCAATTCTAACATTCTCTCGCACAGAGGGAAAGGAAACAAAGGACTCCAGTGCAAGCGTTTGATTGACATTTTTTGTCATTTTGGGACAGAAAAAGCGGATCACAAAAGCGATTTTGCGCACGCTTCTGCAGCGGAAA
>JBAUYE010000283.1:0-4347 GCA_049584615.1 Candidatus Sulfotelmatobacter sp.
GTTCTCAGTTCTCAGTTCTCAGTTCTCAGTTCTCAGTTCTCAGTTCTCAGTTCTCAGTTCTCAGTTCTCAGTTCTCAGTTCTCAGTTCTCAGTTCTCAGTTCTCAGTTCTCAGAGAAGCAAACCCCACCGGCGTGGGGGTGTCAAGGTTTCGGGAGAATTAAGGTTTGCGGGGGCGATTGGCGGTTAACTTTACTGAGAACCGAGAACTGGGAACTGAGAACTGGTTTCCTATCCAAACATGTCCTTCACTTTGCCCAGCAGAGACCTCATCATCGGCTGATTGTCTACCTTCGCAGTCGTCTCCAGTTCCTGCAGCAGCTCTTTCTGGCGCTTGCTCAGCTTGCTCGGAATCTGCACCCGCACTTCCACGTAGAGATCGCCCTTGCCGTGACCGTTCAAAACCGGCACACCCTTGTGGCGGATGCGAAATGTGGTGCCGGGCTGGGTTCCATCCGGAATCTTCAGCGTGTGCTCGCCTTCGAGAGTCGGCACACGAATCTCCGCACCCATGGCGGCCTGCGTCACCGACAGCGGGACGGCGCAGTGCAGATTGTTCCCTTCCCGCACAAAAAACGGATGCTCCTTCACGTGCAGCACCAGGTAGAGATCGCCGGCCGGCCCGCCGAAAGGCCCGACCTCACCGCCTCCGGTGAACCGGATGCGCGTACCGTCTTCCACTCCGGCGGGAATCTTGGCGTCGACCGAGCGCTGCCGCAGATGCCGGCCTTCGCCTTTGCACTTGGGGCATGGATCGGTGATTACGCTGCCCGTTCCCTGACAGGAGGGGCAAGTCCGCGTGATGCTGAAGAAGCCCTGCTGATAACGCACCTGCCCGCGCCCGGCGCACGAACGGCAGGTTGTAGGACCTTTGCCTGCAGCCGCTCCGGAGCCGTTGCAGTCTTCGCAGGCTTCATGACGGCGCACCGTGACTCGCTTCTCGACGCCGAAAGCAGCTTCTTCGAACTCGATGGTCAAGTCTTCGCGCAAATCCGCGCCGCGCTGGACCCGGCTGCGACGGCGTCCGCTGCCTCCGAGCACATCGCCAAAGCCGAAGAACTCGCCGAAGATTTCGCCCAAGTCCTGGAATGGCGTACCCTCGAAACCCGCGCCCGCACCGGCCGCAGCGCCCACTCCGGCATGACCGAAGCGGTCATAGAGCGAGCGCTTCTCAGAATCAGCCAGTACCGTGTAGGCTTCGGTGACTTCCTTGAAGCGTTCTTCCGCGTCCGGATTATTCGGATTCCGATCGGGATGGTACTGCATCGCCAGCTTGCGATAAGCGCTCTTCAGTTCCTGATCGCTAACCGTGCGGCTCACTGACAATACTTCGTAATAGTCGCGTTTTGCGTTTGTGGCCAGAATAGGCGTCCTTGGTTATGGGACAAACAAAATAGAAATTGAAATAGTGGATCTTATTTCCCGTGATTGCTGGCCACCTTCACCATCGCCGGCCGCAGCAAGCGGTCTTTGAACGTGTAGCCGCGTTGCAACTCCTCGACCACCTGATGATCGGGAGCGTCTCTGGTTTCGACCATCTCAATGGCCTCGTGATAGCGCGGATCAAACACCTCGCCCTTCGACACGATGGGATGCACTGAAAGCTTGGCCAGCGCCGCTTGCAGTTGCTTGTAAATCAGTTCCACGCCGCTGCGCAGTTCAGCCGCGTCCGATTTAACCTGCAG
This sequence comes from Candidatus Sulfotelmatobacter sp., assembly GCA_049584615.1. Lineage (GTDB taxonomy): Bacteria > Acidobacteriota > Terriglobia > Terriglobales > Acidobacteriaceae > Sulfotelmatobacter. The sequence goes on from JBAUYE010000283.1 coordinate 1,684, forward strand.
GGCGCGCTCCAGGCTGTCCATCACCGGCAGCAGAGACTTGATTGCATCCGCCACGGCGTAATCGCGAAACTCCTGCTGCTCTTTGCTGGCCCGCCGGCGCGCATTTTCAAACTCCGCCTGTGCCCGCGCCAGCCGGTCGAGCAGCGAGTCGCGCTCGGCCTTTAATTTCTGGATTTCAGATTCCGCGACAGGCGATTCGCCGCTTCTTGCCTCGGTTGTAGACTCATCTCCGTCGCCAGCCGGCAGTTCGTGATCCAAATCCAGCCCGGCGTTCTTTGCTTCTGATTTTCCGTTCACTTTGCTCATACAACTGATTACTCCGATTCATTCAAAATTTTGTCAAACAGCCGCGCAATGTACGACACTGCGGTCATGGTGTGCTGATAATCCATACGGGTCGGGCCAATCACCGCCAGCGATCCGAACATATCGCTCCCTGACCGCGCCGGCGCTCCGATCAGCACGAAGTTCTGCATGGAGGGCAGCGCGTCATCCAGCCCAATCACCACCCTCACCGCTTCCTGCTTCACATCGAGATAGGCTCCGAGAAGCTGCGCGACTTTCTCTTTTTCCTCGAGAGTCTTCAGCATCTCCTGTAGACGTTTGCGGTCTTCCTGACCCGTCACCAGATTGGCCGCACCTTCCACGAACACCACCTGCGCGCCGGGGTCGGCGGCGAGCGCGCCCTGCTTGAAGAGTTGCTCGATAGAATTCATCAGGCGATCGTACTCGCTGCGTTCCTGCTCAATCCTGCGCCCCAGCTCGGCGCGCATCGATTCCATCGTCCAGCCGCGAAAATTCTCGTTGATGTATCGCGCCGCGAGATCCAGTTCCGCCTGCGGCAAATCCAGCTTCAACACACGGTCGCGCACCACGCCGGAACGCGTAACCAACACCGCCAGCACTTTCTGATCGCCCAGGCGCGAGAAGTAAACATGCTCCAGCGCATTCTTGGCGCCGGTGGTGGCTACGGCCACACCCACATTACGTGAAATTAGCGACAGCACATGCGAAGTGCGCTCCATGAACTCCGGCACATCAGTAATGCCCGCCAGTGAGTCAGAAATCAAGCTTTCTTCCTGCGGCGCCAACCGCGCCGTTCCGGTAATCTGCTCTACGTAATACCGGTAGGCATCGGTGGTCGGCACGCGTCCCGACGAGGCATGGGTCTGCTCCAGAAATCCGGCGTCCGACAGGTCCGCCATCACGTTGCGAATCGATGCCGGACTCAGGCCCTCGCGGTTCGACCGCGCCAGCGTGCGCGAACCCACGGGCTCACCCGTGGAAATAAAAGTCTCCACGATCGCCGTCAGAACTTCGCGTTCGCGCTTGCCGATATTAGGATCAGATGGCATGTTGTGTTAAGGGATCGGCCGGGCTCGCGGCCAGCTCAAAATCTCCAGCTAACTATTTTAGATGCAGAAACTTAGCTTTGGACGCAAACCCGCGCCCTGCTTGGATTCTAGGAACGCTCCACCTTCCTGTCAAGGACCGCAGGGCTGGGCTTCAACGAGTGGAATCTGTCATCACCCTTCCCCAGCCAGGCCATCCCCGGTATTCTCAACTCGCACGCGGCAAATCGATCTGCAATGAAATCCAAACCTCACATCGCGGTCATCGGAGCCGGCGCCTTCGGCGGCTGGACCGCCCTTCACCTTCTCGAAGGCGGAGCCCGCGTCACGTTGCTCGACGCCTGGGGTCCGGGCAATTCGCGCGCGTCTTCGGGCGGCGAAACCCGCATCATGCGCGGCACCTACGGCCCGGATCAACCCTATACAGAACTGGCCGCTCGAGCCCTTAAGCTGTGGCCGAAATATGAGAGGCGCTGGAGGAAGCAGTTTCTACACCGCACCGGCGTTCTCTGGATGGTTAGCAGCCGCGGCGACGTCTACGAGCGCGGCTCGCTCGAACCGCTGCGCCAAGCCCGGATCAAATTTCAGGAGTTGTCCACGGCACAGATGAAGAAACGCTGGCCGCAGGTCAATTTCGCGGACGTCCGCTGGGGAATCCTCGAACCGGAGTGCGGATACGTCGACGCGCGCGCCAGTTGCCAGGCAGTGGTTGACGCATTCGTCGCGCAAGGCGGCGTGTACAGGCAGCTCGCAGTCTCACCCGAAGGTCTGGAGAATGCCGCGACAAGCTCGTCCCTCCGCAGCATTACGCTCTCGAACGACTCGCGGCTCAAAGCCGATTACTACGTCTTCGCTTGCGGACCGTGGTTGGGCAAACTGTTTCCTGAAACTCTGGGCAGCGCAATTCGCCCTACCAAGCAAGACATCTTTTTCTTCGGCACACCCGCCGGTGACTCCCGTTTCACCGCCGCGCATCTTCCCGTTTGGGGTGATCACGGCGAGCGATTCTTCTACGGTATCCCCGGAAGCGACGGCCGCGGCTTCAAGGTCGCCGATGACACGCGGGGCTCCGCATTCGATCCCACTTCCGGCGAGCGCGTGGTCAGCCCGGCAACGCTGAAGCGGGTTCGCGAATACATTGCCTTCCGCTTTCCCGCGATGAAAGACGCTCCGCTAACCGAGACGCGCGTCTGCCAGTACGAGCAAACTTCCGACAGCAACTTCGTCGTGGATCGACACCCTCGCCTCGAGAACGTCTGGCTTTTGGGGGGCGGTTCTGGCCACGGCTTCAAACACGGGCCAGCACTGGGAG
>JBAUYE010000284.1:0-14658 GCA_049584615.1 Candidatus Sulfotelmatobacter sp.
GAGCGCCGCGGCCAAGGAGTTCGATGCCGTCCTAGCCCTCGATCCTAAGAATGCTGAGGCCTACGCAAACTTAGGTGTAATCGCCTTCTTCCGGCGCGATTATCGGAGCGCTTCAAACTATTTGCGCAAGGCTTTGGCGATTGATCCATCTTTAACGAAAACGGAAGCTCTGTTGGGAATTTCGCAAAGAAGATTGGGAGATCCATCCGCCCGCGTATCGCTTGAGAAGTCTTTTTCGAAGCTGAAGGATAAGTCGCTGCGTCTCCAGGTTGGCCTGGAGTTAGCGTCTGTCTACGAACAGGAGGATGACCAGGGTGCCACGGCTTCGGTGATGCGCTCTCTGGTGGATCTCGACCCCGACAACGTGGATGTTCTGTTCATGGCACAACGCGTCTACTCCGAGTTGGCAGAGGACACGCTGAACAAGCTCGCCATTCTGGCACCGGGCTCGGCCCGCATGCAACAAGCGATTGCCGAGCATTTGATCAACGGCGGAGATCTCCCCCACGCGATCGAGCACTATAAGAAAGCTCTGCAGCTCGACTCGCGCTTGCCGGGCGTTCGTTTTGAATTGGGTGAGGCCGTTCTTCAGTCATCGCCTCACGATGCGGCAACGCAGGCGGAGGCGGCGAAAGATTTTCAAGACGCGGAGGCGATGGAGGGCGACGCCGCAAATGCGGAGTGCGGGCTGGGCGCGATCGCATTGTCGCAATCCGACCTCGACCAGGCACTTGCCCACTACCAGCGAGCTTACAAACTCAATCCCAACGAAGTAGAAGCCCAGCTAGGTCTGGCAAGAGTCCTGATGATGCAGCAGAAGCCAGAAGAGGCCGTAAATTTTCTCCGTGCCGCAATCCAGGCTGATCCACTGAATAGCGAGGCGCATTACCGGCTCGCCTCGGCGTATCGGCGTCTTCAACTGGACGACCAGGCGCAGAAGGAAATGCACCTGTTTCAGGAGATCAAGAAAACCAAGGACCAAGTCAAAGAGCTGTATCACCAGATGAATATTCAGCCCAAGGCGCAAGGCGATGAAATGTCGGACATTGGACCACAATAATAAGGAAGATCGGAAGAACGGGCCGACATTTTTAAGGAAAGTGGTTTCGGTATCGCTGTGTCTCGGCGTGGCCCTGAGCTTGGCGTGGAATACAGGCTGCGGCGGAGGCTCATCCGGGTCCGGCACTCCTCCTCCGCCAACCAATTTGCCGCCAACAATCGCGAAGGTCTTCGGGGCGGCTAGCGTGTCATTGAATGGCACGACATCACTCACCTTTGGCCTGTCAAATCCCAACACGGCGATCTCCTTGAGCGGCATCGGCTTCACCGATGCTTTTCCGTCTGGGCTCAGCGTAGCGTCACCCAATGGCCTGGCAGGAAACTGCGGAGGCGGGACAATTACCGCGGCCGCTGGTACGAGCAGCGTCAGCCTCTCAGGAGCCAGCCTGGCCGCGGGCGCTTCTTGCACGTTTTCGGCAAACGTTGTAGGCACGACCGCCGGCGCGCAAAATAATGTCACCAGTGCAGTGACCTCGACGGAGGCAGGAAGCGGCGGCACGGCATCGGCGCAGATCACCGTGGTCGGGCCGAGCCAGCAACCGGCCGAACCCACCGACATTACCCCTATCAATGGCCAAGTGTATTACGTCATAAATCAGTTGAGCGCCTTGCAGGCCGACCTCAATAACAATTCGACGACAGCTGGCGCCAACATCGTCCAGCAGCCGAGGACCTTCACTAACACCAGCCAAAGATGGGCCTTCACCACGCTTTCGGGCGCGTCATCTCCCGGAGGATCATGGCAGATCAGCAATATTCTCAACGGCCTTTGCATGGATAGTTCGACTGTTTCGGGCGTGGCGTATGTAGTTCAGAATCCATGTGCGGGTAACTCGACACAGCAGTGGATACTAACTCCTGTAAGTACCGGCTACTATACATTTTCGAACACTAACACCGGTTTATTGATCGACTTATATCAGGGCTCGACATCCTCTGGCACGCTGCTCGACCAAACCGCATTGAGTTCGCCCGGTGCTCCTACCCAGAGTCAGCAGTGGCTTTTGCGCCCTGCCTTCTTCCGGGGCATCGACAATGCTCTTCTGGAAAAACAGGAGGCGGCGCGCGCCTCGTCAGGGTTGACCTGGTGGAAGGATGCTGGGCAGCCTCTGGATGTGCTTGCCATGTTGAAGAACCATGGCATCAACATGGTTCGCTTGAGACCAAGCTCGGCGCCTCCGTATTCCAATCCTTCACAGACCGGCTGCAGTGGAAACGCCTGTTACGCAGAGACCGATGCTCAGGATCTGGACCTCGCCAAACGGTCCAGGAATCTCGGCCTGAGTGTGGAGCTGACGCTGCTCTTCGATGGTGGAAGCTCCGCCAGCGTGCCACCGGCATGGGCGAATGACGCACTCGCTCAGCTGCAGACGGATATCTACGCTTATGTCAAAGCCGAAATCATGACGTATCGCCAGGCCGGCGTGATGCCTGACTTAGTGGCAATCGGGAATGAAGTGGACACCGGGTTCCTGGGTACGATCGGAAGTCCTACGGGAACTGACTTCAGCGGTTTTGCCTCCCTGCAGATACAAGCTTTGCAAGCGGTTGCCGATGCGGCTGCGGACACGTCGATTGGCCCTGCGGTTCCGCCCCCGCTGACCTGCATCCACATCACTCCCGCTTGGAATCTAACTCAGTTCTTCACGCTCGCGAATCAAAATGGGATCACCTATGACGCAATATGTCAGAGTTACTATCCCTTTTATCACGGGCCTTTGACCGACGCACAAGCAGCAGAAAGTAATCCGCAGGACCAACCGGTGGAGCAGGACGTACTTGTCGACGCGTCCAACAGCATAGGGAAACCAATCTTCATTATCGAGACGGGAGAACACTACGAGAACGGTTTTGAGTCGAACGATCCTTGGTATTCTCCGCCCAGCATCGCGGAGCAGCAACAGTTTCTGCTTGATTTACAAGGGGTGCAGGAGGGCTTGCCCAACAATTTGGGAATGGGCATCGAATACTGGAATCCGGCTGGGGTGAACATACCCAATTTGAGCGGTGGGTTCATCAACGGGGACAATCAGGCTAACGCGATCTATAGCTGGAACGGCTTGACGCTGTTTAACAATGCCGATAGCTCGGGTACGACGAATGTAAATGACCCTAGTTACTCAGAATTGCTTCCCGGTATGGACGCACTCGGCGGCAATCTTGATCCTGCGTTGAGCTACAAATTTGTTAATCGCAGCAGCGGCGAAATTCTGTCTGTTTACCAGGGCTCAAATGCTTCCGGCGCTATGTTAAATGCAGAAGCTAATAGTGGAAGCCCAAGCCTCGGCCAGCAGTGGCGCATTACAAGCAATCTGGATGGTTATTTCCAGATCTCTAGCCTCAATCCGGGCGCCGGAAACAGCGCGAATGTGCTCGACGACTCCGGAGCCTCCACAACAAGCGGCACAGCCGTTGTGCAATCGCAGGCCGGCGTCTCGATTGAGCAGGAGCAGGAGTGGACCATTCTTTCAGTAGGAGGCGGCTACTTCAGCCTCGTCAATCGTTTGAGTGGTATGGCGCTGGACACAAACGGTGGATCCGGCGCGCTTGCCGGATTCGTGGTACAGGAACCCCAATCTGGCAGCGTCCAGACGCAGCAGTGGCAGATTGTTGCTGCGTACTAGACCATTCGGCGGTGCTGAAGGTCGGGGCAATACGGTCTTACTGTTCTGAGGAGATGAGATGAAGGGAGTCAACCCACTTAGCGCTTCTCTGAATCGGCGCGAACTGCTGAAAGGTGTGGTTGGTACGGCGGCATTAGTTTCAGTTTTTCCGACGTTAGGTTCCGCTCTTGTCGAGTCCCCTACGGAAGCTGTGGGACAGAGACTCCGCGAGAATTTTGACCGCGGTTGGATGTTCCGTAAGGGCGACTTTCCAGGCGCCGAAGTGCCCAGGTTTTCCGATGCAGACTGGAGACTTCTGGATCTGCCGCACGATTGGAGCATCGAAGGGCCTTTTGACGAGAACGAATCATCCAGTTTTTGCGGTGCGTATCTTCCTACTGGTATTGGGTGGTATCGAAAGAGATTTCGTCTGCCGAATTCGTACAGGAACAAGAAACTCACGATAGAGTTTGATGGGGTCTACGAACTCAGCGCAGTGTGGATCAACGGTCATTTTCTGGGCCAACGTCCTTATGGTTACGTTCCATTTTTCTACGACCTCACACCCTACGTAACGCTTGGGAGTGAGAACGTGATCGCGGTGAAAGTCGACAACTCGCGCCAGACGAATTGCCGCTGGTATTCAGGGTCGGGTATCTATCGCCACACATGGCTGTTGTCTACGAACAAGGTCCACGTCGCTCATTGGGGGACGTTCTTCAGCTCATCTCTAGTATCGAAAGAGGCCGCGGCACTTCACATCCGTACGAGGATTAGCAACGAAAGTGAGAGTCCAGCCCACTGCACCCTCGTCACCAACATTATTGACGGCGATGGAAATACGGTCGAGAGCGGCGAAGCTAGCCAGGACATTGCCACCAGTCAGGAATACGAATTCCTGCAGGATATAAAGGTGAACCATCCGCGCCTTTGGTCGGTTAACGATCCGTACTTGTACAGAGTCCACAGCACATTGCGGGCCGGAGGCAGGACCGTGGATGAATACGATACGCCGATCGGCATCCGCGAGGCCGTTTTCGATGCCGATAAGGGATTTCTGTTGAATGGTGAACGCGTGAAGCTCAACGGAGTTTGTCTCCATCACGACGGGGGCAGCGTGGGCGCCGCGGTTCCGGAGAGGATCTGGGAGCGGCGGCTCGCGATCCTTAAGGAGATGGGATGCAATGCCATCCGCACCAGCCACAACCCCCACGCAGCAGAATTTCTGGATTTATGTGACCGGATGGGATTCCTCGTGATGAATGAAGCTTTCGACGAGTGGAAGGTGCCGAAAGGCCAGATCGGTCCCAACGCGTACGCCAAGTACTTCGACGAATGGTACGAACGCGACGTACAAAACTTTGTGCGGCGCGACCGCAATCACCCATCCGTGGTGCTCTGGAGCGCTGGTAACGAAATCGGAGATCAGGGGAGCCCGCAGGGCGCGGAGACGCTGCAACAATTGCTCAAGGTTTTTAACACGGAGGACCCCAGCCGGATGGTGACTGCGGGTTGCGATCACATTAACTCGGAGCCTGCGTCGGAGGCTGCGCGCCCGGAGTTTCTCGCTCTTCTTGATGTTGTGGGCTACAACTATGTGGACCGATGGCGAGACCGAAAAGAAAAGTATTACAGCATTGACCGCCACGCATTTCCGCGAAGGCGGTTCGTTGGAACTGAGAGCGAGGCGATGGGCGGTATCCGTGGCGAGTACCCTGAGCTGTTCCCCACGAATGCCCAGGCGACAGGCTTCTTCCAGTTCTTGCGCGGAAGAGATGTAGACGTGGAGCAGCTGTGGAAGTTTGTCAGCACCTATGACTACGTTGCCGGCGACTTTATGTGGACGGGCATCGATCACCTGGGTGAAGCGCGATGGCCGATGAAAAGCTCGTCCTCGGGCGTGATCGATACCTGCGGCTTCAAGAAGGACGGCTATTACTTCTATCAGAGCCAGTGGACTGACAAACCAGTGTTGCACCTGTTTCCTCATTGGAACTGGAAGGGCAAGGAGGGTCAGCCCATCCCGGTGACCTGTTTCACAAATTGCGACACGGTTGAGTTGTTCCTCAATGGCCGCTCGCTTGGAGTGAAGGGCTACGAGTTCCCTCGCCTGGGCATGGAGGGCAGGTGGGGCAACCTGCCGGATCGTGCAAAAGTCTTGCGGACGACGGCAGACTTGCACTTGTCATGGGATGTACTCTACGAGCCCGGAGCGCTGAAGGCGGTTGGGACTAAGGACGGGAATATCTTCGCAACGGCTGAGGTTTACACGACGGGAGAGCCGGCTTCGATCGGCATGTTGTCCGATCGGGAGTCGATTGCGGCAGATCCGAGCGATGTGGCTCACCTGACGGTCCATATCATGGACGAGAAGGGCCGGGTGGTGCCCACTGCGGATAATGAGATCACCTTCCAGATCGAGGGCTCAGGGTCGCTGCTTGCAACTGACAATGGAAACCCGGCGAGTCACGAAGACTACAAATCGAATCGTAGAAAGGCTTTCAACGGATGGTGTCTCGCCATCGTGAAGTCGAATGGTAAGACGGGTGAGATTCAGGTCAAAGCCGCTTCGCCAGCACTCCAAGCAGCCCGGGTGACCATAGGAACCAGGGTGTGAATGCTGATCGGTTCGATCGATTCAAGCGATCGATAATCGCATTGAGGAGATTCAAGAATGAGCCTGACCAGCATTGACTGGGCCATCATGGCGGTGTATTCCGTCTTTGTTCTTGGGATCGGTGTAGCGTTGAAACGCTACATGAAGACCAGCGCCGACTTTTTTCTCGCGGGACGTTCGATTCCGGCGTGGGTTTGCGGTCTGGCTTTTATTTCTGCCAACCTGGGAGCGCAGGAAGTTATCGGCATGGGTGCCTCTGGCGCCAAGTACGGCATTGCGACCAGCCACTTCTATTGGATCGGCGCGATTCCCGCCATGGTATTCGTGGGGATCTTCATGATGCCGTTCTATTACGGATCGCGCGCGCGATCGGTGCCAGAATACTTGCGGCTGCGTTTCGATGAAAAGACTCGCGGGCTGAACGCCATCTCTTTTGCCACGATGACAATTTTTTCGTCTGGCATTTCCGTGTACGCCATGGCGAAGCTCATGCAGACGCTGCACATTCTCGATTCTCCTCTCAAGAGAATGGGCCTGCCGCTGTCGGCAGGTTTTCATATCAGCATCGTCATCTCGGCGATCGTCGTGCTGGTCTATATCTTGCTCGGAGGTCTGGTCAGCGCAATATACAACGAGGTGCTCCAATTTTTTCTGATCGTGGCCGGCTTTCTGCCTCTGGTTCTTTTGGGTCTGAAAGATGTCGGAGGATGGAGCGGAATCAAGCAACAACTTCCCACGGCCTACACCCACTCCTGGCAAGGGATGAGCAGCCCACATACCAACCCGCTGGGCGTTGAGTGGTTTGGTCTGGTGATGGGACTGGGGTTTGTTTCCTCCTTTGGTTATTGGTGCACGGATTTTTTGGTGGTGCAGCGCGCGATGGCCGCAGAGTCCATGAGCGCGGCCCGCCGCACACCATTAATCGCCGCTATTCCGAAGATGGTGTTTCCATTCCTCGTCGTCCTTCCGGGACTCATTGCGATCTCGCTTCCTGCTCAACGCCCTGGCCTTCTTCCAAGTGCGCACGGGATAGACACAATGCAGGGCGAGATGAACTTGGCTGGCCGCGGTCTCATTCCTCCAAAAATAAATGAAACCACCGGGCAGCCAATGCTGGACGCAAACGGCAAGCCTCTTCTTGACTATGATCTCGCTGTGCCTAACATGCTCGTGCACTACCTTCCCACTGGGTTGTTAGGCTTGGGCATAACGGCTCTGCTTGCTAGCTTCATGTCTGGCATGGCGGGTAACGTGACGGCCTTCAACACCGTCTGGACGTACGACATTTACCAGGCGTACATCCATAAAGGCGCAAGCGATCAGCACTATCTGTGGGTCGGTCGAATGGCGACCGTATTTGGAATCGTACTTTCGGTTGCTGCCGCTTACGCCGCTACGCGCTTCAACAACATCATGGATTTTCTGCAACTTGTGTTCGCCTTCGTGAATGCTCCGCTGTTTGCAACGTTCCTACTGGGGATGTTCTGGAAGCGCACCACCGGGCATGCCGCGTTTGCAGGATTACTGTCAGGTACGCTCGCAGCGGCCGTTCACCACGGCGTGACACTCCCCGTCGGGGCGGTCGCGGGGATCAAGGGTGGTTGGCTCGCGACCGTGCACGTTTATCCCAGCGAAATGGCCCAGAACTTCTGGACGGCCATCTGGGCGTGGTCGGTTTGTATGGTGGTCACCATTCTGGTCAGTCTGGTAACCCGGCCTCGCAAAGAAGAGGAACTCGTTGGACTGGTCTATTCCTTGACCCCGCGGATTTCCGAAGGTGATTTAACGTGGTACAAGAGGCCAGAAGCATTAGCGATTGTCGTCCTCGTGCTGGCGTTGATACTAAACATTATTTTCTGGTAGGAGTTGCGATGGGACTAGATATTCGTTTGCCGATCGGTTTGCTCTTCAGCGTAATTGGCTTGTTGCTGGCGGGATTTGGCGCTTTCGGTGACAAAATAATTTACCAGCGCTCGCTCGGCCTGAATGTGAATCTGGCTTGGGGTGCGGCATTGCTGGTCTTCGGGCTGATCATGCTGATACTTGGAACGCGATCGCATGCGATTCATCCGCACGCTGAATCTTCCCCAGACGGCGTGCGTCCAGCCGGTGAGCGATGACGATTTCCCATCAGCGACGACGAAGAAGAGTGAACCGAGCACTCCGGCGACTTCAACTCAGAAGTCTAGTTCCGCCGCTTCACGGAATGCCAGCCAATTTTCGTCCAGGTGCTGGATGCTCTTGGTTCCGGTAAGAACAACTCCTTCATACCGAGGGACTAGGACAAATCTGAAAGCGGCCACGAGCTGTTGGAGGCGATGTGGCCCTGCCGCCAGCTTACCCATATTAAAGGGACGATTTAACAGCACGAATCTCTTATGTTCGGTGGCCATGTCGATGGTGGAAGCAAACGTGGCGTTGTCGGCGTTGTAAGGTAATTGAATTACCGAGTAAGGAGTCTCGCTACAGACGATCCGTGCTGACTCTACATCTTTTATGCTGGCGCCGAACTGCAGTACGTTTGCGGTTGCGGCGTATTCCCATGCTTTCGCAATCGCCTGACTGCGCAGCACCTCGGGCGTCGTCTTGTGAATCTGCAAGACATTGATTGTGCCCAACAGATTCAAGCTCTGATCGAGTGATCGGGTGAGTGCGTCCAGAGAATGGTCCACCACTACATCCTGCGCTGTCTCGTCCCAAGACTCGCCGAATTTTGTTGCGACCACGACCTCTTTGCGTTGCTCGCGAGTCAGTCCGCGCAAGAAACTGCCGAGTCTCGCTTCACTGCGCGCATAAGAAGGAGCTGTATCGAAATAGCGAATCCCAAGCCTGAAGGCATGCTCCAGGAAACTGAACGCCTCCGCTTCCGTGGGAACTTGGGTAGCCACGAATCCCCAAGGTCGTCCAATCCCAATGAGTCCACAACCGAGGGTTACTTGATACTTCTTCGCGGGCATATTTTAGCCACAGCCGCGGAACCTGACCGGGAAGTCCCCTTCCATTTCCATCGTAGCATCCTGACATAAGCACATATCGGCATCTGGATCTGCTGGTCCTTGTTACGCCGGTAGTGGCCCGCCAACGAATTGCGCGACCGAATGCCAATTTTCTGTATCTAAGTAACTTCATCCAGGCAAGTTCCACCCGGGAGTACCGAAGTGTGGCATCATCTTCTTTATCTTTTGCCGGGAATTAGCCTGAGACTTTTCCTGGGACCGGGGCCGAGCATGGCGAAGCCAATTTTGCTGAGCGTGGATGACGACTCTGATGTGTTGCGAGCGATCGAGCGTGATCTGCGCTCGCACTACGGCGCGGAATACCGGGTGATCGGCAGCGATTCGCCCGAGGGTGCGCTTGACCTGCTGAAGCAGTTGAAGGTGCGCAATGACAGCGTGGCTTTGCTGCTGGCTGACCAGCGCATGCCGCGGATGGACGGGGTCGAATTTCTGCAACAGGCCATGGAGATCTTTCCCAGCGCGAAGCGGGCGTTGCTGACTGCTTATGCGGACACTACCGCCGCGATCAGCGCCATCAATCAGGCCGGCATCAATTATTTTTTCCTGAAGCCCTGGGATCCTCCGGCAGAGCACCTGTATCCGCAACTTGATGATCTGCTCGATGACTGGCAGGCTTCGTACCGTCCGACGTTTGAGGGAATTCGGGTGCTGGGCACGCGCTGGTCGCCGCGATCGTATGAGTTGCGGGACTTTCTGGCGCGTAACCGCGTTCCCTATCAGTGGACGGACGTGGAGCTTTCGGCCAATGATCCGGAAACCAAGCAGCTGCTGGAAGCTTTGGGGCCGGAGGCGGCGAATTTGCCGGTGGTGCTGTTTCCGGATGGGACGAAGCTGCTTGAGGGCGTGCCTGCGGAAGTCGCGCAAAAGGTTGGGCTGCGCACACGGGCTCAAACTGACTTTTATGACCTGGCGATTGTGGGAGGCGGTCCAGCCGGATTGGCCGCTGCGGTTTATGGAGCCTCCGAAGGTTTGCATACGGTGATGATCGAGCGGGAAGCGCCCGGCGGTCAGGCGGGAATGAGTTCGCGCATCGAGAATTATCTGGGATTTCCGACCGGGCTTAGCGGCGCTGATTTGGCGCGGCGGGCGGTGGTGCAGGCGCAGCGCTTCGGAGTGGAAATTCTGGCGCAGGAAGTGGTTGGCGTCGGGGCGGAGGGACCTTACCGGATCATCAAGATGGCGGATGGAAACGAGATCTCCTGTCACACGCTGATGATCGCGACTGGGGTGCAGTGGAGGCGGCTGGCGGCTGAGGGTGTCGACAGGTTGCAGGGTGCGGGAATTTATTACGGCGGCGGAGCTACCGAGGCTTTGTCTTGCAAGGGTGAGATTGTTTATGTGGTGGGCGGGGCGAACTCGGCGGGCCAAGCAGCGATGAACTTCGCGAAATACGCGGAGCGGGTCATCATTCTGGTGCGCGGCGAGTCGCTCTCCAGCACGATGTCGCAATACCTGATCGACCAGATTAAGGAAACACCTAACATTCAGCTTTGGACGCACGCGAGCTTGGTTGAAGCACACGGCGAGACCCATCTGGAAGAGATTTCTGTGCTGTGCTCTGATACCAGCAAGATGGAGCGGGTGCCGGCAAGTGCGATGTTTATCTTTATTGGAGCGCTGCCGCAGACGGACTGGCTGGCGGGCATTGTGGAGCGGGACGAGCGCGGTTTTCTGCTGACCGGTCCTGACCTGATACGGGACGGACAACGTCCGAAGGGATGGACGCCGGACCGCGATCCGTTTCTACTTGAGACCAATGTTCCCGGCATTTTTGCCGTAGGTGATGTGCGGCACGGTTCGATAAAACGCGTGGCTTCGGGAGTAGGAGAAGGATCGGTTGGGGTGCAGTTCATTCATCAGTACTTGAGCAAGGTCTAAATGGTCGACAAATCTGAATTACGTCGCGTCCAGGAGTTCGCTGATTTGCCGGAGGATCAGCTCGACTGGTTCCTGAGCCAGGCGCGAGAGTTGAACCTGAAGGCGGGTGATACCTACGCTCGGCAGGGCGATCCGGCGGATGCGATGTTTGTGATTCTTGAGGGACATCTTCAAGGGCGGGGCGAGCTGGGAGGCGAAACCTTCGTGTTTGATTTGGAGCCGGGCGACGTCACCGGAGTGCTGCCGTTTTCGAGAATGAAGCAGTTTACGGTGAGCGGGCGAGCGATCACGGACAGCCACGCGCTGCGGTTTCCGGCTTCAATGTTTCCAGAGTTGGTGCAGAAAATGCCGGTGCTGACTCAGCGGCTGGTGGGCTTGATGTCCGACCGAATTCGTGAAACTACGCGCCTCGAACAACAGCGCGACCGGTTGGCTTCTTTGGGGAAGCTTTCGGCGGGACTGGCGCATGAACTGAATAATCCGGCGTCGGCTGCGAAACGCGCAGCCAGCCAACTGCGCGAGACTTTGAAGAAGATCAGGGACGCGAGTCTCGAGCTGGGAAGGCGTGATCTTTCTCTCGCGCAGAAATCGGAAATCGAAAAACTGGAAATTTCGTTCACAGTGCCGGACGTTGTTCCGCCGGATCCGTTGACCATCAGCGACCTGGAAGACCAGATCGATTCTTTGTTGCGCAGTCATGGACAGAACGATTTGTGGATGCTGGCGGCTGGGCTGGCGCGACGAAACGTCAAGCCGGAAACAGTTGAATCGCTGTTTGCGATCCTCGATGCTGACACGGCTCGAGCTGCGCTGGTTCGGATCGCCGCTTCGGTTGAGATCGCAAGTCTGTTGCACGAAATCGAGAGCAGCACTTCGCGTATCTCGGACTTGGTGGGCGCCATCAAGGAATACACCCACATGGACCAGGCTCCGGTTTTAAACGTGGACGTGGTGAAGAGTCTGGAGACTACGCTTACGATCCTAAATCACAAATTGAAGCAGGGAGTCGCGGTGCAGCGGGATTACCAAGGCGTTCCCCTCCTGGTGAATTCATTCGGGAGCGAGTTGAATCAGGTGTGGACCAATATTATTGATAACGCGATTGACGCGATGCATGGAAAAGGCGAACTGCGGGTCCGAACCTACAGCGACGATGGTTGCGCGGTGGTTGAGATTACCGATAACGGTCCAGGGATTCCCGAGGAGGTGCAGCCCCACATCTTCGAGCCTTTTTTCACGACGAAAGGAGTGGGGGAAGGCACAGGGCTTGGCCTGGACACGGTGCAACGAATTGTGAAGAAGCATCGGGGAAATATTCAGGTTACTTCGAAGCCCGGTGAGACGCGGTTTCAAGTCTGGCTGCCGTTGGCTGGGACTGCGGCGTAGGACGTTACTTCTCGGAATTGCGGAAGAGGACTACGTCGGAGTCACGGTGGCCGCGGATTACAGCGAGTTGCTTGCCGTCGAAGGACCAGTCGAAATCGCGGATGAATTCCGACTTGAAGTCGGTCACTGGTTTTCCGGGTGATCCGTCTAGATTCTGGAGCCAGAGATTATCGACATCACCGTCGCGCACGGGGTAGACGACGCTTTTACCGTCGCGTGTGAAACTGACTGGCCCATCACCCAAAGCCGCAAGGGACTCCGCCCGCGGCCGTTCGAATTCCAGGAACCGCGGAGGCTGGCTTGAATCGAGAGATACCATGGCCAGCTTCTCTTTAGGGTCGCCGAGGCGAAAAGTGACGAAGGCCGCGAGTTTGCCATCAGGAGACGTCGTGGTGCGGCTGAAAACTGCTAATTCAGCCATCTTTTGTGAAGCGCCGCCCTGCAGTGGAATCTCCGCAAGCTTTCCGTCCGCATCTTCGTAGAGCACGGTTTTAGCATCGGTGGTGCAGACTGGGAGATAGTTGAATTTCCCGCTGGTGAGTTTTCTGGAGTTCGCACCATCGGCGTCTGCGACCCAGACGTTGTTTTGGACTTTTTCCGTGGATTCGGCGGAGAAGACAATGTGTCCGTCGGAGCAGGCGCGGGCAAAATTTGCGAAAAGGAGCTGCGAGAGGAATGGAGTCTTAGTGCCGGAATCGGGGTTGAGCAGGGTAAGACCGTTGGCTCCGGCTGAGGTCATGAGCTGGCCGTCCCGGGTCCACGAAACACTAGTGACCGGCGAGCCTGTAGTTAACTGCTTTGCCTGGGAACTGCTGGCGCCGTCGGGCATGACGTAAGGAGTGAGGTGGGTCTGGCTCAGGACGGTCGCCAGAGACAGGCCGTCGGACGCCAGGCTGAGGTCGCGGTAAGAGTTGGCATCGCGCGTGACCGCGGACACTTTGCCCGAAGGGAACGAGACAAAAACAATTTGCACCTGGGTGAAATAAGGGCCGGCGCCCAAAACCAGCAGGCCACTGCCGTCGGGCAGCCAGACCGGCTTCTGGAAGAACATGTCATTCGTGGTCACGAATAAGTTTTGTTTGCCACTTTCGACAGCGATCGCAACCAGGCCGGAGAGCGCGTCTCCCGGCTGAGAAACCGCACTGACGATGGTTTTTCCGTCCGGTGACCAGGCGGGATCGAATTGCTGCTCACTGACGGGGCTCGTGGCCAGAGTTTTTTCTTCACTTCCTTCGAGCGAACGGATGATCAAACGGACTTCGCCTAGCTTGGGATTGTTGGCAAGCATGTAGACGAATTTCTTGCCGTCGGGAGAGAAACTTATGTTCGAATCGATGTCTGTGACCAGCTTCTCCGGAGTGCCGCCCAGCACTGGCGCGCGGTACAGGTACTTCAGCGAGCGGCTGCCGACTTCCGTACGAACGAAATATAAGTAATTGCCATCCGGAGAAAAGCGCAGGCCCTGGTAACCCACCAGCGCAGGTGCCACGACCTGGGTGTTGCTGCCGGTGGGAATGTTACGCAGCCACAGGCTTTGCTGTCCATTGTCGTTCATGACGTAGAGGACGTATTTGCCGTCGGGGGAGATGGCAACCAGCGTGGCTTTGCCGGTCTCGGTTATCTTGCTGACGGAAAAGTTTTGAAACGGAGCAGGCTTCGAGCGCGAGAGGAAGGCGTAGACGCCATAAGAAGCTGCGCCGACCAGAAGAACCGCGGCCAGGCTGGTGATGCCGAGTCCCAGCTTGTGCTGTTTGGCGACGGTGACTACGGCGGAACTGCTCGAAGTATGCGCGGGTTGGGCGGCTGCCGACCCGGAGATTGCTGACTCGGCGCTGGCCGCCGGCATCTGGCGGCTGGAATCGGTATCGCGCTTCAGCCGTTGCAGGTCGGTGCGCATATCGGAAGCGTGCTGGTAACGCAGGTCGCGATCCTTCTCCAGAGCTTTGTTAATGATGTCTTCGAGCTTGGGCGGCAGATCGGGGTTTATGCGGATTGCGGGGGCTGGAGCGCGGTTGAGAATCGCTTCGAAAATCGTGGCTGAGCTTTCTCCGCGGAAGGGGAGCGTGCCGGTCGCCATTTCGTAGAGGACCGCCCCGAA
>JBAUYE010000285.1:0-37310 GCA_049584615.1 Candidatus Sulfotelmatobacter sp.
GATCCCGGCGGACAAGAAGCCACTGGCGACGAACCCATCGTCGGACACTGCGCAGAACCAGGATTCCGGCGCGGCGGGGCCGGCAACGCCGAACACCGCGGCTCCATCAGCCGGGGTCAGCAATAACGGGACGTCTCCAGCCGCCGGCAGCGACACGGCGATTCCAGCGCAACCGGCGGCGCAGTCGCCGGCACAGTCCGTCCCATCCCAGACCGCTCCCGCGAGTTCGCAGGCGGCAACTGCCTCGCAAATCCCTCCCGCTCCTGCGCAGGCTACTCCCGCTGCTTCGCAGGCTGCTCCTGCCGCAAGCGCACCCGCTCAAGCGCCCCCGTCGCAATCTCAGCCTGGCGATCCCAACTTCCCTGCCGGGGCTGCGCCGCCAGCGGCTTCTGGTCCCGACCAGCAAGCGACCCCGACGGCGCAGGCACCTTCCGCGCCGAAAATGCCAGTGTCCGCGCCCGTAACGGCGAAGCCTCCAGCGGCGAAACCGATTGATCCTGTGACCAATGCGGAACGTTACATTTATGGACGCGGGGTGCGCGAGGACTGCGATCACGGCCTGCGCCTGCTGAAGCAGGCGGCGGACGAGTCCAATGCCAAGGCGATGATTTCGATGGGCGCGCTATACTCGACGGGAACCTGCACGCCGCGGGACTTGCCCACGGCCTACCGGTGGTTTGCGCTTGCTCTGCACAAGGAGCCAGACAATCAGGCGCTGCAGGACGACCTGCAGAAATTGTGGAGCCAGATGACGCAACCAGAGCGGCAGCTGGCCATCAAGCTGAGCCAGTGAGCAGGGATTTTCCCTTATCTGCTGTTTTCTAGCGGCGCGCTCTCTGCCAAACGCCCCGCTGCGCTTGGCGGACAGTGGAGGGCCTGCCCTGAGCGAAGCCGAAGGGCCGCTGTCCCCAGATAAACCTATCTCTTTCGACAGGAATCGCTCTAGACACTCCTAATTATTTGTTCAGAACTACCGTGGCTTTCGGTGCCTCAGCGTGCTCTTTTCTGTAGGCGCGGGCCACGTCGCCTAGCGGCGTCTCGTACGGGAGCGATCCTAATTCGGCCAGCGGAACCTCGCCCTTGGCATAGGTGTAGGGTGACATGCCACTGAACAGGCTGGTTTCCGCTGCCAGGGCGTGCTCAGAGGCGTGCAGCGGGTGGTCCGCCATCACAACGGGTGCCGGAGTGTTGCTCAGCAGCGGGGCGCTTTGGGCGAAGGCGGCAGTTGCGCAGAGGACGCAGAAAACAATGATTGTGGTCTTCATAAGATGATCCTATTCCGGGGGAAACTGTATATTGATGCCAAAGAGCTGGCGGAATGCCTGATTGGCGCGGCTTCCGGAGGTATTGTGGCAATCGGCGTACCAAACTGGGGCGGCTTTGGTTTGAGTTAACGGCGGGAACCTAGGGCAGGACGCAAGAATTTGCACATGTGTGGAAGATGGGGGTCTTCGCACGCGAGTGTCGACAAGGCTCAGTCTCCAGCTGACGCTCGGTCATTTTCATATCGCTTGAAGACCGAGTCGCGCGTGACCACGCCTTCCAACTTGCGGAAATTGGCGCGATTCACAACGGGCACCAGCGGGTGATCGTTCACGTAACGCAGCGCCGAATCGAGCGGAAGATCAGGATACAAACTGGGAAGCGACTGCTGCGGCAGTATCGAGCCCAGCGTGTGTTCTCCTTTGCCTTCGAGGAAAAGTCGCTGAAGCTGGTCACGGCTGATGGTGCTCCAGCCGCTGGGATGCATGCGTACGAGAAACACGGCGTCGGTGGAATCCTGCACGCGGCGCGCGTTGGCGTCCACGTATTCTTCGGCGCTGAGGATGGTCGATGGCACGGGAAGCATAGCGTCTTCGACGCGGAGTATGGCTTCTTCGCGGTCTTCTTCCAGTGAGGGGAGGATGAGGCCGTCCTGCCGCGTGAGCAGGTCAAAGATGGGAACATCTTCCAGGCTGCGCGAGATGAGGTAAGAAAAAGTGTTGGCAACGATGACGGGAACGATGATCTCGTAATTGCCGCTGACTTCGAGAACCATGAATACAGAAGTCATGGGCACACGGAGGAATCCCGCGAAGAGGACGCCCATGCCGACCAGGACATAGGTGCCGGTGGATCCGGTGAGTTGAGGAAAGTAGAACCGTTCGATGTCGCCGACCGCCCCGCCGAGCATGGCTCCGATGAAGAGCGTGGGGGCGAACATGCCGCCCGGAGCGCCGCTGACGAACGAGAGCGTAGTGGCAACAATCTTTAGCACGGCCAGGATAGCGAGGATTTTCCAGGCGTATTGGGCATGCATGGCCTGATCCATGGAATCGTAACCGGCGCCCATTACCTGGGGCGCACCGAGGAAAGCGATGAGTCCGATAAGGAGTCCTGCGACGGCCGGCTGAAAGTATTGCGTCCAGCGCGGCAAAGCCTTCAGGCGGGGGCGCAGATAGCCGATGGATTTGGCGAAGGCGACGGAAGCCAGGCCTCCGACAATGCCAAGCACGGCGTAGGCAAGAAGTTCGCTGGGTCGCTTGAAGGTCGTGACGGGAATGCGGAACAGCGGCTCGCTGCCGAGAAACCAGCGCACAATCACAACGCTGGAGACGGCAGAGAGGACTACCGAACCGAGGATGCCGGCGCTCCAGCGGCCGATAACCTCTTCGATGACGAAGAGGACGGCGGAGATAGGAGCATTGAAAGCAGCGGCGAGGCCAGCGGCCGCGCCGACGGGAGCCATGAGGCGTAGTTTTTCGCGCGAGATTTCGAGCTGGCGACCGAGAGCGGAGGCAATGCCGGCTCCGATCTGGAGAGAAGGATCTTCCGGACCGAGGGATTGGCCGGAACCGATGGCGATGCCGGAGCAGATGAATTTTCCTATGACGGTGCGGAAAGGAATGAATCCGTTGAAGATGTAGAGCGCGGCCTTGGTCTGATTCACCCCACTGCCCCGAATGCTGGGGAACACATGAATCACCAGGACAGCCACAACCAAACCGGCGACCGCGGGGACCGCAAACAGGCGCCAGCTGTGAGTTTGGGGGAGTGGGCCGAGCAAAGCCAGATGGATCCAGTCGATGGCGAGGCGGAAGCAGACTACTGCGAGGCCAGAGAAGATTCCGATGAAGACGCAGAGAATAAGGAAGAATACTTCTTCGTTGAAGACTCCCTCAAGAGACGAAAACAGACGGCGGGGCGTCTGGAAGCGGGCAGCAACAGCAGTGGTGGAAGCAGGAGCGACGTTGCTCATTGGTTGGCGGCCTCGCGCTTTTGAGAGATCAGAAGCAGGGCGAGGTCGAGGCCTTGCGGCTGGCCACAAGTCGCGGCGGTCTGCTGTTCGATTTGAAAGACCACGTCCATGATCGCATCAGGGAGATCGGTTTCTGCGGGGGAGCGGAGCCGTGCGAGATCTGGTTTGGCTTCGGTCCATAGAGACTGCAGCGCAAGCAGTGGCGAAGGCGCGGCTCCCGGGGCTGGTGCCGAAGCAGAGCCGGCAGCCACAGCTGGAGTTGCTGTCGCTTTTAGGTCGACGTTCTTCTGCTGAGCACATTCGTCGAGACGTTTTTCAGCCTGGGCAAAGGCGGCAGCGATGCGGCGATTGCGTTCGGCGTCCGAGATGTGACCCAGGAAGGGATCGTTGCGCAGAATGAGTTCGGTGGTTGCCAAGAGCCGACGGGAGTCTTCATCCTGCGGATTCGCATTGGCTGCCTCCTGTAGATAGCGGCGGGCAGTGATGTAATTGCCGGAGCGGTAGGCGGCTTGACCGGCCCCAGCCAGTGCAGCGGAATTGCGGGGATCGAAACGGAGAACTTCTTCGTACTGAGCCAGCTCGCCGGCGTAGTCCTGCGCCTGGGCAAAAAGCTGGGCAGCCTGAAGATGCGCGTCAGGGGCGGGCGGTAAGGCAGTAGCGAGTGCCATGAGTTCTGATTCGGCCTTGTCAGGAGCGCCTTTCTTGAGCAGAAACTGGATCAGCTCGACGCGAGCTTTGCTGCGGTTAGCGTCGGGGTCGGAGTTCCAGACTCCGTACATGGCGTTGTGGTAGTAGCGCGTGGCATCTTCGATTGAACCGCGGCGAGCGGCTACGCGAGCCAGAGCGAGATTCACGGCAGCGTCCTGCGGGGCGCGCTGCCAGAGGGCGATGAGGTAGGATTCGGCTTCGTCGAGACGGCGGGGATCGTTGCTATCGCGCAGGGCACGGGCCAGGCTGAGCTGGTACTGGGAGTTGGTCGGATCGCAGGTGAGGGCGGCGCGGAAGGCGTCGATGGCGTCGTCATAGCGGTTGGCAGCGGCATCGGCCTGGCCCTGCTGATAGAGCTTGCGGCCGCGGGACTGCTGATTGGCGTTGTAGCGGGCGACGAGGTGGCTGACGGCAGCGAATCCGGTAACCGCGGCAAGAGTGAGAAGTAAAAGGATGATGGGCGCAGAGCGCGGAATCAGTTTTGGGAACCTCCACGACATATCTCGTATCACGATATCATTTGCCGGCCTGCAACGGCGTAATTGAGCACAAAATTGACCTTGCGGTGTTCCCCTTCAGGTAAGATACTTCGTCTGCCGGACCGCCAAAGAATGAATCGCGAATATCAAAAAGGATACAGCCAGGAACTGCAGCGGGATATGGAGGGGCTGGTCTTCGGGCATGCAGGAACGCCTCTGCTCGTATTTCCGACGTCGATGGGGAAGTTTTTCGAGTATGAAGATCGCGGGATGATTGGCGTATTGGCGCCGAAGATTGAACGTGGCGACCTGCAGGTGTTTTGCCCGGACGGCGTCGATACCGAGAGCTGGTACAACAAGAGCGTGCATCCCAAGGTGCGGGTGCTGCGGCATTTGCAATATGAGCGCTACATCCTGCATGAGTTCCTGCCATTTGTGCGGTGGAAGAATCAAGCGCCACGGCTGGCGGTGACCGGGTGCAGCTACGGGGCTTACCACGCGGTGAATTTTGCCTTCAAGCATCCCGACGTAGTGACGCACTGCGTGAGCATGAGCGGGGCGTTTGATATCCATCAGTTTCTGGATGGATATTACGACGATGATTGCTACTTCAATTGCCCACCGGATTATTTGCCGAATCAGCACGACGATTGGTTTTTGAGCCGCTACCGGCAGATGAAGATTGTTCTGGGATCGGCGGATTGGGATATGTGTCTGGACCAGAACGTGAAGCTGTCCGCGATTTTGAATGGCAAGGCGGTGTCGCACTGGCTAGATATTTACGGCGATAATTCGAAACATGACTGGCCGCTTTGGCAGAGGATGGCGGGGAAGTATTTTTGACGTCAGTGGCCAGTGGCCAGTCATCAGTGACCAGCAGTGAGATTGAAAGCTGAGGAATGGAGAAGGCTGTGAAGAAGATTGGCATTTTGTTTGGGATGGAAAATACGTTTCCGCCGGCGGTGGTGGAGAAGATTAACTCCCTCGGCGTTGAGGGGGTTTCAGCGGAATTTGTGAAGATTGGCGGGATTCGGATGGATGAGCCCAAGAAATATGACGTCATCATCGACCGCATCTCGCAGGATATCCCGTTCTACCGGGCTTACTTGAAGAATGCGGCTCTGCACGGAACGATTGTGGTCAACAATCCCTTTTGGTGGACGGCGGACGACAAGTTTTTTAATTATGCGCTGGCGCACAAGCTGGGGGTCGCGATTCCCCCGACGGTGATTCTGCCGCATAACAAGCATCCTGAGGGAACTAGTGACCAGTCGATGCGGAACTTGATTTATCCGTTGAACTGGCAGGAATTGTTTGATTATGTCGGCTTCCCTGCTTTCTTAAAGCCCTATTCCGGCGGCGGATGGAAGCATGTTTACCACGTGCATTCGCCGGAGGAGTTTTTTCAGCATTACAACCAGACCGGCGATTTGTGCGTGACGCTGCAGCATGGTGTCGTGTTTGAGGAGTATTACCGGTGCTATGTAGTAGGGCAGGAGAAAGTGCACATCATGAAGTACGACCCGCGGGCCCCGCATCATGAGCGATATGTGAAGGGGAATCCTCCACCGTCGTCGGAGGCTTTGCGGGCTCGGATTGAGAAGGACGCGCTGACGTTGTGCCGCGTGCTGGGGTACGACTTGAACACCGTCGAGTTTGCGGTGGAGGGCGGAGTGCCTTATGCGATCGATTTTCTGAATCCGGCGCCAGATGCGGAGATTACTTCTGTCGGCCAGGAGAATTTCGACTGGATCGTGAATGCCGTGGCGCAGATGGCCGTGAAAATGGCTTTGAGCGGGGAGAATCCGGCGAAGGAGTTGCGGTGGGCTAGTTTTCTCAATGGGCCGTCTGGCAAGAAAACTCGCAAGCCGGAGCCGGGATGGGTGGCGGAGCGGAAGCGGGGAAAGTGGCGAAGTAGGCGTGGATGATCTTAAGAAAAGGCGTTTTGTCTTGGGCGTCGTACTGGCCTGGGTGCCATGGCTTCCGATCCCGTTCGGCGTCTTAAGTGCATTCAGGGTCCTTTCCGAGCAAAGGGCAACAGGGCTCGGCGTGGTAGCTGGTGGTCTGACGGAGAAGTTCGTGCTGTTAGGTATCAGCGCGACTCTCATTTCCGAAGTAGCTGCGACGGTCTTGTTGTTTCGGGCATTCTCCGCCGGACATTGGGTGCGCGGCTTGTTCTCCGTCTTGTCAATCTGCCTGAGCGGATTGACGCTTCTTCTCATCTTCTTTTTTGTGTGGTTAACCCGGCTTCACATCCACAGTGCGTCTTAGCCGCCCAAAATTACTTCGGTGTTTTCGAATGGGTCACCCGCAGCCTCAGTTGTTATACTGTTAACCGTCGATTCTTCTTTTACGGGAATGGTGAGGGATCGCGCACCGAAGGTCCTGGTTGGATTTCGCGGGCGAGGGCGCCCGCGCCACACACTGCACAATGCCACCTACTTTCACTATCGGGATTGAAGAGGAATATCAGACCATCGATCCCGAGACTCGGGATCTGCGGTCGCATATTCAGGCCGAACTGCTTGAGAAGGGCAAGCTGATCCTGCAAGAGCGGGTCAAGGCGGAGATGCACCAGTCGGTCGTCGAGGTGGGGACTGCAGTTTGCACGAACATCAAGGAAGCCAAAACCGAAATAAAGTTGCTGCGGCGCAATATTATCCGGCTGGCCGTGGAGAATGGGTTGCGGCTGGCGTCGGTGGCGACGCATCCGTTCGCGGACTGGAAAGTGCAGGAGATTCATCCGGACCCACGCTACAAGAACATTGTCGAGGACATGCAGCTGGTGGCGCGCGCGAATCTGATTTTTGGGTTGCACGTGCACATCGGGATTGAGGATCGCGAGACCGCGATCCACATGATGAATCACGCGCGGTATTTTTTGCCCCATCTTCTTGCCTTGTCGACCAATTCACCGTTCTGGCTGGGGATGAATACCGGGCTGAAATCTTACCGGTGCAAAGTATTTGACAAGTTTCCACGGACGAACATTCCGGATTACTTTCCCAGCTGGGGCGAGTACGAGAACTTCATCAAGCTGCTGATCAAGACCAACTGCATCGATAATGCGAAGAAGATCTGGTGGGACATCCGGCCGCACCCGTTCTTTAACACGATTGAGTTCCGTGTCTGCGACATTCCCATGCGCGCCGATGAGACGATTGCGCTCGCGGCCTTGATCCAGGCGACGGTGGCCAAGCTGTACAAGCTGCACACCGCGAATCAGGGATTCCGGCTGTACCGGCGGGCGCTGCTCATGGAGAACAAGTGGCGGGCGGCGCGCTACGGCATGGAAGGCAAGCTGATCGATTTCGGCAAGCAGACGGAAGTGCCGGCCAAGGATTTGATTCTCGAGTACCTGGAATTTGTGGATGACGTGGTGGATGAACTGGATTCGCGCGAGGAACTGAACTACATCCACAAGATGCTGGAGACCGGCAGCGGTGCTGACCGGCAACTGCGCGTGTTTCAAGACACGGGAGATTTGAAGAAAGTTGTCGATTACATCATTGAGGAGACGGAAGCGGGACTGGCGGAAGACGAGCCGGCTGCTGTGAGAAAAGTAGGATGAGCATTCCTGTGAACGAAGTTAAAATCCCCACCGCTATAAAGGAAGTGAACGGCCCCACCCCTTCGGCAAGCTCAGGGCAGGCTCTCTCGCACAAAACGCGAGAAGGATGGGGCAGCCGCTCACAGAGTTCTTTTGATCCTGAATTTTCTCCTGGGGCGCGGAATGCGGTGCAGGTTTGCATTCGGGTGCAGCCTGACGAGAAGGTCTGTGTGATCACCGATGAGGTTACGCTCGGGATCGCGGCAGCCATCACCAATGAACTGGAGAAGGTGGGCGCACAGTACAACGCCTGGGTGCTCGAGGATCTGGCGGAGCGTCCTCTGAATGATTTACCCCGGAAGATTCTGGAGGATCTGGAGACCAGTCAGGTCTCTTTCTTCGCGGTGCAGGCGCAGCGCAACGAACTGCGCTCCCGCATGCAGATGACCGAGGTGGTGAACCGCAGGAAGATACGGCACGCGCACATGGTGAACATCAATCCGCAGATCATGGTGGAAGGCATGCGGGCGGATTTTCAGAAAGTCGACCGGTTGAGCGCGAAGATCGTAGCCATGGTGCGCAAGGCGCAGCGGTTGCGGGCCAAGACGGCGGCGGGAACGGACCTGACCGCGGATTTGAATCCAAACTATAAATGGCTGAAGACCAGCGGCATTATCACTCCGGAAAAGTGGGGCAACTTGCCCGGCGGGGAGATCTTCACCACGCCTGGCGAAGTGAATGGGACGTTTGTGATCGATGGCGTGGTAGGCGACTATCTGTGCGCGAAGTTTGGCAACTTGCGGGAGACTCCGCTGACCGTGCACGTGAAGAAGAACCGGCTCACCGAAGCGCACTCGGAGAATCGCGAACTGGAAAACGACTTCTGGAAGTACACGCATACGGATGAGAACAGCGACCGCGTGGGCGAGTTTGCCATCGGGACGAACATTGATTTGAAGGAAGTGATTGGGCAAATTCTGCAGGATGAGAAATATCCCGGAGTGCATATCGCGTTCGGGAATCCTTACGGAGCACACACCGGCGCGGAGTGGGATTCGTCGACCCATATCGATGTGGTGGGGCGGAAGTTTAATATCTGGGTGGACGACGCGCAGATCATGCGGGATGGGAAGTTTTTAGTGGAAGCTTAGGGCGGTCCTTCGTGCAGAAAACCCCTTGCCAAGCTTCGGGAGATTGTTAGCTGATAGGGGTCCGTCGACTCCGCGAGACGCCCAAGAATTGGGCGTCTCGCTCGGCTCAGGATGACAAACTTCAGGGATCATGATTCCTTCTCTCCGAAAGCAGTTCAACGCCAGCTTTACTCCCGATAAATATCAGATATTCTTGCGGCGAATCGATGACGCCTGCGGAACCCATGTGTCGTTCCGGCTGTCGGAGACTCCCTGTTTCTTTCCCAAGTCGCTGCTGGAGCGGATGGCGGAGGATGGGAAGGAACTGATCCGTCAACTGGTGAAGAGTCCCGAGTATCGGGCGCGATCGGAGGCTTCGATTCCGGCGGAATTTCGGGTTCCGAACGAGCCGGAACATCCCATGTTTGTGCAGGTGGATTTTGGTCTGGTGCGCGACGCCCGCGGCGAGTTGCGGCCCAAGCTGGTCGAGTTGCAGGCCTTCCCTTCTCTCTACGCGTACCAGGTCACGCTGGCGCAGAGTTACATCGATGTTTATGGACTGAATCGCTTCGATGGCGGAGACAGGCTGCAATTTTTCCTGGGTGGGCTGGAGGAGAAATCTTACCGTGAACTCTTGCGGCAGGCGATTGTGGCCGGGCAAGATCCGGAGAATGTGATCCTGATGGAGATTCATCCGCAGGAGCAGAAGACGCTACCGGATTTTCTGCTGACCGAGAAGATGTTGGGGATTAAGACCGTCGACATTGAGGCGATCAAGAAGGACGGATCACGGCTTTACTATGAACGGAACGGGCGACGCGTGCCGATCCGGAGGATTTATAATCGGGCAATTGTCGACGAATTGCAGCGCAAGCAGGTGGAGCTCGGGTTCGATTGGCGCGATGATCTTGATGTGGAATGGGCGGGGCATCCCAACTGGTATTTCCGCATCAGCAAGTTTTCGATTCCCTATTTGCGGCATGAGTCGGTGCCGAAGACATGGTTTCTGGATAAGTTGGAGCGAGTTCCGGAGGACTTGCAGAACTTAGTGTTGAAACCTTTGTATTCGTTCGCCGGATTGGGGGTGGTGATCGCGCCTAAGAAGCAAGACATCGCGGCAATTCCGGCGGAGAAGCGCGGGGAATATATTCTGCAGGAGCGGCTGCATTTCGAGCCGGTCATCGAGACTCCGTTTGGCGGGACTAAGGCGGAGGTGCGCGTGATGTATGTGTGGCTCGATCAGTTGCAGGCGGTGTTGACGATTATCCGCATGGGGCGAGGCTTGATGATGGGCGTCGATCACAATCGTGATATGGAGTGGGTGGGGGCTTCGGCGGGGTTGTGGGCGAAGTCGTAGGAATAGCCGAGCAAACCCGGCCAGAAAGCCGTGGTAGAAATTCCCCGCGGAGCTGGCGGCAGCGCTGCAGTGAAAGGGGTCCTTCGACTCCGCAAGACGCCCACTTCGTGGGCATCTTGCTCCGCTCAGGATGACAGAACAAGTAAGGGTTCGTTAGCCGATTCTTTTTACGATGGTGGTTTGGAGTTCCTGGCCGTTGGGGCGGCGAAGGTAGAGTTTGTCGCCGGAAAGGCGAATGGGAACGGGATCGCCGGGCTTCCACTCGCCGGGGGTGTAGCCCTCGGCCGCGTTGGAATCGTATTCGCCGGTGTAGACCACGCCTTCTACATTGACAACGACGGCGCGGCGAACAAGGTAAGGGGTCGACTCGCGAAGGATCTCGGCTTCAGCCTGGTACCAGTTTTCGTAGTCATGACCCTCGACGGCTCCCTTCTGATGGTAGAGCTCAGTAGCGCGACGGCGGATGGCCTCTTGCATTTCAGGAGAGTAGTTCCCAGAACCCCGCGCCATATCAGAATCGCCTCACTCGTTCAGAGTTGATAGCTTCATAGTAGTCGTCGCAGGGCAACCCCGAGCCCCTTCGGCGACACAAAAGGACAGTGTG
The DNA here is from genome assembly GCA_049584615.1 of Candidatus Sulfotelmatobacter sp. Classification (GTDB taxonomy): domain Bacteria; phylum Acidobacteriota; class Terriglobia; order Terriglobales; family Acidobacteriaceae; genus Sulfotelmatobacter. The sequence continues at coordinate 11,067 of JBAUYE010000285.1, forward strand.
GTTGTCAGTTTGGGAACGATTGCAGTCAAAACGGGCCAGTTGACCGGAGTCGCTGGCGGGCCTACCATTACCGCGTTCGGGACTTGGTTGTTCTCATGATTGGCCAGACCGTATCCCACTATCGCATCCTGGGCAAGCTCGGGGGCGGTGGTATGGGCGTGGTTTATGAGGCCGAGGACCTGAAACTTGGGCGGCATGTTGCCCTGAAGTTCATCCCCGAAAACCTTGTGGGCGACCCTAAATCGCTGGAACGCTTCACGCGGGAGGCGAGGGCGGCGTCGCTGCTGAATCATCAGAACATCTGCACGATCCATGGCATTGAGGATAACGGCGGGCATCCCTTCATTGTGATGGAGAAGCTGGAGGGGGAGAGCCTGAAGCAAGCCATCTCGGGGCAGGCGATGCAGACCGAGCGGGTGCTCGATATCAGCATCCAGGTAGCGGACGCTCTTGCAGCGTCGCATGCCAAGGGGATTGTGCACCGGGATATTAAGCCGGCGAACATTTTCCTGACCCCGAGCGGACAGGTGAAGGTTCTCGATTTCGGGCTGGCCAAGCTCGTCCACAACGTCGGCACCGATAGCGATGGAGGAGTGGCGGCGGACAATTCGCTGACCGCAGTGGGAGTGATTCCGGGAACGGCAGTTTACATGTCGCCCGAACAGGCGCGGAGCGACGAAATCGACTTCCGCAGCGACCTGTTTTCCTTTGGCGTGGTGATGTATGAAATGTCGACCGGGAAGAAACCGTTTACCGGCAAAAACTCCCTGATGACGCTGGATGCGGTGCTGCATCAGAAGCCGGTTCCGCCCGGAGAATTGAATCCAACTGTGCCGGTGGAGCTCGAAGGCATCATCGGCAAGGCGATGGAGAAGGATCGCAACGAGCGCTATCAGAGCGCCACACAGATGAAGGCCGATCTGCAGCAATTGAAGCGCGAGCAGGAATCTGGGCAGGTCAAGAGTGGCCTGCACCCGGCCAAGTTGCGGGTTGCCAGCAACACGTTCGGCCGAGCCGGCACCAGCCGATGGCAGTTGTGGGTGCTGCTGGGAACAGCGGCGGTGCTGGTGACGGTGTTGGCGGCGGTGGGAGCCTACTGGTTTAAGCATCGGTCGATGGTGAGCCTGCAGGAGGCGAATGCGATCGCTGTCTTGCCGCTGCAGAACATGAACGGCGATTTTGGCGTGGATTATCTCCGCTTCGCGCTGGCCGACGAACTGACCAGCGTGTTGACCTATTCACGATCGCTCGAGGTGCGGCCTTCGTCGGTCACGCGAAAGTACGTGGAAGTGGACCTTGATCCACGCAAGGTAGGGCAGGAATTGCATGTGGGCAAGCTGTTGACCGGTCACTTCCTGCGGCAGGGTGAACAGTTAACTGTAACGCTGGAAGCGATTGACGTTACCAACGACCGGCTGCTGTGGCAGGCCACTGTCACGGCTGGAGTCAATGACTTGATTTCCCTGCAGAATAAATTGACTACACAGGTGCAGCAAGGGCTGTTGCCCGTGCTCGGCGCCGGGGGAGGAGAGTTGGATACGGCGTCGCGCCCGAAGAATCCAGAGGCCTATGACCTCTACCTGCATAGCCTCGCGCTGTCCCACGATGTCGCCCAGAACAAGGATGCGATCGCGGTGCTGGAACATGTAGTTGGAGAGGATCCGGGCTATGCGCCGGCGTGGGATGCGTTGGGATACAGGTACTATTACGATTCTTATTACGGCGGAGGCGGCGAGGAGGTATTCCAGCGCTCCAATCGCGCATATGAAAAGGCACTGGCCCTGGATCCGAATAAGGTCGATGCGGCCAGCAGTTTGATTGCCCACCGCGTGGAACGGGGCGAACTGGGCCGGGCCTACGACGCGGCCACAGACTTGGTACGACGTCGACCGCAGAGCGCCGATGCGCATTTCGCGCTCAGTTATGTGCTGCGTTACGCGGGCATGCAGGAGAAGTCGACAGAGGAGTGCAATACCGCGCGATCGCTGGATCCAGGGAACTCCAACTTCCGATCGTGCGCGTGGGCGTTTCTGGAACTGGGTAAGACCGATCAAGCGATGGATTTCGTCCGTCTGGATCCGGGCACGGAATGGGCGGCGTGGGTGTCGACGTACGTTCATCTGGCCGCGGGGAATGTGGCGCAGGCACGGGAGAGCGTGAAGAACATGTCGAAGGCTCCGATCTACCATCGCGAGTTGCTGGCCGCGTGCACCCAGACGCAGCGGCCGGCTGACATGGACCGCATTGTCCGCGAAGCGGAGTCATCGGCCATGATGGAACCAGACCCCGAAGCGTGGTATCACGTAGGCGCGCTCCTCGCGTATTGCGGGCAGAAGGAGCCGGCTTTGCGTTTGCTGAAGGCCGCGGTGCAACAGAATTATTGCGCGTATTCGGCGCTGCTAGAGGATCCACTGCTGAGGGTCCTGCGCAAGGACACAGCCTTTAATCAGGTACTGACTGCGGGGAGCTCTTGCCAGGAGGCGCTGAAGGAAGAGCGGCAGTAGAGCAGTTCTCAGTTCTCAGTTATTGGATCTTGGTCTTGGCATACGGGGTTACTCTTGCTTCTTGCCGGCGTCTAATTTGATCTAGGGGAAAGAATTTGCGTCGGAGCGGGGGTAGGCCCCATCCTGTTAGGGTGAAATCTCCGAGAACTCACTACCTTGCCGGGCGTGTGGGACGGTTCCTTCATCCTTTCGTCCAGAACTTTGTCGCTCGATCCTTATTCATATTTCTTTTCGCCGTGCTGCCAGTTTTGCTGCTGGCTTCGCCGCAGCAGAGTGCGGAAAGCTCGACACGGCCGGCCGACGCGGCTCCGCATGCGAATCAGCAAGCCCTGGCCACGAATTTTCCGCAGCTTCCCTACCAAGGCACTCCGCCTGAACTCCCTCAAGATCGAGGAAACCTCGGGCTGCGGCTGATGCTGCGGCGGCTGGGGACCACTGCGCGGCTGATGCAGACGGTCGCGCATCCCGATGATGAAGACGGCGGAATGCTCACGCTGGAATCGCGCGGGCGCGGAGCGAGCGTGCTGCTGATGACTCTGAATCGCGGCGAGGGTGGGCAGAACAAAGTCGGCAGCAATTTGTCGGATGTGCTGGGTGTGCTGCGGACGCTCGAACTGCTCGCTGCGGACGAATATTACGGAGTGCAGGAACGCTTCTCGCGTGTGGCTGATTTCGGCTTTTCGAAAAGCTCCGACGAGACTTTCGCGAAGTGGGGCGGACACGACATAGCGCTCGCCGATATGGTGCGGGTAATTCGAACATTTCGTCCGGACGTGCTGGTGGCAAGGTTTTCAGGCACGCCCCGGGATGGGCATGGGCACCATCAGGCTTCGAGCATCCTGACCCAGGAAGCGTTCCGGGCGGCCGCCGATCCGAAACGGTTCCCCGAACAGATCGCGCAGGGACTCCTGCTGTGGCAGGCGAAGAAGCTTTACATCGGGAATGTTTGCGGCTTTGGAGCGATGACCTGTGAGGACGCGAAGTGGACGGTGAAGATGAATACCGGAGTACCGAACGCGGATCTGGGTGGGTCGTACGTGCAGTTCGCTATGCAGGGATTGCGGCATCAGCTCTCGCAGGGATCGGCGAACTGGACTGTAGAGCCGGGAGACCGGTTTACGTTTTACAAGCTGGTGGATTCGGTACCGCCGGCGAAGCTGGATAAAGATGGACACGAGAAGGATTTCTTTGACGGTCTCGATACGACTTTGCCGGGGCTGACGGCAAGCCTCGGGACGGAGGAATCGAAGGTTCCGCAGGTGCGGCGGGAGCTGACTGAGATCGCGAAGAAGATTGCTGTCGCCAGCGAGGATGCGAAGGGAAACGATTCGTCCGCAGCCGCGGCGCCTTTGATGGGAATCGTGGGCGGGTTAGAGCGGATTCGTGCAGAGGTCGGCAAGAGTGCGGTCAGCATTGGCGCAAAATCCGATCTACTGGCGCGACTGGAAGAGAAGAGCGAGCAGGCGCAGACTGCGCTCAACGAAGCATTGCAAATCACACTTGAGGCGACAACCGTTTCTCGCGTGGACGCGAACGGCACGCCGGTAAAAGAGGTTCTGAGAAAAGAGCCGGACGCAATGACCACGGTTTCGCCGGGACAGGAGTTTCTAGCGGCGGTGGATTTTCACAACGGATCAAAACAGTCGCTGGTGATGGACGGCATAAAGCTGGAAGTGCCCGAAGGCTGGGCGACGATTTCCGACAAAACGAAGCGGTTCTCGGTTCGGCCCGGGCAAGACGCGCGGGTGGTCTTTCGTCTGAAAGTGCCGAAGAACGCGGAGTACACGCGGCCGTACTGGCACCGCGATAATCCCGATACCGACAGTCTGAACCACGTCGACAATGAGAAATATGCGACTTTGCCGTTCCCGCCTCCGGTCCTGCGCGCGCGGGCAGACTATTCGGTTGCCGGCGCAGGCGGAGCCGTAAGAAACAGCATAGGGGCGACCGTGGTCACGGAGTTTGTGGACGATGCTGGCAAGGCAAGCGCCCGTCCGCTGGCCGTGGTGCCGGCGTTTTCAGTTGCGCTGGAGCCGGGGACGCAGGTGATCTCCACTCACAACGGCGCGAGCACGACGGTGACAGTGGGTGTGACCAGCAATCTTACGCATGAGGCGCGAGGCATGCTGCAGCTGGAATTGCCTGCGGGATGGCGGTCGGAGCCGGGCCAGCTTGCCGTGCACTTCGCACGACGCGGAGACAAACAGGATTTCGAGTTCAAGGTCTTCCCTGCCGGATTGCAGGAAGGTCGCGCAAAGATTCGGGCGGTGCTTGAAGCAGACCGCGAGAAGTTCAGCGAAGGTTACACGCTGGTGACCCGCGAAGACCTGGGCAGCTTCTATTACTACCAGCCGGCTGTGCAGCGCGTGAGCATGGTAGATGTCCAGGTGCCGCATGACTTGAAGATTGGCTACATCATGGGCGCCGGCGATGACATTCCCACCGTGCTGAAGCAATTGGGGATGGACGTGACCTTGATTCCACCCGAGAAACTTGCCAGCGAGCCGCTAAGCAACTACGGAACAATTGTGCTGGGGATTCGCGCCTACGACACGCAGCCAGATGTGGTTGCGAACAACAAAAAGCTGCTCGATTATGTCGCCGCCGGCGGCACGCTGGTCGTGCAGTACAACACTGGGGTGGCAGATTTTAATAGTGGGCACTTCACGCCGTATTCCGCGGAACTGAGCCGGGCGAGGGTTTCCGTGGAAGACGCTCCAGTGGAGATTCTGGCGCCGGACGATGGAGTGTTTCATTATCCGAACACCATTACGGCTCGCGATTTCGACGGCTGGATCCAGGAACGCGGACTCTACTTCATGGATAAATGGGATGACCATTTCAAGCCGCTGCTCAGCTGCCATGATCCCGGCGAAGACGCGCAGAAGGGCGGACTGCTGCAGGCGCAGTATGGCAAGGGAACTTATATCTATACCGGGTACTCGTTCTTCCGGGAATTGCCGGCAGGCGTGCCGGGAGCGGTGCGGCTCTACATAAATCTTTTGAGCGCGGGGCATGAGAAGCAGTGAGCAGGGGCCAGTGGTCAGTGATCAGTAAGCCTAAGGGCCAAGTGGCAACGAAGAAGACGAGACAAACCTGATGCACGCGATTCGACATTCACTCCTACGGCGGTCCAGAGGTGATGCAGTGGGAAGAACTTCCCACGCCAATTCCGGGTCCGGGGCAGGCGCGGGTACGCGTTGAAGTGGCCAGCGTTAATTTTCTGGATGTGCAAGAGCGGCGGGGCGAACTTGTTGGGCAGGCTTTCTACCGCCGTGTGGGCAACAATGAGCCGGACCTTCCGGCAATCATGGGCAGCCAGGGAGTCGGAGTCGTAGAAGAACTTGGTCCCGAGGTCAAGAAGGTTCGCGTGGGAGACCGCGTCGTGTTCGTTGGAGATTCATATGCGACGCATGCTCTTGCTCCGGCCGCGTGGTTGATCCCGGTACCGGAGGGCATCAGCTCCGAGCAAGCAGCGGCGGGTATGAACCAGGGATTTCTGGCTTATGCGTTCACACATTTTGCCTATTCAGTGAAACCGGAAGACTGGTGCCTGATCCAGGCAGCGGCTGGAGGCATTGGACTTTTGCTTTGCCAGATGACAAAGATTCGCGAGGGACGAGTGATTGGAGTTACCTGGACGGCGGAGAAGGCCAAGTTCGTTCGAGAGGCCGGCGCGGACGAGGTCATCGTTTCCACCCAGTCTGACATTGCGAAGGAAGCGAGACGGATAACCGGGGGGCGAGGCGTAAGCGTAGTTTATGACGGCGTCGGCAAAGACACATTTGAGGCGAGCCTCGATAGTCTGGCACCTGGCGGATATCTTGTGATGTATCGTCAGTCCAGCGGATACGTGCCGCCGTTCGATCTTATGAAGCTGCAGGAAAAGGGATCGCTGTTTCTCACCCGCACCAACGGCAGTCCCTACTTCAAGGAATATCCGCACTACTTGCAGCATTTCGTTGACTGGGTGAAGCACGGCAAACTTTCCATCAGAATCGACCACACCCATCCGCTGTCGGATGCCGCCAAGGCACACGCGGCGTTTGAGGGGCGGCAGGTAAGCGGGAGGATCCTGCTGCTTCCATAGCTGTGGTGGCGACATCCGGCTCACCTAGAAATGCACGCCCCATCTCAAAGCGATTCGAGTTCTCCTGGCCTGATCCGCGGCATGGGCCTGGGGAGCGCAACGGCGCTCAACATGATCGACATGATCGGCGTAGGGCCGTTCATCACCATGCCGCTGGTGTTAGGCGCGATGGGCGGCCCGCAGGCCATGCTGGGATGGATCGCGGGCGCGCTGCTGGCGGTGTGCGACGGGCTGGTGTCGGCGGAACTGGGTTCGATGTTTCCCGGGTCCGGCGGATCGTATCGCTATTTGAGCGAGATTTATAGGCCGCAAAAGTGGGGGCGGCTGATTTCGTTTCTCTTTATTTGGCAACTTTCCTTCAGCGCTCCGCTGTCGATTGCCAGTGGATGCATCGGGCTGGCCGGCTACGCTGCTTACTACTGGCCGAGCCTTGAGACGGTTTATGCCGCACACACAGCGGCTTTGCCCATCCCCGGAGCAGGGTCGCTTCAGGTGAGCTGGATTGTGACGCCGGGAACGGCGCTCGCCATATTCATCTGCTTGTTCACGGTTTTTCTGCTCTACCGTCGCATCACGGTGATTAGCCGCCTTTCGAAAATATTGTGGCTGGGCGTGATGGGGACGATCGGATGGATTATCTTCGCCGGTCTCACCCACTTCAACGCCGCTCGTGCCTTTGATTTTCCTCCCGGCGCCTTCAGCCTGTCGCCCGCGTTCTTCAGCGGCTTGGGCGGAGCGCTCCTGGTGGCCACCTACGATTATTGGGGCTACTACAACGTTTGCTACCTGGGCGATGAAATAAAAGATCCTACGCGGAATATTCCACGGGCTCTTCTGCTTTCTATTCTGCTGGTGGCCTGTCTATATCTAATGATGAACGTTTGCATTCTGGCCGTGGTCCCGTGGCGCGAGATGCTGCAGGCGGGCCATAACAACACCGGACTGTACGTTGTGTCTCTGTTCATGCAGAGAATTTATGGGCCGTGGGCAGCGCGGCTGGTCACGGGACTCATAATCGTTGCCGCGTTTGCCTCGGTCTTTTCGCTGACGCTGGGGTATTCACGGGTTCCTTATGCGGCAGCGCTCGACGGGAATTATTTCCGTGCATTTGCCAAAGTGCATCCCGTATACCGCTTCCCGTACGTGTCGCTCGTGGCGCTGGGGGTAGTCGCGGCAATGTTCTGCTTTCTGAGGCTGCGCGATGCGATCGCGGCGTTGGTGGTGATTCGTCTGATCTTGCAGTTTCTGGTGCAGGCGGTGGGATTGATTGTTTTTCGGGTGACGCATCCGGATGTGGTGCGTCCATTTCGGATGTGGCTGTATCCGCTGCCCGCGCTGGTCGCGATTGCGGGATTTCTTTTTATTCTCTTCGGTCGCGAGAACTGGCAAAAGGAGATGCGGTACGCGGTGGTGATTTTGCTGGTCGGGTTAGCGATTTACATGATTCGTGCTTGGAGAGGCCGGGAGTGGCCGTTTGGCGTGGCGGAACACAGCGTAGAGCATTCGAGTGGCTGATCATATTTCAGTTCCGGCAGTGGAGGGCATTGCAGTTCAGCGTGCCGATGCGGCGTGGGCGCCGCTGCGGGAGCCGCTGTTTCGGTCGTTGTGGATCGCGGCCGTAGTTTCCTACACCGGAACGTGGATGCAGAATGTGGGCGCGGGCTGGCTGATGACGCAGCTCTCGACCTCGCCCTTGATGGTGAGCCTAGTGCAGGCAGCTGCGGCCGTACCAGTGTTCTTCGTGGTGCTTCCGGCGGGTGCGCTGGCCGACATGGTCGACCGGCGCCGGTTGCTGTTGTTCACCCAGAGTTGGATGGTGGCAGCGGCGGCGGCGCTCGGTGTCCTGACTTTGCGACATGCGGTAACCCCGTGGAGTCTGCTGCTTTTTACTTTGGTCCTGGGAGTCGGCGCAGTCTTGAATGATCCGGCGTGGCAGGCGATTACGCCGGAAGTGGTCTCCCCGGGGCGGCACGCTTCGGCGGTAGCGCTGAATTCGGCGGGATTCAACGTGGCGCGCGCGGTGGGGCCAGCTCTGGGCGGCATCGTGGTCGCGACGGCGGGATCGGGCTGGTCGTTTCTGCTAAACGCGGCGTCATTCTTCGGCGTGATCTTGTTTTTGTGGCGCTGGAGGTGTGCGCCCCATGAAGCACCGCCGACCCACCGGGTGCGCGATGCGATCATGGAGGGCTTCCGGTACGTGCGCGGAGCACCGCAAGTGCGATCAGTACTGATTCGCACGGGAGCATTCAGCGTGGGCGCAACATCCCTGCTGGCCCTGCTACCGCTGATTTGCCAGCCGCATGGAGCCCAAGGCTACGGATTCCTGCTGGCCTGTTTTGGGGTTGGAGCCTTGGCTGGCGCCGCCCTGCTTCCTCGTCTGCGGTTGCACTATTCGGTAGATGGTCTGGTCGCGACGGCGACGGTGGTGTTCGCGGCAATGACCTTTGCGGCGGGGCAAGTGCATGCCTTTGAGTGGCTTTGTGGAGTATTATTCACCGCGGGCGCGGCATGGATCGGAATTCTGGCCTGCTTCAATGTTGTAGCGCAGACCATGTGCCCGTCATGGATGCGGGCTCGGGCTCTGTCGATGTACCTGCTGGTGCTGCAGGGAGGGATGGCGATCGGCAGCGCGGTCTGGGGCGAGTTAGCTGCGCGCAAGGGAGTGCCTGTGGCGCTGGCCTGGTCGTCCCTGGCAATGGTGGTAGGCTTGACGAGCATTCTGCGGCATCGCTTAACCGCGCGTGAGTTAAAGATGGCTCCCGCGGTGGTCAGGGATTAAAGGAGGAATCGGCATGGCGAAGAGATTCAGCAGTCTCGCGTTCTGCGTGCTGGTGCTGGCGGCGTTTAGCGCAGCCCAGAATCCGAAGAGTAAGGACGAACATCGCACTGTCTCACAGGTGCTTGACCACTCGGTTTCGAGTGTTGAACGCGAGTTTGTATCGGCGGCGGACGCAATGCCGGCAGATAAATTCGGATTCGCTCCCAGCAACGGCGAATTCAAAGGGGTGCGGACTTTCGGCGAGCAAGTGAAGCACGTGGCGGCGGTGAACTACATCTTCGGGGCGGCGATTCTGGGCGAAAAAGTTCCGGTGGACGTGGGCGACGAATCCGGGCCGGCATCGCTCAAGACCAAGGCAGAGATCATGACCTACCTGAAAGATTCATTTGCTTATGTACATAAGGCGGTCCTGACCATCAACGATAAGAACCTTGTGGAACCGATGAAGAGCCCGTTTGGAGAAGGAGCGGTAACGCGCCTGAGCCTGGCCACGAGCGTCTCCGCCCATTGTTTCGACCACTACGGGCAGATGGTGGAATACTTGCGCATGAACGGGATCGTGCCTCCGGCCAGTCGCTAGATTGGGTGCCCGGCCCGATTATTGGCGATGACCGCGGGGGTCGCGTCGCTGATCGCGAGCCCCGGCGAATACGCTGCACAAATGCTGGTGAAAGCTGAGGTGGGGTTCCCGGGCGAGGCGGGATAGGAATCCAGAGCCTGAAGAAAATTCTGGACCTCCTGTTGAACCTGCACACTGCGCGGTGTCGCGATCGTAGGCTGGATTTGACCGTGCATTTTGGACTTCCTACTCATCCCTTTAGGAACTCAGCCCGCGCTTCCGAAGAAGCGCTGACCGTACCTGACTCCGCAAACACCTGCGCTGCGGATAAGTTTCGTCTGAGGGGGAAAAATGAAGTTATCCAGCTTTGCTTCCCCGGTAAATAGCACTTTAGTGGTGCACGGGGAAAAGCCAGATCAGCGGTGCCCGCCGCGCCGCGAGATGGAAGTGAGGAGCAGTTCGGCGTGCAGTCCTCTGCCCGCGAGGTGAGCGGCCACTACGGTTCGCGTTCTCTTGCTTGGCGAAGTGGGATCAAGAAAAACAATGACCGAGGGGCCCGCGCCGCTGAGCGCTGCGCCGAGGATGCCCGGTCTACCGGTCAATTCCTGCAGGCATGGCAGTAAAGGACACAACGGAGCACGGTAGGGCTGGTGCATGCGGTCTTCGAGTGCGACGGAAAGCAGTTTGTGATTGCCTTGCGTGAAGGCAGCGAGCAGGAACATCGAGTTCTGAATGTTCGCGACAGCGTCGGCACGGGAGTACTGCGCCGGGAGCACGCGGCGCGCTTGTTGAGTGGACAGGACTTGATCGGGGATGGCGAGAAGAAGCGGCCACTTCCCTTTCGGACGGATGCAGACCACCTGGGCCTCCGCCTTGCCGTACATTCGGGCGATGGTGAGACCGCCCATCCAGCAGGCGGAGGCATTATCAGCGTGGTGCTCGCGACGCGACGCTTCGCCGATGATCTGGGAATTCGTCCACTGCAAACGGCCGAAGTGATTGGCCAGGGCGATGCCAGCAAGGCGCGCGGCGGCGGACGATCCGCAGCCTTTGCCGATCGGGATGTCGTTGTTAATGCGAAGCGAAAGAGGAACGATTTTCTGGCCTTGCGCCTGAAGAATCTCGGTGTAGGTTTTAAGGATGAGATGATCCTCAAGGTTGCGGCAGATTTCCTGGTCGCGCCCAGTGACCGTAATGGAGAAGGCTGACGCCGGACGCGCATGGATCGTGATGTAGAGATCCATCGCCAGCGCTGCGGCATCGAAGGCCGGACCCAGATTGGCGGACGTGGCTGGGAGGGCCAGATGCAGCGGCGCGACTCGGCGGGTTTTCTTCTTGCTTTTCTTCTTGGACATCCGTCTTTTGTTGTTACCCATTCGAGTGCGTGGGATCGGATTTTTCTGCTCGCTCCAGCGTTTTGATCACGGCGTCCAGCGTAGCATCAAGCACGACGGGAGGGTGGCGGAAGGAATTCAGCTTCGCGCTCTCCTGCTCATACGGCGTACCCTTAAACAAATCGCCACGGTGGAACTCCATGGTGTAGTCGGGATCCTTGAGCAGGCTCCCGGTGAGAACCAACACCACCGTTTCCTCCGGCTTCACGAAACCCTGCTGCAGCAATTTCTTCAATCCCGCCAGAGTGACGGCCGAGGCCGGCTCGCAGCCAATGCCCTCGGCGCCGATTTCGGCTTTGGCCTGCGCGATCTCGAGTTCGTTGACCTGCTCACAGGCGCCATCCGTGGCCTGAAGAGCCTTCAGCGCTTTTTCCCACGAAGCGGGGTTGCCGATGCGGATCGCCGTGGCCCGAGTTTCCGGCTGCATCCTGACCAGATGCTTGCCCTCCCCTTCGCGCAAGGTGCGCACCAAGGCATTGGCGCCCTCGGCTTGAATCACCGACAACTTTGGCAAGCGGGTAATCAAACCGACGCCGCGCATTTCGAGCAGAGCTTTGCCGATCGCGGAACTGTTTCCGAGATTGCCTCCGGGCACGATAATGTGGTCGGGCGGCTCCCAGTCGAGCTGCTCCAGCAATTCGAAAGCGAGAGTTTTCTGCCCTTCGAGGCGAAACGGGTTGATGGAATTTAACTGATAGACCGGGGCTTGCCGTACGAGCTCCTGCAGCAGACGCAAGCAGCCGTCGAAGTCGGTGCGAAGCTGACAGGTGAGCGCTCCGTAATCGAGAGCCTGGGAGAGTTTGCTCCAGGAGATTTTGCCTTCAGGCACCAGAACCAGGCTCCGCATGCCGCCGCGCGCGGCGTATGCCGCCATCGATGCCGAAGTATTGCCGGTGGAGGCGCAGGCTACCCATCGGTATCCCGCCTGCCGGGCGAAGGTGGCGGCGACCGTCATCCCGGCGTCTTTGAATGAGCCAGTCGGATTCAGGCCCTGATGTTTAGCGTAAAGGCGCGGCACGCCAGTAGCGCGCGAGGATTGAGGAAGTTCGTAGAGAGGAGTGTTGCCTTCGCGCAAGGTGACGATTTCCAGCTCGGATTGCGGCGCAGGAAGAAACTCTCGGAATCGCCACACGCCGCTGAGGTCGATGGATTCGTTTAATGTACGGCGTTCCCGCCACAGGGTCTTCAGAGCGGTGGGATTGCGCGAGTTCCAGGATGAATCGGTAATCTCAAGCAGGTTGCCGCAGTCCGAGCAGCGGAAATCCTGCGCGGCTGAGGCGTTGACCGAACCGCACCCGATGCAGCGGAAACGAAACGTGGCCTGGCCGGGGGCAGAACCTTTTTCAGAAGTGGCGGAGGGAGGCATGGAATGGAAAATTATCTCTGCCCTCGCAGATATTGGTCAGTCTTATTGATCCAATCAGCGCGCGGAGGATTGAATACATCGAGGTCGATCGTATCTTCGAGCGCTTCCGCTTTGTGGGGCATGTGCGCCGGGATGCAGAGCACTTCGCCGGCGTGAACCACGATTTCCCGGCCGTCGATCGAGAACTTCAACGCGCCTTCGAGAATGTAGGTGAGCTGTTCGTTGTGGTGGCTGTGCTCAGGGACGACGCAGCCCTTTTTCAGGAGCACCCGCGCCAGCATTATTTCCTGACCGACGACGAACTGGCGCTGCAGGAGAGGCTTCAGGTCCTCGAGCGGAATCGTGTGCCAGGGAATGTGCTGCAATTCGATCTTGCTGGCCGCATGTTTGGTCACAGCGCGCTGAGCACGCGAGTGAGAGCGCGCGTTTCTTGCTTTCCTGCCAGCGGCAGCCGTCCGATTCTTCAGTTTCTTTGCCATAGCGTGATGTCCGTTTTTCTGATTGTACGGGAAACAATCCGTAGCAAGCAGCCCCTGGAATCTACAAACCCTTGTACATGCCACCATCGACCAGCAGGGTTTGGCCGGTAATGTATGAGGCCCGCTCCGATGCAAGCCACACGATGGTCTCCGCAACTTCGCGCGGCTCGCCCAGCCGCTGCAGCGGAGCGTCGGCGGCCCACCCATCGAAAATCTGCTGCTCGCTCTTGCCTGAGGCCGAAGCGCGGGCCTTGGCTAGCTCCTTCAGCCGGTCGGTTGCCGTGAAGCCGGGACCAACGTTGTTAACGAGGATTCCGTCTTTGCCAAACTCGTTCGCCAGACTCTTGACCAAACCAACCACCGCCGCCCGCACCGCATTCGAGAGCACCAGATCAGTGACCGGCTGTTTTGTGGTAATCGAAGTGATGGTGATGATGCGGCCCCAGTGTTTCCGCTGCATGTGGGGAATAACCTCGCGCGCAAAATAAACCGTGCTCAGGAAGCTCAGATCGAGGGCACGTTGCCATTCTTCGAGCGTGGCACCGAGAAAACCCTTCGCCGGCGGGCCTCCGGCATTGGTCACGCAAATGTCGACGCTGCCGAATTTCGCAGCCACGGCAGCGACGAACCCACTGACGGCTGCTGGGTCGCTGACATCGAACGCTTCGACAAGAACTTCCGTTCCGTGCTGCTTCCTGATCTTCTCCGCCACGGCCTGCAAAGTCTCCGGGTTCCGGGCACACATGGCGACGCGGCAGCCCTCAGCGGCGAAGGCCTCTGCCGTAGCGCGGCCAATCCCCTGACTGGAAGCGGCAACCAGCGCGACTCGATTCTTCAGGCCAAGATCCATGGAACCGGAATTATAAATGCTGCGCCGTGATCGGCGTCGCTTGCGAGACTTCTCGCGGACAATTAGTCTTGGAGGGAACGAGGTATCCATGAAACGGCACTCGCAACACTCCGAAACCAAGGCGGTGCACGGCGCGGCGGACGTGGAGAAGAAAAACGGCCCGCTGGGCACGCCCATCTATCAGACTTCCACCTTCCAAGTGACCGACAATGACGAGCAGGTCCGGGTCACGCATACCGACCATTACTACACTCGTTACGGCAATCCAACGAATACGGTCGCTGAAAAGACGATTGCCGAGTTGGAAGGCGTGGATGCCGCGCTTACCTTCGCCTCCGGCATGGGCGCAGTAACAACCACCATCATGGCCTTGCTCAAGAGTGGCGACCACGTCGTGGCGCAGCGCGATATTTACGGCGGCGTGAACAAGTTTCTTGCACAGTGGCTGCCGAAGCTGGGGATTGAAACCACCTTCGTCGACACCACAGATTACGACCAGCACGCGCGGGCGATTCGTCCAAACACGAAGCTGCTCTACCTCGAGTCGCCGACCAATCCCACCTTACGCGTGGTCGATTTCAAGAAAGTCGCGGCCGTGGCCCGGCAGCACAAGTTGCTGAGCATGATCGACGCCACGTTCGGCACGCCAATCAACCAGCATCCCGCGGAATTCGGCATTGATCTGATCATGCACTCAGGGACGAAGTATCTGGCCGGACATTCCGATCTCATCTGCGGCGCCGTGGCCGGGCGGCACGAGCTGATCGAAACAATCTGGGACACGAGAACGACGCTAGGCAACTGCATGGATCCCCATGCCTCGTGGGTGCTGCTGCGTGGACTAAAGACGCTGGCGCTCCGGGTGGCGCGGCAGAATGAGAACGCCCTGCGCGTGGCTGAGTTCCTAGCGGAGCACGCCAAGGTGCGGAGCGTGCATTATCCGTTTCTGGAGAGCCATCCGCAGTACGCCATAGCCCGCGAGCAGATGAGCGGCGGCGGCGGCGTGGTCACGTTTGAGGTCGAGGGCACGGGCGAAGATGCCCGCCGCGCCAGCGAAGCCATGCGCCTGTTTACGCTGGCGACCAGCCTGGGAGGAGTGGAATCCCTGGTGTCGATTCCGGTATTAACCTCTCACGCCATGATTCCGGCCGAAGCCCGCGCCAAGATGGGAGTCACGGAGCAAATGATCCGGCTCTCGGTAGGCATTGAGAACGCCGATGACTTGATCGCCGATCTGGAGCAGGCGCTGGAAGCCGTGGCCGCGCCGCAGCAAGTGCAGGTGGGGTGAACAGTTCGAGGCTCGCATTGAAAAGAGAAATCCCGGCCGTTCTGGCCGGGATTTTCTTGCCGCTAAAACCTGCAGCTCGGATCAGAACGCAAATCTCGCTCCAAACTGGAATTGGCGCGGAGTATTGACGTTGTTGCTGATCACTCCGAACGATTCGCCTTCGCTAGCCACGCCGACTACGCTGTTCACACTCGGGTATCCGTACTGCGCGTAGTTGGTCATGTTGTAGCCCGAGATATCGAAGCGTAGCGCCTTCGTTTCGGTGAACTTGAACGTCTTATAGACGGAGAGATCCAGATTGCGGGCTCCCCGGGTACGAACGTTACCGAGGTAGACAGGGGCGGTTCCCGGAATGTAAGGATTCGGATTGCCCCCATTTTCACTTCCGGGTTGCACGAAGCAATTGATGTTGAACCAGTCATCGACCGTGTGCGGGGCTCCCTGGGCGGGATTGCAGACCATGTCGGAGCGCTGATTGAACGGCGTTAGCGGATTTCCCGAGCTGGGTGCGTGGATGGGGACTCCGGTGCTGAGGTAGAGAATACCGTTTGTGGTCCAGCCGCCCGCAATGGCGTTAGCTACGCCATGAAGATTGATCGCCTGGCCCTTACCAATGGGCAGGTCGTAAGATACCTGTCCGGTGAATGAATACTTGAGGTCCTGCGGGCTGATGGCGTGTTCATAGCTCAGATTTCTCCAGTCTTGTACCGATCCATTGTGGCTGCCCACGAAGCCCAGGGGCGGATTGCCGTCGTCAGTAATCAGCTTAGCCCAGGTAAAAGTAGCCAGAGTGGTGAAATGGCCCGTCAGGCGCTTTTGCACTTTCGTCTGCAGGGAGTTGTATTCAGAGTCTCCCGCAGGATACCCGGAGGTGACGACGCCGCTGCCGAAGCCGCCGCTGCCGAACTGAGGATATTTTTCGAGCGCCATCCACTGAGGCACCTGCGATTGACCGTAAAAGGCGTTCGTCGCGGGCAGGATGGGTTCCCAAGTGTTTGGCACCGCACAGCTCGGATTAAAGATGAAACACAACGAATTACCATATTGCGCGATGGTGCCCAGATCGAGCATGTTCTGATCCACGGAGCTGAAAGGCATAAAAAGTCCGCGGCTGCCCACATACCCAGCGCTCACCACTATCTGATGCGGGAGTTCATATTCCAGACCAAAGTTGTAGTTGTAGGTGGTGGGCGTGCGCTGAGCATGCTGCACGGTGTTGATGGTGATTCCCAGGTTATTGGCCGCGCCGGCAGGGGCGGTTGTGAAAATGGGGATAAGCCCATTGGGAAAGGGATTGCTTAGCGAATACGGCACGGTGAAATTATCGGCAGGGAGTGCGGGGCCTCCTGAGATGGTACACGCCGATGAACCGTAATAGACCCAATTGCCATCGAGGTTCGGGCAGTTGGAGTTCGGCGTGGTGACGGAAGAGAAGCCGTCGGTATTGATGGCGGCGCTAGCCGCCATCTCAGTGCTGGGACCATAGTAGAAGCCTACGCCGCCGCGGACTACAAAATGGTTCACGGGCTGGAAAGCAAAAGCCAGGCGAGGCCCGAAGTCATGCAGATTGGTTTTGAAGGGAGAGCGGTGGCTGCTGTTCACATAGAGCTCCGCGCCCGTGTACGGCACTCCCAGGTAGGTGTTGCTGACGTTGGGAGCGAAGTACTCCTGCCGGTTGAAGCGCTCGTTGCGCCCGCCAAAGATGTCCCAACGCAGACCGGCCGTGATGGTCAACTTCGTCGTGGGGTGGTAAGTGTCTTCGATAAATGCCGCGTAGTAGGGGTTGGATTCGGCGCCGTATACGGGTCTGTCGAACTCACCGCTATCACCCATGCCGATGAGCATAGAAGCGTAATCGCTGCCGCCGACTAGATTGCCCGAGGCGGGCGAGGTTTGTTGGTCGGTACCACCATAACCAAAGCTGTAGGTGCCGGCTGGGGCGTAAGGCTGGCCCACATTGAAATAACGTTTCATCCATTCGAAGCCGGTGGAGATTTCGTGCTTGCCGTGAATTTTCGTGAGGGTAACGTTCGCATCGCTGTTCTCGCTGGCATCGACGAAGTTGTTGTAATCGGCGGTGCCGCCAACTCCGCCACCGTAGTCATCGAAAAGCATGAACGGAAGCTGTTTGACGACCTGCTGCGCAGCCAGCGCGGCGGGAAAACCAACCGTAGTGCCATTTACGGTGCCCAGGTCCGTGATGTCGGTGCTCAAGTACGACGGCGGCCCTCCCTGCTTTTCGTAGCGGCGGGTAAACGAGTAGCGCAAGTTCAGGACGGTAGACGCGTTCAGGGTCAGGTCATCAGCCACCATGGCGCTGCGGCCGTTCGTGGTGTTTAGGGCGTAATCGGGGTCCCAGCCTGGGCTGGGAAAGACGTTGGCGGTAGAAAAGACTAGCCTATCGTAGGAAAACCGAGTGAAGATACGCTGCTTCTCGCTTTTGGCCCAGTCGACGCGGACGTCGAAGCGGTGCGCATGGAACGGATCCAATCCGGGGGCGGCGTAGTTATAACCAACGGAGTTGATGTCTGTGGTCGCCTGATCGCAGGTGGACGGGCTGGGGAAGTTGCACTTGGGCATATTTGCCAAGTAGAGCAAGGCGATGGGATTGGGATTCGGGATGATGTTGCCTGGAAAGGCTTGCCGCGTGCCGTCGGGGTTGTCGGGCTGCGTCGGATCATAGATCGTAAACCCCATCTGCGAGAAATTGCCCGTTCTTTCGAGACTCGTAGGGACATTATAGGTCTTGAGCCCTTCGAATTGTTCCTGCTGCGTGTCCTCGTAATCGCCGAAGAAGAACAGCTTGTCTTTCTTGATCGCTCCACCAATCGCGCCACCTTCCTGATAACGATAGAAAGAGGGTGGGGTATTGGGTAATCCGGCTGCTATTTCACTGTCGTTGTTGAAATAGTCGTTGGCGGCCAGTATGTCCGGACGGAAGACGCCAAAAATATCGCCGTGGATTTTGTTGGTGCCAGACTTGGTCACCAGGCTGATAACACCTGCGCCGCCGCTCTGGTAAGAGGCCGGGGTATTCTGGGTTTCGACGCGCACTTCCTGCACGCCATCTTCGGGGACTTCCATGGCGGGAATAATGGCGGCTGAGTTGTTTTCTGCGACGCCAATCGGTGCGCCGTCGACCATGTAGTAGACCGAACCGACGAGCGAACCGTTGATGGTGTCGGCGGAGACGTCGACTCCCGGACGCCCAACGGAAATGTTCTGAATGGACTGCATCGAGTCGCTCGAGTTGGGTGAACCATTGACCGCGTTCACGCCCGCGCTCAGCTGGATGAGGTCGTAAACGTTGCGCGACACCAGAGGCACCCGGTCGATGGTGGCTGACTCAATCAACTGGCCGACGGTAGAGTTGCTGGGCTCGACCAGTTCGACCCCTTGGGTGACTTCGACCGTCTCCGATATAGCGCCGACCTGCAGCGTGATGTTGACCTCAGTCACCTGATCGACGGTGACGATGACTTTGTCCTGGGCGACGTTTTTAAAGCCCTTCTGGCTGGCGGTGACTTGATAGACGCCGGGGTTGAGCGAGATAAAAGTATAGAGTCCACCGGAGCTGGTGACGGAGTGCTGCGCCACTCCTGTGGCTTGGTTCAGCAGGACTACCTTGGCCCCGGCAACGACGGCCCCGGCTGGATCGGTGACCAGGCCGCTGACGCTTCCGCGACCGGCCTGGGCGAGCGCTACTGAAACCGCGCAGAGGCAGAGAATACCAGCAAAGAGAAATTTCCACGCTGTCTTGACCAATGCATTTCTGCGATTCATGAAACGCCTCCCAAGCCTGAGTCACAAAGCGATAAGGGTTTATTAAATCGTATGAATAGTGCGTTTATTGAGCATCCTATGTCAAGAGAAAAAGCAGGGCGCGGGTCAAAGACTGCCTCGTGTCAGATGATCGCTGGCCGCCTACTGCAGGCTCCGAGTGGATTCCCGTGCGACCAGCTCGGGCGCCACCTTCCGATGGTGCGCGGCGACCTCTCGCTTTTCAAGTACCAAGTTGATGCCCTCGAGCACAATCCCTACGGCGCCCGCTCCCATCGCTTCCATGGGCTGCCGGATAGTGGTGAGCGGAGGAGTGCAGAGAGCAGATGCTGCGACATCATCAAAGCCGATCACCGAACGGTGTTCGGGGACGCGCAGGCCGCCGTTGCCCAGGGCACGCATGGCGCCGAACGCCGTCATATCGTCGAAGGCAAGAATTGCGGTGAACGGCCGCTTCTGCTTGAGCAGATCCTCGGTGAGTTTTTTCCCGGCTTCAAAGCTGGAAAGCGGATCGCGCGACTCCGGCAGATCGACGATGAGGCGGGAGTCGAGTTCGAGGCCGCGTTCCTTGGCGCTGTTGCGAATGCCGCGCCATCGCGGAGAGCTGTCACCCAAAGTTTTCGGTCCGCGGATAAAAGCAATCTTGCGATGACCGAGCGAGTGCAGATGCTCGAGCGCGAGATAGCCGCCAACCTCGTTGTCGACGATGACCGAACTCATCGCATCGCCTTTCAATTCGCAACCGATAATCGCCGTCGGGATGCTGCTCTTTTCCAGATCAGCGAGCAGGTTGATATCGAGAAAGAGCCAGTTGGCGAGCACGACCAGGCCTTCCACGCGGCGGTCGAGCAGCATCTCGAGATAACGCTCGAAGCGGCTGCGCTCGTTATGCACGTCGGTCAGGATGGGCAGATACGAAGCCTGGTAGAGCGTGTTCTCAATGCCGCGCAACACCAGCGTGCAGTAAGGATCAGTCATGTCGAACACCATGACTCCGACGGTATGGCTGCGCTTGCTGCGCAGCGAGCGGGCAAACTGGTTGGGACGATAACCAAGTTTCTCCGCTGCGCGCTCGATGCGTTTCTTGGTCACCGCCGGGATATAGCGTGCCAGCGGTGCGTCGTTGAGCACGATCGAGACTGTAGTGGAGGAAAACCCGCTCTCCTTCGCGACATCGCGGATAGTGACCATTGAATTCTTGTGTCTGCTTTGCGAGCTCCGGAGTTCCGCGGCAGCGGATTCCGGAACTGCCTGTTCCTCGCGCTTGAACTCGATGCACAGGTTGGCCGACACTACAGCAGAGAGCGGGACGGGTGTCAAGCGCGCGCGTGCGGTGAGGAACCTGCTTGATTGGCCCGACGGTTGGCAGGATTGACAACTCTAGTCTAAGATTCTGTCTGGCGAACTCTGCTGCTGGTCGTCATAATTCACATCACTTTTGCAGCTGATCAGCCGGTCGCATTGTTTCGGACTGGCTCAGGCAGCTTTTGCGCCGTTGGAGGAATCGAAGGTAGTGAGTTCTTATCCGCTCATGGTGAATCCCAGGCACGCCATACGTTCAATCATTCTCGCATCGTTGCTGTTTGTGCTCTCCGCCGCATCTGTGTCGCGGGCTTACGGGCAACAGTTCACCCTGTCAGTCTCAGCCTTCACCCCGAAAATAGGTGTGGATCCTGGCGGATCTGCGACGGCCACCATCGACCTTGAGCCCATCGGAGCCTTCGATGAATCGGTCTCCTTGAGCTGTGCGGTGACGTCGAACCAGTTCACGACGAATCTGCCGCAGTGCCTGGTCAGTCCTGGCTCTGCGATTCCGCCTGCCGACGGTCCTGCGCTAACCATCACGACCACAGGCGGCACGGGCTCGTCTGCGACGGCCGCAGGTACCTACCAGGTTACGGTAACGGCCACGGGCGGAACCACAACGCAAACTCAAACACTGTACTTGAGCGTAGCGGATTTGACGGAAGACTACACGTTGTCAGTGTCGCCCACGACCGCGATTCCGAGTCCCCTGCCTGCGGGAAGCGCCGCCACGACCACTGTGACCGTGCTGCCGATCGGCAGCTATTCAGGTCAAGTCACGCTCGCATGTCTTTCGATTTTTCCGATCGTCACGGCGGCGCCGTATTGCACCTTCGATCCTGCGACGGTCAGCATCAGCAGCAGCACTGGAGCAACTTCCACCCTCACCATCCAGACCTTCGGGTCTGCTACCACGAGTAAGTTGTGGAACCCTCGCATGTTCTATGCCTTCTGGCTGGCTGTTCCCGGGCTGGCGCTGGTGGGAGCGCGCGGACCACGCAGCTCCAGGAAAAAGCTGCTTGCCCTATTTTCCTTGATCCTGCTCGCCGGAAGCTTACTGTTGCTGCCGGCCTGCGGGGGCCGTGTCGGCACTCAAGCCCTGAATGGCCAAATCACCCCGAATAATACCTACACCTTCACGCTGACCGGCGCGGATACAAACGGTGCCGCGCCCAGCAACGTCCCTCCCAACGCAGACGTTGCGACCGTCACGCTGGCAGTCACGACGGCCCACACGGCGAACTGAGTTACGCCGTGAACTTTCCCGTGGTGGGTTGTCTTCAAGTCTCTGCCCGGTAGTGAGGTCCGCAGCTCGCCGAACGCCTCGTCGAAACCGAAAACTTAAGAGCGGAAGCCTGCTCTCAGGAGGCGCGGCGCTGGCGCTCGAGTTCGGCCGCCTGGCGCAGGACAATGTCGCGCAGTGAAACCAGCCCTTTCAATTCTTTGCCTTCCACGATCGGCAGGTGCCGGAAGCCGAACTCGTGCATGATGAAAAAACATTCCTCGATGGTCTCATCGACATTAACCGCGCGCGGGTTGGCGGTCATCACTTCGGAGACGGCCGTGTGACCGGGAGTGCGGCCCGCGGCTACCACGCGGTTCATGATGTCGCGCTCCGAGAAGATGCCGGCAAGCTCTCCGTTGCGCAGCACAGGCAGCGCGCCGATGTTGTGTTCCATCATGAAGCGCGCCGCTTCCAGCACGGTGCGGGCGGCGTCGATCGAGTAAACTTTGCGGTCTTTCACAATGTCGCGGAGGGTAGGCATGGCAGGCTCCTTCTGTGACTTGGAGGTGGCGAGTAAATCGGCCCGGCAGCCCCACGGCCCGGCCCATTCGTGGGCACTACTTTACCATACAAACGTGCAGCTCATCAGCCCAACATGAAGGGTTGGCAACTCGTTCCACCCCCTTGAGCGAAATCGGCACAAAACGGAACTGGCGGCCTTCGGAAGGCCGCCAGCGGGCAAATGCCTGACCGTTGCTGGAGATGCTTCTGTCTGCACCTGCGCTAATTTACTGCAGGTGGTTCAGCTGGGCCGGAGTCGCGTCGGCGGTGCTGTCGCTACGCGGCGTCATCGAGACGACAATGTACTCCCGCTCCTTGCTATCCAGATCCTCCACTCGCAGCAGCATCTTGTCTTTTTCCAGCCGGAATTGCGCCTGCTCGCCCACCGGCAGCAGTGCGGGATGCTTCGCGTCTTTGGGACGGATGTGATAAATCATTTTGTCGGTCTGGAGCACGTACTCCTGGCAAAGAAGTTCCTCTGTCTGCTTGTGGCCGGAATCGGTTCCAATCATTTCGCCGGCGAAACTCTTCGCGTCTTTCTCATCCACACCGCATTTGATCGAATCCATCTGCAACAATTTGCCGCTCTGATACGCTTTTGGTTCTTTGGCATAGGCCGTTGTGGCCAACAAGATCGATGCCAGCACAAGTGACTTGTAACGCATGGAATCCCCCAGTGAGTGTATGGAATTGTTCAGATGTCCCGCGGGAGCGGACTACATCGTCCAGCAGCGACACCCTCTTCATATGAATTCTTTCCAATTTGGCTCGGACTGGTTAGATCACGTCGGTCATCAAACGGAAGTAACCCAGGCATCTGCCATCGACTCAACAGTTTGCCGCACTAAACGACTTAATTAAGGAGGGTGATCAACGCTCAACTAAGCCTTCTAAAGTGGAGAAGAACGCCGGATACGAAATCGCCGCACACTCACTGCCGCGAATTAAAGTCTCTCCCTGGGCTCGCAGAGCCGCGATGCAGAAGGCCATGGCGATGCGGTGATCGCCGAAGGATTCGATCTCCGCGCCGTGCAGCGATTGTCCCCCGGGAATCTTCAGGCCATCTTCGCGCTCTTCCACTGCCGCTCCCATCGCGCGAAGGTTGGTGGCAATGGATGCGATGCGGTCTGACTCCTTCACCCGCAACTCTTTCGCATCGCGGACCTCGATTCCCTGCTCGGTATAGGGAGCGATCGCGGCCAGCACCGGAATCTCGTCAATCAGTGCGGCGGTATCGGCGCCCGCGATGGTCGAAGCTTTCAGCCGCGCACCTTCGACCTGCAGCGTGCCCACCAGCTCACCATGGACTTCTTCCAGCTGAGTGACGGCAATGCGCACCCCCATCTGCATGAGGATATCGAGCAGGCGCGCGCGCGTTGGATTCATCAGCAGACTCGTCACAGTCAGTTGAGCACCCGGAAAAAGAGCAGCGGCACAGAGAAAGAACGCAGCACTCGAGAGATCGCCGGGAACTCGTGCTTCGATGCCGCGCAGACGCTGGCCGCCACGAATCCGCACTTCGTTCCTCTTGCTCTCAAGATCCGCGCCGAAGGCCCGGAGCGCCACTTCTCCGTGATCACGCGTCCGCAGCGGTTCTTCGATGCGCGTTTCGCCTTCGGCCAGCAACCCGGCGAACAGCAGGCAGGTCTTTACCTGCGCGCTGGCCACCGGCATCTGATAGTGGATCCCTTTCAGCCTAGCGCCGCTGATGCGCAAAGGCGGGCGTCCGTTTTGCGATATGATCTGCGCGCCCATCGCCGTTAGCGGCGTGATCACCCGCTCCATGGGCCGGCGTGAGAGCGACTCATCGCCCGCCATCTCACTTGAAAACTTCTGCGCCGCTATGATGCCGCTCAACATGCGGATGGTTGAGCCGGAATTTCCGCAATCGAGTGGCTGAATCGGAGCAGTCAGCGCCAGCCCGCTTCCCTGAACTTCGATGACGTTCTCGGTACGATCTTTGCGTTCCCACTTCACACCGAGCGAACGCAGGCAGCCGAGCGTGCTCGCGCAGTCGGCGCCGGTCGAGTAGTTTTCCAGGCGCGAGGGCCCCTCGGCGATCGCCGCCAGCATGGCGTAGCGGTGCGAAATCGATTTGTCGCCCGGGAGACTTACGCTACCCCGCACGTTCCGCGCGGGACGCACGATTACGCTGGACTCGGTTTTCATGCTGAGGTCGATATTAGTGGAAGGAGAATACAAAAGTGGCCAGCGATCAGTGCCCAGAAATTCAGCTTCGCGAACTGGCCACTAGCCACTGATCACTGACCACTCAGTACAGCCTTGGCCTCGGCGGCAGCTTCACGCAGCACGTCCGCGGGAATTTCTCTCAGCCTCACCCCAAACTCAAACATCGGGGTTTCGACGCCGCGTCCCCACCGCGCCACGTCCCAGTGCGCGCGCACGAACTTCACATCGGGATGCGCAGTCAGATCAAGCAGCAGCGGAGACTCACCACGATAGAACTTCTGCGGAAACGCGGCCACTGGCTTCGCTTCCCACGCAGTGCCGTCCGATGAACCGTAGACGCTGACGTCGAGCGATTCCTGCTCGATGATCTCGGTGATCTCAAGCGTCAGCAAGAACACGCGCCCGCCCGCCCCGCTTACGTCCACGCTGGGGCCGTCACCCTTGGCATTCACTACAGTCTTTGCAGCAACCAACTCCGTATCAATCATGCGGGAGGATTGTAGCAAATCGCAGAAGCATCGTCTCGCTCCCTCACTCTGTCGGATGCGGTCCGGTGAAATCGTTGCAGCACGGTTTCTGCGTGGGTTTAAACTCCATCAACTCCACGCGCGACAGATCAGAGTCAAACACGTCGAGCTGCCATTTGCCGTCTTTGCCGATCTCCGCCTCTTCGTCGCCATGCGGCTTCCAGCCATGCGATTCCATGATCGCCTGTGCCTTCTTCATATCGGCGACTCCGAGCGAGATGTGATTCATCACACCTGTGAGTTGCAGGTCCATGTGCTCGGGCTGATTCAACATGTATTCCAGCCAGTCGGTGCCATCCGGAACCTGCATCGCGACCCAGTCGTCTGTGGTGCCCGGCTTATCGTGGCCGTGCCAGTAAAGCCGGAAGCCGAGAACGTCGCGATAGAAGTGGTCTTCTGCATCGCGGTGATAAACCACGAAGCCGGTGTGAATCATGTGGCGCGAAACCGCGGAGTCGGCCGCTGCAGCGGGTGGTTCCGACGCACTGCGCTCGACAAACTCGATGCGATGGCCTTCCGGGTCTAACATGGTGAAGCTCAGACTGTGGTCCGCATGTCCTTCGACCGCGGGCACCTTCAGCCCCTTCCCGATCAAATACCTGCGCAGCGCTCCGACATTGTCTGTGGTGAACGCAACGTGATCCATTCGGTCAGTCGCCTTGGGATCGGGCGCGGCACTGCATCCGATCCACTGCCTGCCCACCATGTATCTCACCAGCCCGCCAGACTCCACCGGCGCAGCCGCCGCAAGCCCGAGCGTGTCGCCATAAAGCGCCTTCACACCATCCGGAGCTGTCGTGTAGAACGAAACATGATCAATGCCGAGTATGCGCGGACGAGCGACGGCGGGGCCTTGCGCATAGTCAGAGATCGAGATCGCCGATATCCCGAGAACAAGCAATGCAAAAGATTTCTTCATAGCGCCCCTGATTCTAGCCTAGGCCGCACTTGGAAAGCACTCGCTCTAAATCCGCTCCAGAAATTGACGCAACAGTTTGGCAGCTTCCTCGGGCTGCTCCCACGGCGAGTAATGGCCCGCTTTCGCAATAACGCGCAACTGGCTGCCGGAAATGTGCTGGCGCATCAGTTCGGCTTCGTTCACCCCGGTCAGGATATCTTCGTCTCCGGTTACGAGCAAAGTGGGAACATTGATGGTCTTCAATGTATCCACGGAATCCGGACGCTCAGCCATCCCGCGCTGCACTAGCGCCACGTCTTCCGGCGACATCTTCCGCATCATGCGCAGCGCGCCATTGACCAGATCAGGCCGCGTCTCGCGCGTGGTCTTGCCCAGCAGGCGGGGAATCATGCTCTCGAAAAACAGTTCGGTGCCGCGCTCGAGTACGT
>JBAUYE010000286.1:0-37123 GCA_049584615.1 Candidatus Sulfotelmatobacter sp.
CCCCACCAGCTAACAATAATCAGGACCCGTGCTTTAGCCTCACGCCACAAACCCTCAGTGACTGATACTCTCCAACTCGAAGATCCGATCGAGCTTCGTGATCTGCACGACGCGCCCAAGCTCCTGATCGAGTGGTCGCCGCGATGGCAGGAGTTCGTCACCTCCATCCGCCCCGCCTTCGCCCGCTCCGGCGCGCGCCTGGCCGGCGAAGCCCCTCACGGTATTTTCCCCTACGCAGGCTTGCTGGCTTCGTTGCTGCTGGAAGCGTTCATAGTGTTCGTCCTAATCGTAATCCCGAAGGAGATTGCGAAGCTCCGTCCCTACGCGCCCCCGAAGGTACAGCCCTATGAAGTGATCTATTACTCCGGCGACGAACTTCCGCGCACCGACGACCTGGGCGGCGCCCAGGGCGGAGCCACCGGCCGCGCCGGTGGTCACGAAGCGCATCATCGAACCCAAACCATCCATGTAGCTCGCGGAGGCTCGCTCGCTCCTAAAGTTGTCGACGCTCCCAATCTTAAACTTCCGTCCACCGCGGGCGCCGTGGCCAATCTACTCGCCCTCAAAGCCACCAGCCCCGGCCCGCCTCCGTCGGAAGGCTTGCATTCTTCTCTGGTTGCTCCCAGTCTTCCCGTCAACGTGATCGCTCCGCCGCCCACGAACATTACTCGCGATCAATCCCGCGCCGCGCTCACCCTCGACTCTGTCGTTCCCCCGGCTCCCAATGTTTCTTCCGACAAGTCTCGATCCGCTCCCGCTCTGAATGCGGCGGTCGTACCTCCGGCACCCAGCGTCCACTCTGAGCACACTCTGATCGCGCCCTCACTCGACCCCAGCATCATCGCCCCGGCTCCCCGTGTTTCCCGGGAACGCACGCCGGCCGCGCCTTCCCTGACCCCAAGCGTGATCGCCCCGGCATCCACGCGAATCTCCGGCGACAAGGCGCGCCCGGCCCCAGCGCTCAGTGCGAGCGTGATTCCGCCCGCTCCAGCTACTGTCGGCAGCGAAGTTGCGTCCACGCGAGTGCAGATGAACAACGTCGCAGTCGTACCTCCGCCCGTGTCGGCGCCGGAACGCGACGGTTCGCGCAATGCAAAGCTCAATCTGCCAGCACCATCCGTCGTCGCACCCCCGCCCTCGGCTGATTCCGCCCACGACCTGCGGCGTCTCGAAAGCGGCGGCACCGACCCCTCGAAAGCCATCGTTCCTCCGCCCCCCACACCAGCCAGCAACGGATCGTTCGTTAGCACCGTGATCGGCAAACTTTTCGGCACACAGGATGTTGTGCCGCCTCCGCCAACCGTCTCCACGGCAGGCGCATCAGGAACCGCTCGTAACGGTGGGCCGGGTGGCTCACTCGCGACCAACGTTGTTCCGCCTCCACCCACCGTTGGTTCAGCTACTGCCAGCACGACCGCGGGAACGCGAGGCGAGTCGCTTACTGCAAAAATCGTTCCGCCTCCGCCGTCGATTGGCGGCTCCAGCAACTCGATTTCTGGAAGAGCCACGGGCCCCAGTACATCAAGCGTCACATCAAACGTTATCCCTCCACCTCCATCTGTCGCAGGCTCAGGTACAACACGCGGCTCCTCCACTGGCGCGAGAAACTCCGGCACCACCGGCAACGGCGCCCTCGCGGACAACGTTGTTCCGCCGCCTCCCTCCATCGGCTCCGGTAGCGGCTTATCGGGCTCCGGCAGAAAAGGCTCCGGTCTCGGTGGCCCGGGCGACTCCGGATCAGTTCTCGCTCCTCCCAAAAACGAATCCGGAAGCAGCGACGGTTCCGGAATCGTGATCTCGTCCCAACCCGGCTCCAAAGTCGGAATGCCGGGCGGCGGCAAAGGCTCACTGGCCATGTCACCTTCCGGTGGAGACAAGCCGGGCCTCGGCGGTTCCGGCGGAGGCGCAAGCATTGGTCACGGCGAAGGTCCCGGCAGTGGCTTGAATTCGACAGGTTCAGGTGCAGGCAAGAGTGGAACCGGCGTGGGCTCCGATCCCAATAAGAATGTCCGCGCCGGAATCTCTCCCACGCCCGGCCCGGGCGGCGCCGGCAACGCTGCTACCGGATCTCCCGCCGTTCCCGGTGTCGACGTGCGCGGCGGCAGCACCAGCGTCGTCAATCTGCCCAGCTTCGGATCGGACAGTAGCGCTCCCAATTCTCCCGATCACTCGCCGGCAATGCCGAACGAGGGCCCAGCCATCACCATCGTCGCCACGTCGCGCTCCGGCGGAGCATTTGATTTCTACGGCAAGCTCCCGGGCGATAACTACGCGGTCTATATCGATACTTCGATCGGCATAGTCGTGATGCAATATGCCGAGGTCAATCCCCCGGCGCCGCAAGCCGAAACGCCTACCGGCCCGCGAGCCTACGTCACCGATTTGCCCACGGGCCTTCCGCACGCCCGCGTCGTCATCAAATGCAGAGTCGATACTTCCGGCAAGCTGCAGAATCTCCAGGTGCTCGAGGCCGGTCCGGCGGCAATGACCGCCAAGATCATGGCCGCACTACCTAACTGGAAGTTCCGCCCGGCCATGCGTGGCACCCATCCCATCGAAGTCAACGCCATCCTCGGCTTCAACATCGACACCAACGACCGCAATTAGCGCCGACGAACCGGAAACGTTCGCTGTGGATTTCTCTGTCGAAATAAACTTGCCGTGAGCGGTTCGCGCGGCCATTCCTGACGTTGACCTCAAGCTTTTTTCCCAGTACCCCCTCCCCCCGGGGGTCTAATGGAATCATCGAGTTAGCAGAAAATTCCCGGCAAAATCCGGAGCCATAGACGACTTAGATACCAAAATCCGCAAAACAAATGGCTTAGAGGCGCGACGATGTGGGATCACCCGACCGTCACGGCCTCGACCATGATTACGCAAATTCAAAGTCGACACAAGGTCAGATGTCACACGGTGATTGTGGAAATATTTGGCAGGGCGGTCGTCCTAATTCGTCGTTCGGCCCGCTGTCTGGAAGATCATTTTCTTTCGAGGTTTGCTTCTAGTTCTCAGGACAATTTCTCGCGAAGCTTTGAAGCTGCTACTTATTCTGCAGCCGCAACCTCGCCAGCAGCGCATACGCTTTGCGGAACCACGGACGCTCCCTCCGCCGCTGGTATCCCGGCATGGTTGGTCTTTTATCGAGAATTTTCTGCGCCCATCCTCGAGCCTCTTCGGCACGGCCCTGCGACTGCAGGAACAGAGCGTAATTGTAGTAAGTCTCCGAACTCGTCGAAAGCTTCGTCGCCTGCTGAAACAGCGCCTCGGCTTTTTCCGCTTGTCCGGTTTGGGCGTAGGCATGAGCCAGCAGCCCCTTCGCGCGTTGAAAGTCGTAATTAGGATCGGCTGCAACCGCCCGCTCAAGATCCGGAACCGCCGCAGAAAAATCCCCGAGTTCGACCTCAGCGATGCCGCGCCGATAGAAGGGATCGGCCGAATCGGTTCGGGACGAGATAGCTTTATTGTAGCAAGCGCGCGCCCGGGCGAAATCGCCGTCGTCAAGATAGAGCAGGCCAAGTTCTTCGTAGTTGCCGGCCGAAGGATTATCGAGAATGGCCCGCTCCAGTTCATGAATCCGCCGCCGCCGCGGAAACGCCTGAAACGATCCGCGTAGCAGCCCGGCATCAGGAATCACTTCGACGACTATGTAAATCAGCGCCCCAATCCATCCCAGAAACAGAATGATAAAAATCCAGTAAGTGTCCGGCCGCCGGCGTATGAAGTGAACAATCGCCACGGCCTGCAGAACGAATCCCCATCCGCCGAGGAAAAAGAGAAGTGATCCCATGGACAGCGCAGAATACCATGGGCTTCGGGCTTCGGCTTTCGGGCTTTGGGACTCGATGACAGATTGCGCGTTTTTCACAACCTGCTTGTGACTGATGTCACTGCGCTTCGGAAACGGGAGAGCCTAATCTCTCAGGCAGAGGGGCATCACTATGAGCGGAACCTACAAAGACCTCGAAGCATGGCAATGCGCAATGGCGCTCGTCCTAGAGGTATACCGGAGTACAGCAAGATTTCCGCGGGAGGAGGTGTTCGGTCTTACCAGCCAGCTGCGAAGAGCGGCCGTGTCGGTTGCCAGCAACATCGCAGAGGGTAAGGGGCGATTCTCCGATCGCGAACTGAGTCAATTCCTTGCGATCGCTCGTGGTTCGGTTTTCGAGATCGAGACTCAAGTCGCTATCGCCATCAATCTAGGGTTCCTTGACGAACCTCAAAGCCGCACGCTGGTAGAACGGTGCGGCGAGGTCGGTCGGCTGCTGAACGGCCTCATCAGATCCGTACGAAAGCCAGCGGCCTGAAAGCAGGGCTTCGGCTTTCGGGTTTCGGGCTTCGGGCTTCGGCACAGCTTAGACGAGCAACTGTTGCGACCCCGCGGACGCAGGCACATATGTGACAATGAAAGAGTGTCGAATGCGAATGGCCGAAGCCCGAAAGCCGAAGCCCGAAGCCCAGTTTTGCCGAAGCCCGAAAGCCGGAGCCCGAAGCCCGAGTCGATCCGTCTTCTCGCTTCCGATATCGACGGCACGCTGCTCAATCCCCAGTTCCAGATTTCACCCGACGACCTGGCAGCGTTATGCCATGCCCATGATTCCGGCATCGAAGTGGTATTAGTCACGGGACGCCGCCACACTTTCGCCCTGCCCATCGCGAAGCAATTGGGTTTCGATCTATGGCTGATCAGCTCAAATGGCGCCGTAACCCGCTCGCTGTCTGGAGAAACTTTCCACCGCGATCTGATGCCGCGCGACCTCTGCCGCGAGTTGTGCGGAACCATGCAAGCTTTCCGCGGCAATACCGTTCTTACCTTTGATAAGGAATCCAAAGGCGCAATCGTGCTCGAACACCTGGACGATCTGAACTCGAGCATCCGGCGCTGGCTGGAGAAGAATATGGCGTACATCGAGTTCGTCGTGCCCATCGAGGATGCACTCGTGAGCGATCCCGTGCAGGCCATGTTCTGCGGCTCCATGCAGCGGATGAGCGGAGCGCTGCGTACACTCGAAGCCAACGGCATGAAAGGACGAATCACGGTGCTGCGCACCGAATACCCCGAGCGGGATTTATCGATGATCGACGTGCTAAATGCGGGCTGTTCCAAGGGACACGCGCTCGAGCGCTGGGCCGCGCATCGGGGCTATAAGCGCGAGCAGGTCATGGCCATCGGTGATAACCACAACGATGTGGAAATGCTTGAGTTCGCCGGCCATCCGGTTATCATGGGGAATGCCTGCGAAGAATTGCGCGGGCGTGGCTGGAGCATAACCCTCGGCAATGATCGCTGCGGCGTTGCCGCAGCAGTTGCAGACGTGGTTGGTAGCTAGGATCTCTGGCATGAAGAAGCCAATCCAGATCGTGCAATGGGCAGCCGCTGTCGCTCTGCTCGCAGCCGCGGCGCTTCCCTGCTCCGGCGCCGATACAGCCGTTCTGCGCAACGGATTCTCCATTCGCCACGAGCGCCGCCAGGTTATCGGGACGATCACTCGGCTGTATATCGATGGTGACGACTCGAGTTTTGTGGATGTGCCAACTGTCGAGATCGACCACTTCGAAGCTCTGCCGGCGGATTCATCGCCGCGCGAACCGGCAAAGGCAAGCGCGAAGAACGATCCCGCACGGTCGCAATCTCCGGCAGGAAACTTCCAGCCTTCGACGGATCTGAATGAAGTTGTAAGAGCAGCGAGCGGAACTTACCATCTGGATCCGGATCTGGTAAACAGCGTGATTCGCGCCGAAAGCGGTTTTAACGTGCGGGCGGTCTCGCCGAAGGGCGCGCAGGGGCTGATGCAGTTAATGCCCCAAACCGCGTCGGAGCTGGGTGTGCAGAATGCATTCGACCCGCAAGCCAATGTGGAAGGCGGCGCGCGCTATCTGCGCGAACTGTTGGAGCGCTATGACTTTGATCTGATCAAGGCGCTGGCCGCTTACAACGCAGGCCCGCAAAGAGTGGAGCAATATGGCGGCGTTCCTCCCTACCACGAAACCAAAGCCTACGTAGCGCGCATCGTACGCGACTTCAATAAAAAGAAACTCGCCGCGAAAACCGTCACCCAGCCCATTGATCCGAAGCGTGAGAGAGGCAAGGCAACCGGAACTCCGGTTCCGGCGGCCAAAGCGCGCAAGTCAGTTCCACGGGCCCAAGCGAAAGCGACCCCCGCACCCACCCAGTAAAACGAGGCCTTTGTTTGACCCTCCACTCCCAGTCAGTTACCTTGAGAGTGCCGTTTCCGCTTCGCGTTGCGAGGTCGCGGCGCGAGGCTGCCCACTTCATGGACAAAAAGCGCATCCTGGCCAGTACGGTGGTGTTCCTCATCCTGGCCGTTCTGCTTTACCTGCAATATCGTCACTGGCAGAGCTTTGACTGGGGTACGTTCTGGAGCCAGACTCACCGCATCAACAAAATAAAAATATTGCGCGCGATTGGGTGGATCTACATCGGTTATGTGTTGCGGGCATTGCGCTGGAAGATTTTTCTACAACCGGTGAGACCGAAAGTGAAGACGATGGAACTGGTGTCTCCGACTTTGATTGGATTCACCGGATTGGCCCTGCTCGGCCGCGCGGGAGAATTTATCCGTCCCTATCTGATCGCCCGGCGCGCTGATCTTCCTTTCTCTTCGCAGTTGGCAGTGTGGACCGTAGAGCGCATTTTTGATGTTGGCGCGTTCACGGTGCTGATCGTCTTGGCGATTTTTCTGCCCAGCGCATTACCCGCGATTCCGCATCCGGAGTACTACCGCCGCTTCCAGGAAGGTGGCTTTTTTCTAGTCGGCGTCGTGCTGGTTACCACGTTGGCCGCGATCGTGATCCGGCGTAGCGGAGACGCCGTAGCGCGCTGGGTGGAGGAGAAATTCGGGCATCTCTCGTCGAACTTTGGCCACAGGCTGGCTCAGAGGGTGCGCGAATTTGGCGCGGGACTTGACACCATTCACGGGCCCGCGTCAATGCTTTGGCTGACTTTGGTTTCGGTCGGGATGTGGTACATCATTGCGCTCGCCTATAAGGAAGTGACCCACTCCTACGGCACGGCGTCGCTCGAAATTCCGGTGTCGCAGATTCTGATTCTCATGGGAGCGAGCATGGTCGGTTCGATGCTGCAGTTGCCGGCCGTGGGCGGCGGTTCACAGATGGCAACCATTGCCGCGCTGTCGAGCGTGTTCGACGTGCCGCCGGAGATGGCGGCGAGCTGCGGAATTCTGCTCTGGCTGGTCACGTTTGCGGCAGTTGTCCCCCTCGGCTTGGTGCTGGCGCACCATGAAAGATTGTCACTCCGGAAATTGTCGAAGGAAAGCCATCAAGCTGAAGAAGCCGAAACTGCAGGGCCTCCGGCGTAAAGCAGGTTGCTGTCGATCAGGTAGGTACGGGCTGGAAGGCCCGGCCTCACTCCCCTGTTACAATTTCTATATTGATCCCGACCATTCAACGTAGTTAGGCAGATTCGTTTTCGATCAACATCAGCGCCATGAAATGTCCCTTTTGCGGATTTGCGAATGACAAGGTAGTTGACTCGCGGGAGAGCAAAGAGGCGGAATCGATCCGCCGCCGGCGCGAGTGCCTGAAGTGCAGCAAGCGCTTCACCACCTACGAGCGCATCGACGAAATCCCTTACATGGTCGTCAAGAAAGACGGCCGCCGGGAAAAGTTCGATCGCCAGAAAGTGTTGAACGGCCTGCTGCGGGCTTGCGAGAAGCGGCCGGTGCCCATCAGCAAGCTGGAACAGATTGTGAACGAGGCGGAATCGTTCGTCATCGAGTCGCAGGAACGTGAGCGCAAGACCAGCGAAATCGGCGAACTCATCATGAACCGCCTGCGCCGTTACGATAAGGTGGCTTATGTGCGCTTCGCCTCCGTGTATCTGGATTTCAAGGACGTCAAAGAGTTCATGAATGAGCTGACGGATTTGGTGAAATCGAAAGACACCGCGGATATTAAAGCGAAGAAGAGTGGATAGGCAGGGTTTAGGGGTTAGCAGGGCTCCCGGAGCGGAGGTTGTCTGGCCCCTAACCCCTAGTCTCTTGCCTAGAAGAAAATCATGACTCATAAAGTAACTCTCATCCCCGGCGATGGCATTGGCCCCGAAGTAACCCAGGCCACGGTGCGCATTCTGGAAGCGACCGGAGTGAAGTTCGAGTGGGAGTCATTCGCTGTGGGTGCGGACGCCTTTGAAAAACACGGCGAATACATTCCGAAAGAGGTAATCGAATCGATCGAGCGCACGCGAGTGGGATTGAAGGGACCGGTGACCACGCCCGTAGGCGGCGGGTTTTCCAGCATCAACGTTGCGCTCCGCCAGAAATTTGAGCTCTACGCCAACTTCCGCCCGATTCGTAATCTGCCTCACATCCCCACGCGTTATCCAGACGTCGACCTCATCATCGTGCGCGAGAACACTGAGAGCCTGTATTCCGGGCTGGAGCACGAAGTGGTGCCCGGCGTTGTTGAAAGCCTGAAGATCATCACCGAAAAAGCCTCGACCCGTATCGCGAAATTTGCTTTTGAGTATGCCCGGAAGAATCAGCGCAAGAAGATTCATGCCATCCACAAAGCCAACATCATGAAGCTATCCGATGGCTTATTTCTGCGCTGTTGCCGCACTGTGGCCAAGCAGTATCCCGAGATCACCTACGGCGAGCACATTGTAGACAACACCTGCATGCAGCTGGTGATGAATCCCTATCAGTACGACATGCTGGTGATGGAAAACCTTTACGGCGACATCATCTCAGACTTGTGCGCGGCGTTTGTGGGCGGCCTGGGATTTGTGCCCAGCGCCAACCTGGGCGATCACTGTGCAATCTTCGAAGCGGTCCATGGTTCAGCGCCTGACATTGCGGGAAAGAATCTGGCGAACCCAACCGCACTGCTGCGCTCCGGACTGCTGATGCTGCGCCATCTCGGTGAGTTCGACGCGTCTCTGCAGATTCGCAATGCGTTGGAAAAGGTATATCGACATCCCGAAAAGCTCACGAAAGATGTCGGCGGCCAGGCCGGGACGTCGCAATTCGCCGATGCGGTGATCGAAGAAATGGAAAAAGCGAGGACCGCGCCCGCCGCCGTTCACTAAAGATCGGTGATCACTTTTCATGCTCATCGATTTCTGCCATTGACTCTCGCCGCAGATGAGAGTAAATTCGCCCGTTCTGGGGAATCTGGGGAATGGCGCGCACAACACGGCGTGTGGGGGTGATTCTGTTTCAGCTGGGCGGTCCTGACACGCTGGCTGCGATCGAGCCTTTCCTTTATAACCTCTTCTGCGACCCCGATATTATCGACTTTCCCTTTGCCCGCATCGGACGAAAACCTCTGGCTAAACTGATTTCGACCACGCGTGCCCGCAAGGTGCAGCACCACTACGCGATCATTGGCGGAGGCTCACCCATTCGCCGCTTCACCGAGCGGCAGGCGCAGGCGCTCGAAGCCGAGCTCTCGAGTCAGGGTCTGGATGCGCGCTGCTTTATGGCCATGCGCTACTGGCATCCGTTTACCAGCGAAGCCATTGCGCAGCTCGAAGCAGCGCGGTGCGACGAAGTTGTGTTGTTGCCCCTGTATCCGCAATACTCATCGACCACCACGGGCAGCAGCTTGAACGAATGGGAACGCTTGTTTCGCAGCGATCTTCCCGTACACAACGTGAGCGCCTTCTACCAGCATCCCATGTATTTAGACGCGGTGATCGAAAAGATCGAAGAGGCGCTCGTACGATTTCCAAGGCCGGAACGCGCCGAGATTGTTTTCAGCGCGCATAGCGTCCCCGTGTCGATCGTCGCGAAGGGGGATCCCTACCAGCGGCATATTGAGGAGACAGTGCGCCTTCTGATGGAGCGCGGCGGATGGCGGAATCGTCACCGGCTCTGCTACCAGAGCAAGGTCGGAGCCAGCAAATGGCTGCAGCCTTCGCTGCACCGCACGCTGCACGACCTCGCCGCCGAGAAGGTGCGAGAAGTTTGCATTGTGCCGGTGGCGTTCGTTTCCGATCACGTGGAGACTCTGGGCGAGATTGATCACGAGGCTCGCGAGCAAGCGCGGCGGCTGGGCATCACGCAATTTGAGATGAGCGCTGGACTGAACGATTCTCCCAAGTTTATTTCGGCGCTCGCGCAGTTGGTGATGGACGCTCTGGGCGAAGAGGTTAATGCCTGGGTTCCGTCGGCGCTGGTGGCAGCCGACTAGCGAAGAGCGAAGATTTACTAAAGAAGGTTTGTTCGAGAACGTTTTGTTCGACGAGTAGAAAAAGAATAAAGAATTGAGGAGGTAGACTCATGCCGGAACCGGAGGGCGCGAAGCCCAACCCGAATCCCGAACCAGCCAAGCCAGCCGCCACTGGCGCGGTGGATGCCACGAAGTACGTAGGCACGCCGGCGGTCGGAACCTCGAAAGCGGCAGCGGCTGGCGGATTGTCCTCGCCCGGGCCGTCGAACACCGAGATCGACCGCCGCCGGCGCCGTCTGGTGTGGGTCGCAGTAACCGCGTTCCTGACTGCATGGTTCCTGGCTTTCTTCCGATTCTTTCTTCCTCGCACTCTTTTTGAACCCAATACAGTTTTTAAAATAGGCTATCCCTCGGAGTTTGCGCTGGGCGTCGACACCAAGTTCCAACAGAAATACCGCATCTGGGTCGATCGCACTCCCGACCGCGTGTTCGTGATCTACGCTCGTTGTACCCACCTGGGTTGCACTCCCGACTGGAAGCCGAGCGAGAACAAGTTCAAGTGTCCGTGCCACGGCAGCGGCTATGACAGCGAAGGCATCAACTTCGAAGGCCCGGCTCCGCGTCCGATGGACCGCGCCCACGTAGAACTGGCGCCGGATGGGCAGATCATCGTCGACACTTCGCGGCTCTACCAGTGGCCGAAGGGGCAGCCGACACACTTCAATGATCCGGGAGCGTATTTGCCTGGGTAAGGGACCAGGAGTGTAGCGCCGGCGTCCCGCCGGCTTTTCGCGAACAATCATGAGGCAATAATGGCTGACGAAAATAACGGCAAGAACGGCAAAGTGGGCCTGGTCGACCGCGTCAAAGATGACATTCAGGCGATGAAGGTCGACATCCCTGCCAAGGCGAAGGAGCAGATCGAGGGCCTGAAGGATCCGACCAAGACTCAGGTTTACACGTCGATCTTCCGCCACAAGCACGACGACACGCCGCGCAACCGGGCTCTGGGCGTGCTTTCCAACGTGTTCCTGCATTTGCATCCGGCGAAGATTAATCGCGATGCGGTGCGTTACAGCTATACCTGGGGCATGGGTGGAATCACATTTTTTCTGTTCATCATCCTCACCTACACTGGCGTTCTGCTGATGTTTTATTACCACCCCAGCAAGGTGCAGGCGTTCCGCGATGTGCTCTACCTCGAGCACGATGTGCCGTTCGGCAAAATTCTGCGCAACATGCACCGCTGGGCCGCCCACTTGATGGTGATCGCCGTGTGGCTGCACATGTTCCGCGTATTTCTGACCGGCTCGTATAAAAAGCCACGCGAATTTAACTGGAACATCGGTGTGCTGCTGCTCGTGTTTACCTTATTGCTCTCGTTCACGGGATATCTACTGCCCGACGATCAGTTGGGATTCTGGGCCGTCACCGTGGGCACGAACATGGCGCGAGCCACGCCGCTGCTCGGGCATGAAGGCCCGTTCGGCTCGATGCTCGGCATGACGCCTTACAACGACGTGCGCTTCGGCCTGCTCGGCGGATCGATCGTAGATGCGAATGCGCTGCTGCGGTCCTACATCTGGCATTGCATCGGCATTCCGATTGTCGCGTCGATCCTGATGATCGTGCATTTCTGGCGTGTGCGGAAAGACGGTGGAATCTCGGGCCCCGCGCAAGTGATGCTGGAAGCGGAAGCCGACAAGCCGCGCCGGGGGCCGAAAGCAGCAGGAGAGTAACGCCGCCGAACAAAAAGCAGGTTCCTCACCGGGCTTTCAGCCCGGTTCGGAATGACAAAGTAATTTTTAGTAATCGACACCGAGAGAACTTATGGACTGGCGACAACTTTGGGAAATTTGCTCCGCTCCGGACAATGTGCCTATCGTAGGCTTGATTCCGCTACTCGGCTTCTACATTTATCTGGCGTGGAAGCAGGCACGCGCCAACGACCAGTTAATCGCGCAGCTTGAGGCCGATCCCGCCCTGGCCAAGACGCATCATCGCAAGACCTGGCCCTTCAAACCGGGCTGGCAAAAAGAAGTGCACGTCTGGCCGTTCCTACTCCGCATTGAATTTCTCGCCGCCATCATCGTCACCATCATTCTTATGGTCTGGTCGATCACCCTGAACGCTCCGCTCGAAGAGCCAGCGAATCCTAACCTGACCATGAATCCGGCGAAAGCCCCGTGGTATTTCCTCGGATTGCAGGAGATGCTCGTCTATTTCGATCCCTGGATCGCAGGCGTGGTTATGCCGACGGTAATCATCGTCGGTCTGATGGTGATTCCATACATTGACACCAACCCGCTGGGCAGCGGCTACTACACGTGGAAGCAGCGCAAGTTTTCGATTGCGACGTTCTTGTTTGGCTTCATCATTCTGTGGGTCTCGATGATCCTGATCGGAACGTTTATTCGCGGCCCTGGCTGGCAGTGGTTCTGGCCGGGCCAAA
Organism: Candidatus Sulfotelmatobacter sp.; assembly: GCA_049584615.1. GTDB lineage: Bacteria > Acidobacteriota > Terriglobia > Terriglobales > Acidobacteriaceae > Sulfotelmatobacter. Next base: position 12,605 of record JBAUYE010000286.1, read on the forward strand.
CCTGGGATCACAACCGATTGATCTATGAGGTGAACCGCGACTTGCCCGACATTTTCGGCATCACGTCGAACCTGGCAAAGGGAATTTTCGGCGCAGTCGTCGTTGGCGGCTATTACCTGCTGGGCGGGTTTATCGTCTATTCGCTGTTCCGGCGATTCATGGCGAAGGATTTCAAGCGCATGAGCCTGCTGCAATTCTCTATCACCCAGTTCCTTTTGCTGACCATGGTGGCTCTGCCGCTGAAGATGGGGCTGCGCCTGCTGTGGCACATCAAGTATGTGTGGATTACGCCCTGTTTCAATGTTTAGGAGCACCGTGAAAAAGTGAAGCGGGCGCGGACAGCAGATTCCTCGCTTCGCTCGGAATGACAAAGAGACTGGAATGACAAACACTTTCGGAGGAAGCGGTGCCTGAACAACCCAACCCCGAGCAGGATCCGATCACAAGCAAGTCGTACGCCGCCTATTATCTGGTCGCGATGGTAATTCTGATGGCGACGTTGTTCTGGGCTTTGTGGGATGAGGCATGGACCCAGCGGCCCTGGAAGGCCTTCCAGGAACAGTGGAAAGATCGCTACAGCGCTTTCTTGAATACGGCGCGGTCGAAGTCGGCCACGTCGGAAAAGGACGTTGAACAGAATCCGGATTACGTCGCCCTTAAAGAGGCCTATGCCAAGGCTTATCAGGATTCAAAAGCCCAGGCTGAAGAAGCGCGCAAAAAGTTGGACGACGCCAGCGCCCGCCTGCTCGCGGTGCAGAGTGTTTTCACCGACCGGCGCGCCTATGTGAACGCGCTGACCTACGAGTTTGAAACCAGCAAGAGCAAATCGGCCAAGGCGAGTAAGCAGAGCGAAATCAAGGAATACAAAGAGAAGAAAGCAACCGTCAAGTTTCCCGATGGAACCCGGCAAGACTACGACTTCGACGAACTGGAAAAGACCTACAACTCGATTCGCGACGAGCGCACGAAACTAAGCCTGGACCTCGGCGAAGTGCTCAAGCCCGTGACCGCCGCCAAAACGAAGATGGATGAATACATCACCGACCACATGGTCGATCTCACGCCGCAGCAGATCGACGGATTGAAAAGGCGGGCGACCGAATGGGTTCCAGCGATTGTGCAGATCAACGTGGCCGAGGCCAATATCGTTGACCGTTGCGAATCCTGCCACATGAACGCCCGCGAGCCGCTGAAAATCAGTGCGGTGTCGATGACGGCGAAAGGCGAGAAGAAGCCGGATGAGTACGCCGATGCGTTCACGAGCCATCCCCAGCCGGAGTTGTTGCAGATTCATGATCCCGAGAAGTTCGGCTGCTCGCCCTGCCACCAGGGCAACGGACGCGCGACCACCAGCATCGAGAAGGGACACGGCACCTACGAGCACTGGCTGTGGCCGCTGTTCCCCAAGGAAAACTCGCAGGCGGGCTGCCAAAATTGCCATGCCGCCGACATGGTGCTGGCCAGTGGCGACGTTGAGTGGCAAACCATCAACAGCGGCAAAGACCTCTTCCGACAAAAAGGCTGCATGGGCTGTCATCGCTACGAGGGATACGATAAAGAGCCCGACGATCTGAATGCGATCAGCCAGCAGATCAAGCAGATCGAAACACAAAAGATAGACAATCTCAAGCAGACCGCGTACCTGATGAAGCAGGCTGACGCCGCCGAGTCGAACGAAGAAGCCAACAAGCTGAATACCCAGGCGGTCGATTTGAGAGTCGCAAACAGCAAGCTGGACGGCCGTTTGCAACAGCTGGATTACCAGTCGCACAGTCTGATGCAGGACATGAAGAAGGTTGGTCCCAACCTGAAAGACGTCCGCCTCAAGCTGAACAAGAATTGGATTCCGGTATGGCTGAAGAAGCCGACGGATTTCCGTCCAACCACGAAGATGCCGAACTTCCGCCTGACCGACCATCAGATCCAGGCGATTTCCGCTTACATCTGGCAATCGGGATTTACCGATCCGCTTCCCAAACACAAGCCAGGCAATGCCGCGCACGGAAAGGAATTATTTGAAGAACGCGGATGCCTGGCCTGCCACTCGATCGGCGAAGGCGACCGGATGCAAGGCGGCACGTTCGCTGCGAACCTGAGCCGTGTCGGCGAAAAAGCGAATTACGATTATCTCGTCCGCTGGATTCACAACGCGCGCCAGCGCACCCGCCCCTATTGCCCGTACGAAAAGAAGGACATTGGTCCCGAGGATTACGCCAAGAAGGGCCTTCCCTATCAATTTGATCTTGACCACAGCCGCTGTCCTAACGACGGCCACGAACTGCAAGTCCAGAACATGACCGTGATGCCCAGCCTGCGCCTGTCTCCGGAGGATGCCGAAGACATTGCAAGCTATCTGATGACGCAGAAAAAGAAGGATCCGTCATCGTACCCAGATGCTCCGTTCATGGATGATCCTGCGCTCAAGGCTGAGGGAAAGGTATGGGTGCGACATTTCGGCTGCTCAGGGTGCCACGAAATCGCCGGGTTCGAAGACGAAGGCCGCATTGGCACCGAACTCACCTTCGAAGGCAGCAAGCCCATCGAGCGTCTCGACTTCGCTCTGTTTACCACCATATCCCAGCGCGGCGGCGAAAATGCCGAACCCATCAAAGATAAAGAAGATCTCGCGCGCCTGCCCGACGGCCCCGCGAAAGATCCTTGGTACGACCACAAAGGATTCTTCGAACACAAACTGGCCGAGCCCAACGTTTTCGATCAAGGCATGGTCAAGACCGAAACCGAAGCTCTTCGCATGCCCAATCTGCACCTGACCAAAGAACAGGTGCTCGACCTTACAACTTTCCTGATGGGTAGCGAAGAGACTTCGCTGCCCGCAAGTTATCTATACAAGCCGGGCGACGCGCGCCACGACATTCAGGAAGGCTGGTGGATCGTCAAGAAATACAACTGCATGGGCTGTCACCAGTTCATCCCCGGCCAGCAAACGATCTTGATGGGATTGAAGCAGTATCAGGACGCGCAGGAGCAACTGCCTCCGAAACTTCTAACCGAAGGTGCGCGCGTCGATCCCGAATGGCTGCGGAAGTTCCTGTCGAATCCCGCGTTGAGCACCACCGACACCAACCGCGACGGCGTGCGTCCGTATTTGAAGGTCCGCATGCCCACATTCTCGTTCTCCGACAATGAACTGCGTAAGCTGGTGCGCTTTTTCCAGGCGCTGTCGCAGCAGCCCATGCCCTACATTCCCGAAGATGTGCCGGTTCTCACTGCCAAAGAAACAGACATGGCGCGTAGTCTGTTCTCGAGCACTGCGGCTCCTTGCCTGAAGTGCCACGCCACCGGCGATCCCTCGCACGACAAGATCGCCACCGCACCCAACTTCCTGCTGGCGAAAGAACGTCTAAAGCCGGACTGGGTCGAGCGCTGGATCACCGACCCGCAAGCGGTCAGCCCCGGAACCTCAATGCCTTCGGGGCTTTTCAAGCAGGAGAATAATCAGTGGGTGTTTGCCGGGCCGACCCCGCCGTCGTTCCAGGGCTACACCGGAGATCATCGCAAGCTGCTCACGGATTACATCTTCCAGTTAACAGCGGAAGAGCAACGGAGGGTAGCAGCATCCATGCCGCACGCGAAAGCGGCGTTGCAGCCGAAGAGTAACCGCAAACAGGCTGCCGTGGAGTCTCATCAAGCGGCTAGCGGTGGTTCGCGGTAAAATGGCTGGTTCGATAGCGGATTGCCTTGGTATCGGGTTGTCGTTACCTCACCAGGGCTGTCATCCCGAGCAAAGCGAGGGATCTTGGTGTTTGCCCGCAGCGGCAGCACCGGCCGCGCAGGCAACAACCAGGATCCCTCGCTTTGCTCGGGATGACAAGCGCTTTTAGTTGACTATTAAGAGAAAGAAAGAAGGACATCATGAATAAGAAAACCAGTTGGATGATATCGGTCAGCGTGCTGGCCCTGTGCGGCCTGCTGCTGATGGCAGCTTGCAGCAAGAAAGAGGAACAGCCCGCCAACTCCATGTCAGAGCAACCGGCAATGGCCCCGGCGGCGACGCCAATCGATCCCGCAACCGTCGCGACCATCGACGGAACCGTAAAATTTGACGGCCAGGCGCCCAAAGAAGCGAAGATCGACATGAGCCAGGATCCCGCTTGCAAGGGCATGAACGAAGCCGAAAACATTGTTGTCGATAACGGCGACCTCGCCAACGTTTTCGTCTATGTAAAAGACGGCCTCGGCAACCGCACCTTTGATGTTCCGAAGGACGCGGTCGTCCTCGACCAGCAGGGCTGCAAGTATCATCCGCACGTGCTGGGCGTGATGGCGGGACAGACCGTTGAAATTAAAAATGACGATCAGACCACACACAACATTCATCCCACTCCGAAAGATAACCGCGAGTGGAACGAATCGCAGCCTCCGGCAACCGCTCCGCTCGAAAAGAACTTCGCCCGCGAAGAAATCATGCTCCCGGTGAAGTGCAACCAGCACCCATGGATGAAAATGTACATCAACGTGGTGAAGAGCCCGTTCTACGCCGTCACCGACAAGTCGGGAAAATATGTAATCAAGGGATTGCCCCCGGGTGACTATACGATCGCTTTCGTGCAGGAAAAACTCGGCGAGCAAGATCAGAAAGTAACCGTCGGTCCAAAAGAAACCAAGACCGTGGATCAGAGCTTCAAGCCCGCAGGCGAGTAAGGTCGCTGAATAAGCTGAATAAGATCGGCTCGGGAAGGGCACGGCGTAAGCCGTGCCCTTCAACCGCGCCGTAAGACTCCGGCTTTAGCCCCTGAGGGCCATCAAGCATGGGTGAACGCAGAGGCTCTCTCGCCCTTGCTCACCCAAGAGGACACACTCTGAAAGCCACTCCGTCAACCTATAACTCGGCCCACCACATCTTCGCCGTGTTCGTGGCGTGCGCCACCCTTGTCGTGATCACTGCCGGAGCCTTGGTCACCAGCAATGACGCTGGACTCTCGGTTCCGGACTGGCCAACCTCCTTCGGCTACCTGGTGAAGGTTCCGCATTTCGTGGGAGGCGTCCGTTACGAATGGAGTCACCGCATGGTCGCCGGCACACTCGTGTCGCTCACCCTGGCCATCGCCATCTGGACTCTGCTGGTCGAAAAGCGCCGCTGGATGCGCTGGCTGGCTGTGGGCGCATTCTGCACGGTGATCGCGCAGGCAACGCTGGGCGGCCTTACCGTCCTATTCTTCCAGCCACCGTGGGTTTCCACCGCTCACGCTACAGTAGCGCAAACGTTCTTCTGTATCGCGGTAGCGATCGCGCTCTTCACAGGACGTAACTGGGTCGAAGATCAACCTAATGAAGACCGACCGGAAAAAGCGCAGCCGCGGGTGGAGGCCGACTCGCGCCGCCCCAGTCTCTTCTCGCTGACCTTGCTCTGCATCTTCGTGCTGTACGTGCAACTGATTCTCGGCGGGATGTTTCGCCATCACGGAATGAGTTGGTGGCCGCACGTGCTGAATGCGGTGATCGTTTCGTTCGTGCTGGCCTGGACCGCGATCCGCGCGATCTCGGTTTATTCGAACATTGACGCAGTCCGCCGCCCGGCAATCTTGATGTTGTCGCTGCTGATCGCCCAGCTCTGCCTCGGCTTCGCCGCATTCCTGACGCGCGTTGCCTGGGGACAGGGCGCAGCGCAACCGGAGCTGCCCATGGTCGCAGCCACAGTGGCGCACGTAGCCGTCGGCGCCCTGCTTCTCGCAACTACAGTGGTTCTGGCGATTCAAGTGTGGCGCAACGTGCCGGCAGTGCTGGCCGAGCGCATACCCCAGGCGCAACGGGACGTGTCCGTCGCATGAGCGGCCGCCCTCGGAGCGGCGCCACCGCCGGGCAACTGTCGCGGCAACTGTCATCCTGAGCCAAGCGCTTTTTGCTTGGCGAAGGATCTCAGCGACCACTGCTTTTCGTGATGTCGAACGCGGTCTCGTCGTAAACTGTTAGTGGACTAACTCAGGACGCCTCTTGGTATCGAAAGTTTCCGCATTCGCCGACGCCGCTCCGGAAGTCACTTCGCCTTCCGTCGCACCCGTCATTTCGGTGGAGAACCTGGTGCATCGCTACGGCGACCGCACGGCTCTGAACGGAGTTTCCTTAGACGTGCGTCCTGCGGAATTATTCGGACTGCTCGGTCCCAACGGCAGCGGCAAGACCACACTCTTCCGCATTCTTTCCACTCTAATGCTCCCTACGGCGGGGCGCGCTACCATCATGGGCTGCGACGCTGCGCGGGAGCCGGCGCGTTTGCGCCGCCAAATCGGCGTGGTCTTTCAGGCCCAGAGCATCGACCTGAAACTCACCGCCTACGAGAATCTCTGGCATCAGGGACATCTCTACGGTCTGCGCGGCGCCGCCCTGAAGAACCGGATTCAAGAAATCCTCAGCCGCGTAGGCCTCGCTGATCGCGGCAAGGAGTTGGTCGAAACTTTTTCCGGCGGGATGCAGCGTCGCATCGAATTGGCCAAGGGATTATTGCATCATCCCGGAGTGCTGCTCCTCGATGAGCCCACCACCGGCCTCGATCCCGGCGCCCGGCGCGATCTCTGGCAATACCTGCGGACGTTGCGCGAAGAGGAACACGTCTCCGTGCTCGTCACCACGCATCTTATGGAAGAAGCGGAGCGCTGTGACCGTCTCGCCATCATGAATGAAGGCAACCTGGTAGCCTTGGGCACGCCCACCGAGTTGAAAAGTGAAATCGGCGGCGATGTGATCCTGCTCGATGCCGCCCATGATGCGACGTTACTTGCCGAACGCATCCAGGACCGGTTTCACGTGGAAACCACCGTCCTCGAAAATCAGGTGCGCATGGAACGCGAGTCCGCTCACCGCTTCGTCACCGAAGTGGTCGAGGCTTTCCCGGGAGAAATCGAAGCGATCTCCGTAAGTAAGCCGGCGCTCGAGGACGTCTTTATTCGCCGTACCGGACACAAGTTCTGGAGCGAAACAAACGAAGCAGAAACCAGTTCGAAAAATCACGATAGGAGGTAACGTGCTTTCTATGATGCTAGCGATTTCGCTCGTGCTTGTCGTTCTCCCCTTGCTGGGGGTCGTATGGACGCTGACAAACGGCTTCATCACTACTGTCGACGGCCTGTTCCTGACCCTGATCCTGCTGACCCTGGCCGGCGTCTTCACGCTGAACGCGTACTGGGAAATGCGCGACTCTGGCATGCTCCCCAAGAAGAAGGCCGCGGCTCCGGCAGCGAAAACTCCTCCGGCGAAAGCGAGCTAAACTCTGTGGCTACTCAAACCGCCGTCTTGTCGAGACCCATCGCGCCGGTTTCCGCGGGCGTGTTGCTGCCGGCATTCACTCTGTGGTGGCGGGAGATCGTGCGCTTCTACCGGCAGAAGTCGCGGGTTGTCGGCGTGCTCGCGTCGCCGCTGGTGTTCTGGATCGTCCTCGGTTCTGGTTTCGGCAACTCCTTCCGCTCCGGCGCCGGGCAGGCTCAGGAGCACTACATGGATTATTTCTATCCCGGCACGCTGATCCTGATTGTCCTCTTCACCTCGATCTTTGCCATGATGTCGCTCATCGAAGACCGTCAGGAAGGCTTTCTACTCTCCGTGATGGTCGCCCCCGTGCCGCGCTCCGCAATCGTGCTGGGCAAGGTTCTCGGCGGCACCACGCTGGCAGCGATTCAGGGATTGATCTTCCTCGTCTTCGCGCCCTTCGCCGGCGTGCATCTAAATCTGCTCCAGGTCTTGTCGGTGGCCGTGGTCGTGTTTCTGGTTTCATTCGCACTGACCGCGCTCGGCTTCGCCATCGCCTGGCCCATGGATTCCACGTCTGCCTTCCACGGCATCATCAATCTGTTTCTGATTCCGCTCTGGCTCCTGTCGGGCGCGCTGTTTCCCCTCTCCGGCGCCTCGGGATGGATTCGCGTCCTCATGTACTTGAACCCCCTGACCTACGGAGTCGAAGCTCTGCGTGACTTGCTCTATCCTGGGATGGAGAGCAAATTTCCTCTGCCTTCCTCGATCGCCACGTTAGTCCTGTTCTCTCTGGTAATGTTTTCGCTCGCGTTCCTGATGGCCAACCGCCGCACCACGAGGCCCGCCGCCTGATGGCCAGAATATGATCGCTACAATATGATCGCTGAACAATACGCCTACTTCCCTGCTCTAATCGCAAGTCTTAACGGAGCCAGCGCAGTTCTTCTCGTCGCCGGCCGCTACGCGATTGCCCGCGGCAGCATGGCCGTGCACCGCGCCTGTATGATCGCCGCCGTGGTCTCTTCTGCGCTGTTTCTGGCCTGCTACTTGTATTTTCATTATCACGTTGGCGATATCCGCTTTCTCGGCGACCACTTCTGGCATGTTATCTATCTCATCGTCCTGATTCCCCATGTGACATTGGCCATCGTGATCGTGCCCATGGTAATCATCACGCTAAGCCGCGGCCTGCGCGCCCAATACGCTCGCCATCGCGCCATCGCACGCTGGACCTGGCCGCTGTGGATGTACGTCAGCGTAACCGGCGTACTCGTATATTTCATGCTCTACCAATGGTTTCCGCACAGTTAATTCACCACAGAGGCACAGAGACACAGAGAAGAAAGAAAAATGCGAAAGAAAGCGATAAGATTTTCTCTGTGACTCTGTGGTGAGTAGACTTTCTCTTATGTCGATCGTAAGACTAAAAATCGATGTCTCCGGCACGACAGGCGACGAAGCCTGGCGCGAGATCAACCAGTTCGACCAAATCCAGAGTGCCAGCTTCGGCCCCCAGTTCGGCAGCGGCGGACTTTCCGCAAGCGCTGTAACCGCGGCCGCCGCGGCCGCGCCGCCAAGCCAAGCGACGCGGAACCCATACCCGAAAGGCGCTTGGATCGGTGCCGAAATCAAGCTCCAGACGCCGCTCCTTGCCCAATACGCCGTCTCGCATTATCTGGAGCAAGACCGAGTGCTCGACGCCGATGTCGTAGCGTAGCGGGGCGCCCCACCATCCCATCCCCGGAACCTCACAGATTCTTGTTCCATACTGTTAACCAAGTCCCGCGCCACACGTTATAGGAATAGAGCGGACAGAAATCAGTATTCAATGCCCGCATCTGTCCGAAGGAGCAAGACTATGAATCAAGACGTCGTTGTGTCGATAGCGATTCCAAGCATGTTCGCATGGTTCGCCTGGGTCATCTTCAGCACGATCCGGCGCTACAAGATTGCCAAACTGCAGGCGGAAGTGCAAACCAAGCTGTTGGAGAAAGTCGGCTCCGGCCAGGAACTGCTCGCCTACGCACAAACGGAAGCCGGAAGAGAGCTGCTCGAATCGCTCAAGGTGGAGCGCGTCGCCCCTCACGGACGAATCATCGGCGCCCTGCAGACCGGAATTATTCTTCTCTTCTTCGGCGCGGCTCTTCTCTTGCTGCGCAATCATGTGTCCTTTGAGGGCGAAAGCGAAGGTTTCGTCATCTTCGGCACATTGATCTGCGCCCTCGGAGTAGGCTTTGCTCTGTCGGCAGTTGCATCCTATTACCTCTCCAAATCATTCGGCCTGCTCAACGGCGCGACCAGTCACGGGCAATAAACTGTGGTAATGCCATGGGAGCTTAACATTCCCGCATTGCATCTCGATCTTCTCCAGCGCGAGTCGCGCCAGAGAGTCCGCCCCATCACGAAGGGTGAACCGATCATGGACGAGGCGGCTTTTCGTGCCTTTTACGAGGAGACGTCTCGTCCATTGTTCGCCTATCTGCTGCGTGTTTCCGGAGAACGCGCTCTGGCCGAGGACTTTTTGCAGGAATCCTACTGCCGTTTCCTCTCCGCCAAGCTTTCACCCATGGACGAGGCAGGCCAGCGAAGTTATCTCTTCCGCATCGCGACCAATCTCTTGCGGGACCGCTGGCGCCGTCATAAAGAAGATCCCCTTCCTGATCCCGTTCCCGAGATGGCGGCACCGGCCTCGCACCCTGACCTCAGAATCGACATGCGGCAGGCTTTTCGTCGGCTGAAGGGTCGCGAACGCCAGCTGCTTTGGCTGGCCTATGTGGAAGGTTCCAGCCACAAAGAGATCGCGGATTTGACGGGGTTGAAGGCGGGTAGCGTCCGGCTGCTACTCTTCCGAGCGCGCCGCAAGCTGGCCAGCCTCATTGGAAGAAGCTCGCGAGACTCTGATCCAGAGGTGGATCTATGAATGAACACCATTGCGAGCAAGAGCAGAGCGTAGTTGCCGCGCTCCGCGGCGGGTCGCGTGACCCCGAGATTCTCGTGCACGCCCGCAACTGTCCGGTCTGCTCCGAAGTCATGCTGGTCACCGAATTCCTGCGTGAAGAGACGAACCTTGCGCAGCACGAACTCAACACCCTGCCAGACGCAGCCCTGATCTGGCGGAAGGCACAAGCCTTGGCTCGAGAGAAAGCTCTGGCGCGCGCGACTTTACCAATTCGCATCACCAGGATTTCCGCTTTCGCCGTTGCCCTCCTTGCGGTGCTCTGGCTGATCCTGGAGTCCCATCAGCCCGGGTCTTGGATGGCGGACCTCTGGCCCAGGCATCTCTTGTTCACAAGCCTCTGGTCTTCGAACCTGAACGAGCCTGCGCTCCTGCTCGCCCTCACCAGCACCCTCATCTGCATCGGCCTGAGTTCCTGGTACATACTGCGAGAAGACTGAGCGCGGCATCGCCGCTCCTCGGGTCACGCGCTCGCGCAACAATCGCTTCTGCTATAGTTTCATTTCGGCTATCTTATCCATGTCTGGTTCTCCCGGTTCTCAACCGCAAGATTCTGACGTCAAGAAAACCGCGAGTCTTTCCCCCAGCTCTCGCCCCGGCATGTCCCGCGCTCAAAAACTCCTCTTCTTCGCAACCGCCTGGCTGATCTGCCTGATGCCGTTCCTGTTCTGGTGGAACACCTGGTTCGGCCGCAAGCTCTCTGACCAACAGTTGACCGAGTACCTACATGACACGAAAAAGCCGCGCCACATTCAGCAGGCGTTGGTCCAGGTAGGCGAGCGCATCACGCGAAATGACACAACCGCAAACCAATGGTATCCAGAACTGGTGCGCCTGGCCGCCGATCCCGTCGAAGAAGTGCGCAACACCGACGCCTGGGTCATGGGCCAGGACACCTCCGGAGCTGGGTTTCACGAAGCTCTGCTGAAGATGCTAGACGACCCCTCGCAGATGGTTCGCGGCAACGCCGCGCTGTCGCTGGTGCGCTTTGGCGACGCCACAGGTCGTCCGCAGATTCTCGCGCTGCTCCAACCCGCCCACATCACTTCCCCCGAATCCGGCCGCATCCTCGATGCGGACCGCCCCGGCACCGCCATCCGCGAGGGCGGCCTGATCGCCAAGCTGGAATTCGCGAATAAACAAATTGCAGAAATCCGCTCTCCCATTCCCGGCCGCATCCGGTCAGTAGCCGGAACCAGAGCGAATCTCTCCGCAGGAGCGGAAGTCGCGGTAGTCGATCCCGCTAACGACCAAGTCTGGGAAGCCCTCCGCGGCCTCTATCTAATTGGCCAAACTGAAGACCTGCCCGACATTCGTCCCTACGAGCGCGACCTACCCGACATTTCCAACGACGTGCGCCGGCAAGCCGTGGAGACGGAGCGGGCCATCCAGGACAGAGCAAGTAAGTAGGTCCGCAGTTTCTCCGTCAAAAGTTACAGACCCTCCCCGCCTGCATCCCAATCAATCGCTCGTGCATCTAAAGTTATAGTTAGAAATAATACTTTTAGCTTATGGGAATTTATTGTTTGTCATGCAATTCGCGGTTGGAGATATAGTTCATAACAAGACCACTCAGGAAGAAGGGCGCATTGTGCGGATCGCAGACCTGCCTGGTTACGGCTTGTGCTACATAGTGTCCGTCGCGCCGAATCCGGTTTGGGGCACGGAGGCCAAAGAAGCCGTCTGGAAACGATCAGAAGTTAGTGACTGATCACAATCGATGAACGGAATGTAGTCCTGCGTTCAAGATGGATGGCGAAGCCGACCTCACCCCACCGCCTCCATCACCACTTTCTCCACATCCTTCCAGGCCCCACTCCGCGGATCGACCACCTCGAAGTGCCCCGCCCCACCAATCTCGAGCAACCGCGCATCCTCTTTCGTCTTCAGCTTCGCTCCAACATAATCGCGACTGAACGCCGGAGGCACCACATCATCCTCCGCACCATGCGCCAGCCACTGCCGCGCGCTGATTGCCAGCTTCATCGGATCGGCCTCGCGATAGTGGTCCGGCACATCCGCCGGCGTCCCGCCCAGAAACTCCACCACAGCATCGTTGCTCAAATGCAGCGCATAAGCCTGCTGCAAATCCACCACGCCCGCCAGCGACACGACGGCCTTCACACCAGTCTCATGCGCCGCCAGACAAAGCCCAAGCTGCCCTCCGGCCGAATGACCTATCGCTACCACGCGCCGCGTGTCGAACTCATACGTTCGCGCCTTCTGCAACAGAAATTGATAACCCGCCCGCACATCCGCAAATGTCGCAGGCCAACCTCCGCCCGCATTTCCCACCCGCCGGTACTCCAGATTTGCGGTCGCGATTCCCTTCCTCGTCAGTTCCGCGCACAAATGCCCCATATACCCCAGATCGTACTTAGCCCGCCAGTAGCCTCCATGAATGCAAATCGCCAGCCTATGCGGTCCCTTTCCCGAAGGCAACCGCAAATCCAAGAACTGATTCCCATCGCCACCATAAGCCACGCGAGCATCAGCCCGAGGCGCAACCAAACCCAAAATGTCCTCAGAAGAAGTCATCTTTCACTAGGTACTGGCTACGTAGGTACTGGAACTAGCTACTCGTACCGCAGTGCCTCAATCGGATCCAGCTTAGCCGCCCGCATCGCGGGAACCATCCCGCTCACCACTCCCACCAGCGCCAATATCCCCGTTGCTACCACCAGAATCATCGGTGACAAAATCAGCCGTATGTCTGCCGCCTCTGCATGCTTCGCCACTGCGCTATAAAATGTCAGCCGCCCCACCGATACCGACACCACGTACGACAACAGAATTCCCAGCAAGCCTCCCACGCCGGTAATCACCAGCGCCTCCGCCAGAAACTGAAACAGGATGTCCCGCCGCCGCGCTCCCAGCGCCTTCTCCACTCCAATCTCCCGCGTGCGTTGCGTCACCGTCACCAGCATCATGTTCATCAGACCCACTCCGCCAATCCCCAACGTCAGCGTCCCAATAAACGCCAGCAGAACTTTCAGCGCCAGCGAAATAATTCCGAACTGCGAGAGCTGCTTCTGCGCATCGAATACAAAAAGAGCGCGCTTGTCGTCACTCTTGAAGCCGTGCGCCGCTGACAGGGTCTGCCGAATCGTATCGTCCAGCCGGTCGTGATTCAATCCCTGCGAATCCATCCAGATTCCATCCAGATAGTGATTGTCCTTCAGCACATTCATCGAGTTATACGGAATGTAGATTGTCCGGTTGTCGTCGTCGTCGCCCTCCTGCATCCGCGGCTTCACTACTCCCAAAACCTGAAACTCCACTCCATTCACCCGGATATCCTCACCCACGGCCGGCATCCCGGAAAACAACTTGTCCTTCGCCTCCGACCCAATCACCGCCAGCAACCGGTGCCGCTCGTTGTCCTCCTCGTCGAGAAAGCGCCCCTGATCCATGTCCAGATTCCAGATCTCTTCGATCGCCGGATCCATGCCCAACACCGGCAGCGTGAACGCACGGTTTGCGTTTTGCACCAGCGAATCCTTCTGCGACATTCTCACCACGTGTTTGCACAGCGGCACATTGTTCCGTAGCAGCTCCACATCATCGTTGGTGAAGCGCACCTCCACTCCTGCCTTGCCCCCTCCCGCCTGCTCCGAAGTTCGCCCGGGAAATATTCCCACCGCAGTCGCCCCAAAACTCTGAAAGATGTTCGTGATCGCCTGCGCGAATCCATTCCCATAAGCCAGCAGCAACACGACGGTCGCAATCCCCCATGCCATCCCCGCCATGGTGAGCGTAGTCTTGCGCAAATCATGCCGCATCGCCGCAAAAGCCTGTCCCAACAAATCCCGATGCATAGTTTTCTAAGCCGGCCACTGATCACCGCCCACTGGCCACTGCTCCTACTCCTTCCGCAGCGCCTCCACCGGCTGCAGCATCGCCGCGCGCCGCGCCGGATACAATCCCGCCACCACCCCGGCAACCGCCAGCGACACCACCGCCAGCGCCGCCGTCGAAGCCACCAGCTTCGGCGGATCAAATCCACCGCCCAGATCAACGCCCGACAGCAACTTCATCAGCCCCGCCGCCAGGCCGATTCCAATCGTCCCGCTCAGCAGCGTCAGAAACGCGCCCTCCACGAAAAACTGGAACATGATGCTAGCGTTCGTCGCTCCCAGCGCCTTGCGCAATCCAATCTCCCGCGTCCGGTCCGCGACCGCCACCAGCATGATGTTGATGATGCCAATCGCTCCCAGCCCCAGCGTGACCAGACCCACACTCCCTAAAAACGCATCCATCGCGTCGAAAATCTTTCCCACCTGGTCGACCGTGTTTACCGTATCCCACTCGTCGAACGAATCCGGATTGCTGGGATCAAACCCATGGTTCCGCGCAATGATCCGGTGCACTTCCTGCCGCGCCGCTTCATGCAACGCCCGCGTCTTCGGCTGGTATTCGATAAGGCTGATCACATCCGGCGCTTCCCCCACGTTCGTCAGCCGAAAATATTCCCGCATGGTGCTGAATGGCATGAAGCACTTAAGGTTTTGCGTATTGTTATCGCCGTGTCCAATGCGCTGCAGCGTTCCGATCACCTCAAACTGTTGTCCATTCAGTAGAATCGTGCTGCCCACCGCCGGCCGCCCCGGAAACAATGTCCGCTGCGTCTCATCTCCCAGCACAATCACCGCCCGCTTCTGCGCTACATCCATCGTATTCAGCCAACGCCCTTCCTTGATCGGCAGGTAACGGATTTTGTTAAACATCGCGGGCACTCCCATCAGGTCGCCGCTCGACTGGAAGTAATCGCTCACCGCTCGAATATCATTGCGCCGGATCACCGGCGCTACCGCCCCCACACTCGGGGCTTCTTGCAAAATGTCCTGGTAATCCCGGTCCGTCAGGTAGTACTGCCGCAGCGCCGTGAAACTCCCCTGCATCATCGGAGCCCGGCTCGACCAGATGAACATCACGTTCTCGCCCAGCGTGTCGAACTGCCTTTTGTTCCCCGACCGGAATCCCTCCCCCAGTCCCACCAGCAGCAGCAGCGAAAACACTCCCCAGGCAATTCCAAACATGGTCAGAAACGACCGCAGCTTGTGCCCCCACAGCGTGCGCAACGTCTGCCCGAAAATGTCGAAAATCAGCCGCACCCCTGTATTATACGGGCTGCGCGCCAAAGCTCTTTTTTACGGAAGCCTGCGATGAAACATCTCTGGAGAGCGGTGATCGAAGTATCTTTTATCGTCTTCCTGTTCTATTCCAATCTCTTGATGGGAGAATTTGAGCGCTCCGGCATGGGCCAGAAGAAAGGCATGGCCTGGGCAATCAGAGATGTGTTTACGGCAGCCAATTTTAAAATCGCCATGGTCGCCGCCCTCATCGGTTACATCCTCTTCGAATTTCTCCGCGAGAAATTCTAGGCAAGCGTAGGGTCTCATTTCCCGCTTCCGGCTGGCGCCGCGTTTGCTGACGGTTATTGCGTAACCGGAAGGTCGATCTCTCGGATCAATCCCCCTGTTCCGACAGGCTGGCCGTTCACCTTCAGAAAAGGATTCCCATCAACAAAAACAATGTGGATCGGATACTGCGTGCTCAGATTCTGCGTAAGGTATTTGACCCTTTCGATCGTGGGTTCGATCAATTTGTTGTCGTCCGGCTTTCCATGCGTGTAAAAACGCAAATCAAGGGTATTATCCGATTCCAATTGGTATGCCGTCATCGAAAACCCATCGTCTGGCAGTCTTCGACGCCGTAGATCTTCGTAATCGACATAGGGTTTGCCGGTGTCCACTGTAAATGTCGCTCCGCTTACTGTAGCCCCTTGGTGAAACGCACGAATGCCGATGACCACACCGACCATCAAAACAAAAACTGCCAGAATTTTCTTCATACTCTTAATTCTCCCAATGCCTGTTTAGCGCGCCGAAGGAATGAGCAGATTGAGCCATCGGGGCGTCGCAAGCCTGATTATTAGGCGCCGAAAATATGGATTGAAGAGTACTAAAGTGCTTCGCCGCTCCCAACTGGCGGAACTACGCTCATGGACAAGGCCGCGAGTCCCTACTCCGATGTCTTGAACTCCATGTTCTCATCCACCGAGAGCTGCGCCGGAGTGCCCGAGCTGTCGTCGCCAGACCGCGTAGCGACCACGCGAAATCCGCTCGAACTGGTCTCGACTTCATAAGTATAAGGAGGACGCTGCCGCATCGTAACGGCGTGACTCGCGATCAGTTCGTCGAGAGAAGCGTATTTCCCTTCGCTCGCGAAGTACAGCCGCTCCGCCGAAGCGATGCCGATCAGATCGCTCTTTACCCCGGTGATGTTGATGGCGGCCTTCGGGTTGTTCGCTCCCGCCGCGGCAGATGAGCTTTGCGCCTGCCGGGAATAAATGTACATCCCGATCCCGAGTACGATAACCACGCTGAGAAAGCCAAACATGCGGCCCATGTGCCCCTCCCATGTCTCTTTCCAAAATCGATTCCACCGCGAAACCCAGCTGCTGACAAGTAACCGGAGTCCACCGACCTGCTCCCAATCCTGTCAAAGATCGGCCGAAAACGCGCCAAAATGCAGACAGAACGCGGATTCCACGCGATTTTTAGCCCGCACTTGGAGTAAAGTTCGAAGGCATATGAGTCGATCCCGACCAGATTCGCCTGCGCTGAACCCACTCGTCGTCCTGGCCGGCGTCATCCTGATTCTCTACTTCGCCCGTGCCGTCCTCATCCCTCTCGCGCTCGCCATCACCCTCAACTTCCTGCTGACTCCGATGGTCCTGTGGTTCCAAAAGCTCGGTCTGCGGCGCGGTCCCGCGGTCGCGCTGGTAATGCTGATTTCCGTGTCAGTGGTCGCCGGCGTGGGCTGGGTGGTCACCGATCAATTGCTCGAAGTCGCGAGCAATCTCCCCAAATATCGCCTGCATATCAATAATAAGATCGAGGCTCTTCACTTCCCGCCCGACAGCGCACTCGGCCGCGCCGCCGACAGCGTAAGCGAAATCGGCAAGGATTTTAACTCCGGCGCCACTCCCGCAATTCCGCCCGCGGGCGTGACCATCCAAAGCTCACCAGCCAAAACCGCTTCGCAGCCGGCGGTGCCCCTCCCAGTTCAAATAGTCGCGCCTCCCGCCGGCGGTCTGCAATATCTCAGCCAGATGCTGGGCAAAGCCCTCGTGCCAATCGGCACCGCAGGCATGGTCCTCATCTTCACGGTTTTCATCCTGGTCACCCAGGTTGATCTGCGCAACCGCGTGCTGCGCCTCGCCGGAGTGGCCCAGTTGAACACCATGACCCTGGCTTTAGACGACGCCGCCAACCGCGTCAGCCGCTACCTCGTGGTTCAGTTCCTCGTAAACGCCAGCTACGGCCTTTGCTTCGGAACTGGCCTCTTCCTGATCGGGATTCCCAACGCCATCCTTTGGGGAATCTTCGCCGGCGTCTTCCGCATCGTACCCTATGCCGGAGTCCTCACCGCCACCGCGTTCCCGTTGGTTTTGTCTCTCGCACTATTCGACGGCTGGGGACCGCCAGTCTTAGTCATCCTCTTATTCGTGCTGCTTGAGTTGATCACCACCAATCTCGTCGAGCCCCTGCTCTACGGCGCGCGCACCGGAATCTCCGCTCTAGCTCTTCTAGTCACCACCGTCTTCTGGACCATGCTCTGGGGATGGGCCGGCCTCGTCTTAGCCGTACCGCTCACCGTCGTCGCCGTCGTGCTCGGGCGTCACGTCCCGCGGCTTTCTTTTCTCCATATTCTGCTCGGCGATGAAACTGCTCTCTCCGTCGAAGCTCAGTTCTATCAACGCCTGCTCGCTCTCGACCAGGAAGACGCCCGAGCCATCGCCTTTAAGTTCCTGCAGACCCACCCCCTCATGAGCCTCTATGATCAAGTCCTGGTTCCCGCCTTAACCCTCGCCGAACAAGACCGTCACAAAGGCGCACTGGACGAAGCGCGCGAGTCCTTCCTGTTTCTCAGCGTAAGCGAAATCGTTTCCGAGCTCGCGGTTTACCGCCCGGAAGAAGTCGCGCCAAAACGCAGAGGGTTGAGATCGCGCTGGCGATCGACCGCGCGGCCAGACTTGCCCTCAACCATGGCCGAGCCCGCGCCCTCAACCGTCCGCATCTTCTGCCTCGCAGCCAATGATCAAGCGGATGAAATCACTTCCTCCATGCTCGCCCAATTGCTCGAGCGCGCCGGCCACGGCGTCCTCTCACTCCCAGTCGCTTCTCCCGTCGAAGAAATATTGACCAATCTCCTTCCAGATTCCCACGACGTAGTCTGCATCTCCGCCGTTCCGCCCTTCGCCTTTGCCCAGGCGCGCACCCTCTGCCAGCGCATTCGCATCCACCTGCCGCAGATCAGAATCCTGGCCGGCATCTGGGGATTCTCCGGCGACCTCGACAAGGCCAAAGAACGCTTCGGCAACACCCGCCCCGACCGCGTCGTAGCCTCGCTAGCCCAGGCAGTCGAGCAAATCAGCGACTGGCACAACGCCACCCTGGCGTCAGAATCAGCAGCCAGCCTGGATCCCACCCAGTCCCGCTAAAGCCGAACATGTCAGTCGAAGAGCGGACAGCCACCGCCCCCCAAGGCAGGAAAACTCAAAGGCAAACTAAGCAGCCTAAAGCCCGTCTCGTCGGGAACGTGAAGCCAAGGCAAAGTCTACGCGACGGCAGACCGGTTCTCAGCGCTTTGTGCTTGATAGGCCGACCGATATATACAGAATTGCCAGTTTGATTCGACGGTCCGGACTTTGGGGCTTCGCTTAAATTTGCGATGCTCCCATGGATTGAAGTAAACGATCCACAGGTCCCTGGGATGATGATGTAATGAGTCTTCGATATTCTTGATCACTCTATCCATCACCTTGCCTTGAAAAGCATTGAAGAGGTAGAGGACGATTGGCTCTGCTGGAAGTATCACTTCGCTGACATCGGCGCAGAGATATCTGATATCCCGGCATTGTTGGGTCTGACTGTCATACGCACGAACGTTCTTCTGTCCGATGGCTACGAGAGTTTCAGAATATTCGACTCCAATTATGCGCTTGAACGGATACTCAGAGGCCATCAGAAGCGCTCGTCCTTTACCCGCACCGAAGTCCACAAATACATAATTTCTAAAATCGGCCTGTACATACTGCAACATCTCTCGAAAGCGATTTTCGGGAGTCGGCACGTAATGAATACCCCACTTCTTGCTTGCGCTCCGAATGCGAAGATCACCCAGGATGGACGATTTGGTTTGTGTCTACGCCAAATCGCTGATCGAAATTCTCGTCGATTGCGCTGTTTAACTTCGCTGGAAGTGGGATAGGAGCGCTATCCGGCTCACGCAGACGTCGTTCAAGTCTGGCCGCATAGTAACGAAGCGTTTCCTTCGTGCCAAGCAGGGCAAAATCTCTGAATAGAAGGTGGAGTCGATTTCTAATTGTTATAGTCAGTCCCATCGCCTTCGGCGCCTCCTTCCGAATCGATGGGTTCCTGATCCGGACTGCCTGAGCCCTCTAGGTCGATACTTGAGACCTGCTGAAATGCCACGGTAGCGACAGATTACCACCCGGTCGTGCATCATTTTCCACAGCCCTCCATCGTTATAGCTCGCCCTGAACTTTCTTCGCCCATCTCCAAAATTCATTTCTCTCCCCTACAAAATTCCGCTATCCTCTACCCCGGATGACTACGCTGCCTCTTTCCGAGCTCCTCGGCGCCACGGTGTATGACCCGTCCGGCGCGGCAACCGGGCACGTGCGCGAAGTCACTCTCGCCCCTCAGGAAGACCGCAACCGCATCGCCTCCTTCATCGTCAAAACCAAATCCGGCAATCGCGTTCTTCCCTTCTCTGCCGTAACCACCATCAACGCCGACATTCACACCTCCACCAATCCCGCCGACTGGCCCGCCGCCAACGGCGCCGAAGGATTATTTCTTCTCGAACGCGATCTCCTCGATCAGCAGGTCATCGACATCAACGGACGAAAAGTCGTCCGCGTCAACGATGTCGACCTGCAAGTCGACTCCCTCACCGAAGCCGGTCAGCCTCACGACATCCTGCGCATCCTGTCTGTCGATATCGGCGTCCGCGGCGCCATCCGCCGTCTTCTCCGCGGCCTCGCGCCCCGCGCCGCTCTCCACGTCCTGCTCCAGAAAATTCCTCCCCGCACCATCCCCTGGAGTTTTGTCGATCTCATCGAGACCGATCCCGCGCGCCGCGTCAAACTCAAGATCTCTCACGAAGGCCTCGCCACCCTCCACCCCGCCGACATCGCCGACATCGTCGAAGACCTCGCTCCCGATGAGCGCGAAGCCGTCTTCCGCACCCTCAACGAGGACGTAGCCGCCGAGACTCTCGAAGAAGTCGAGCCCAACATCCAGAAGTCGATCGTCGAATCTCTCGACTCCGAACGCGCCGCCGAAATCGTCGAGGAAATGGACCCCGACGCCGCCGCCGATCTCCTCGCCGATCTCCCCCAGGATCGCACCGAACAGATCCTCGTCGAGATGAAGCCTGAGGCCAGTCAGGAAGTCGTTGAACTCCTCGAACACAAAGAAGAAACCGCCGCCGGCCGCATGACCACCGAGTTCCTCGCCCTTCCCGTAACCGCCACGGTCGAGAACGCCATCGGCGTAATGCGCGAGTTCGAAGGCGGCATCGAAACCGTCAGCACCATCTATCTCGTCGATTCCCATGGCACCCTGGTCGGCGCCGTCCCCCTCGTGAAATTAGTCCTCGCCCAGTCTGATACTCCACTCCTTTCGTTGATTCAGGACCCTCTGGTCTCTACCCGCAAAGAAACCAGCGACAACGAAGTCGCCGAACTTTTCGACAAATACAACCTCGTAACCCTCCCGGTCATCGACGAACACAACAAACTAGCCGGCGTAATCACCTCCGACGACGTTATCACCATGCTGCGCAGCAAACTGTAAGATTCGTTCATCGCAATCGCGGACTTTTCACGTTGTCACCGCACATTTCAGATTGTCATGCCGAGCGAGGCGAGGGATCCTGGTTTTACTGACCACTGCCCACTGACCGCCGGCCACTGTTTATAATCATCAGTTCCAAGGAGAGCCCCTTTGCCC
Organism: Candidatus Sulfotelmatobacter sp.; assembly: GCA_049584615.1. Lineage (GTDB taxonomy): Bacteria > Acidobacteriota > Terriglobia > Terriglobales > Acidobacteriaceae > Sulfotelmatobacter. The sequence continues at coordinate 33,812 of JBAUYE010000286.1, forward strand.
TTCGACGACCTCCGCCAATGGATTGCCGCCCTCGACCGCGCCGGCGAACTAAAGCGCATAAAAACCCAAGCCGACCCAATCCTGGAAATCGCCGAAATCACCGACCGCGTAAGCAAATCGAAAACCGGAAAACCAGGCGGCCCAGCCCTCCTATTCCAAAACATCAAGGGATACCCCGGTTCCCAACTCCTAATAAATCAGTTCGGCTCCGAGTCCCGCATGAAGCTAGCCCTCGGCGTGAACTCCTTCGACGAATTCGCCGACCGCATCCGCGTCTTCATGGATCTAAAATCCCCCCAAGGCTTCCTCGACAAACTAAAAATGCTCCCCCTCCTAACCGAAGCCGGAAAGTTTTTCCCTAAAACAGTCCCCACCGGCCCCTGCAAAGAAGTAATCAAGCGCGACAATTTCTCCCTACTGGATTTCCCCATCCTCCAATGCTGGCCTAAAGATGCCGGTCGCTTCGTCACCCTCCCCTGCGTAATCACCCGCGACCCTAAATCCGGCAAACGCAACGTAGGCATGTACCGGCTCCAGGTCTACGACGCCCGGACTCTCGGCTTTCACGCACAAAGACAAAAAGTAGCAGCCGAACACTACCGTCAATCCCTCCGCAACGCCGGGAGCTCGTCGGAACGTGTGGGGATGGCCGCCTCGGCCGTCCCGCCAAGCGCAGCGAGGCGCGAAGCCGTCGATCTAATGGCCCGCACCTCCGGTGGACAAGTCCTGGCGCCGAATCACCCGAAAGGCAAACTGGAAGTCGCCGTAGCCGTCGGTACCGACCCCGCCGTAACTTTCTCCGCCATAGTCCCCGCTCCTCCGGATGTCGAAGAATATCTGATCGCCGGCTTCCTCCGCGCCGCCCCAGTCGAACTGGTCAAATGTGAAACCGTCGACCTCGAAGTCCCCGCTACCAGCGAGATCGTTCTCGAAGGCTACGTCAATCTCGATGAACTCCGCCCCGAAGGCCCTTTCGGAGACCACACCGGCTTCTACTCGCTAGAAGATCTCTACCCCGTCTTCCACGTGCAATGCATCACGCATCGCAAAGACCCCATCTACGCGACGACAATAGTCGGCAAGCCTCCCATGGAAGACGCCTACATGGGCAAAGCCGTCGAGCGCGTCTTCCTCCCGCTGATGCGCCTCACCATCCCTGAATTGATCGACATCAATTTACCCATCGAAGGCGTCTTCCACAATCTGATGATCGTCTCCATCCGCAAGTCCTATCCCGGCCAGGCCCGCAAAGTGATGAACGCCATCTGGTCGCTAGGACAAGCGATGTTCACGAAAATAATAATCGTGGTCGACGAAGACGTAGACGTGCAGGACCTCCCCGACGTAACTCTGAAGGTCCTCAACCACATCGACCCGGAGCGTGACATCCAATTCACCCTGGGCCCCATCGACTCGCTAGACCACGCGAGCCGCCTGGCCAACTATGGCTCGAAGATGGGCATCGACGCCACCCGCAAGTGGCCCACCGAAGGCTTCACCAGGCCGTGGCCCGATGAAATTGTCATGGACGCAAAGACGAAAGCACTAGTCGACAGTAAATGGAAGGCGTTGGCAAAAGAACTGGGCATCGACTAACCCACGACTTCCCCCCTTCATACAGCATTTGCTGTAGCAAAAATTTTCTCAGTCCCACGACAAAAACTCCCAGTACCTCCAACTAGTCAGCTACTTGTCCGCAACAAATACGGGAGGCAAACGAATGGCTCGACGCGTGCAGTCAGAGCAACCGGCTAAGTTGGAGAAACAATATGCTGAGCGTCCATACTGAAAACATCGGCGAGATGGCGGTAATTGAGTGCGAAGGCCGAATTGTGCGGAGCGACGCCGCGTTCGAATTACGCAAGGCGGTCAACTTAGAAAGCGACGCCCGAATCATCGTTCTCGATCTCTCGGAAGTCACCGCCATCGAAGGCGGAGGCTTGGGTATGCTCGTCTTTCTGCAGCGATGGGCGCTTGACCACGACATTCGACTCAAGCTGTTCAATCCCCGTCCATCTGTACGGGCAAGGCTGGCGCGCGCCAGTTCTATGCGAGAGTTCGACATCGCTACGCTGGACGAAATGATGGCTCTCCTGGCTTCCGCCGATAGCCGCTACGCGCAAGCCGCGTGACTGACCACTGTCCACTGCCTTTCGGTATACTAGAAGGGCATGCCGGTCCTGAAGAACATCGCCGCGATCGCCAAGGGCATGAGCATCACCTTCATGGAGATGTTCCAGCCCACGACGGTAGAAAATTATCCCGACGGCAAAGGACCGCTGAAGGGAGCGAAGTTCGAAGCCCGCTTCCGTGGCGCCCACGTGCTGCAGCGCGATGAAAACGGACTGGAAAAGTGCGTAGCCTGCTTCTTGTGCGCCGCAAACTGTCCCTCAAACTGCATCTACATCGAAGCCGCCGACAACACCGCCGAACACCGCGTAAGCGGAGCCGAGCGCTACGCCAAAGTCTACAACATCGATTACAATCGATGTATCTTTTGTGGATATTGCGTGGAGGCTTGCCCTACTGACGCGATTACGCATGGGCATGGGTTTGAGCTGGCTACGTTTAACGCCAGCAATCTGATTTACCGCAAAGAGCAGATGCTGGCGCCCCGGCCAGCGCATATGGGGGAGAACGTCATATTTAATCAGGCTGATGTGGATGGCGGGGCTCCGGCGCAGATGGAGGCGGGGAGTTAGAGTTTCGCGCTTCGATTTCGATTACACGCCGGTCCTTGGGGACCGGCGTTTTTCTTGGCCTCGGATTTCGCGGATTAACGCGGATCGAGCTAGGGGCTAAGCTAGGCGCTGCGGAGCGCGAATCGGGCACAGGGATCCTTCGACTGCGCATGATCGTCTTTCAGACGATCATGCTTCGCTCAGGATGACACAACGTCCTAGAATGTGGTTAGGAGGCGGAAGGTGTACTGCCGTGCCGGGCCGATTGCGTTGCCGGAGAAGAGGCCTCCGAAGTCGATTACTTCTAGTTCGTTGCTCAGGTTCGCTACGTCGCCCTGGAAGCGCAGTGACCGTTTTTCTTGCTGGTAGAGATCGATGCCCACCGAAGCATTCTCTGTGAAGTACGGACTGATGCGGTCGCGATTAAAATTCAGGTGATTCACCACCCTTTGACCGTATTCCGTGGCGTATTGCTGCGGAGTTAAATCCGGTTGAAACGGCAGACCAGTGTTGTAGTCGGCTCCCACGGCGATCCACACGCGCGGGGCGATCTGATAACGGACGCGAGTGCGCACGGTGTTGCGCTGGTCCTGCGAGTCGGGAAAATGTCCACTTAGCGGGAGACACGTTT
>JBAUYE010000287.1:0-2377 GCA_049584615.1 Candidatus Sulfotelmatobacter sp.
AATGAAACGTTGGCACGCCCATCTCCGGACGGGCGCTCTATCGCGTTCAATGGCTGGACCAACACTGGCAATATCTGGCTAATGGAAAATTTCTGATGCCCTGGCGAATCCCCAGAGATCGAGCGGATTCGATCCGAAACACTCAAGCTGTTTGTGTCCGGATTTTCGTAGGCGGCCTGACCCCGTCCGCGAGGCGAAGTCGCTGCGGGCGCAGCCCGATGGGAAGGTGCTCGCCACCGACGGCCCGTACCTGGAGACCAAGGAGCACATCGGCGGTTTTTGGGTGCTAGAGGTCGCTCTTCACCCGCCAACGCGGTTGAGCCCGGGAGCGGCTGGCGTCAAGAGATCAGGAAGCCGTCCGGAAGTTACCCAGTCATGCAGAGCGAGCGGCGACGGCGAAAGGACACCTCGCGATGAGGGCGGCTACGAGGGAAATCCGGAAGTTCGCCAGAAACGGGGTTCTCGGAGATCAGAGCGCGAGCGGCATTCAGCGGAACCACGCCTCCTCGAAGCGGACTTCTGGAAAGTCAGCGGGATTATTCCACTCCGATTGAAATTGCACCGCGGAGTCACCGCGACCGTAAAGCTGGCTGACCAAAAGCAGGAGTAATTCCTGGGAACGCCAAACTTGTCCCGAGCAACGCCAGGGATCTCCCGATGAGCGTTTTGAAAATCTAAGTGTCGCGCTTCTCGCCGGATTCCGTCGGCAGGGAAGCGCCGACCCAGCCGCTGATTCCCGCGGACATTACGTAGACGTTCCGGTATCCCATGTCCTTCGCGCGGCGGGCCGCGTTCGGCGCCTTTCTACACATGAAATTCGAGCAATAGAACACCAGCGTGGAATCTCTGTCTGCTGGGAGATCGCTCTCGTCGTAGCCCATCGGGTCGAGAGGCCGCGCACCCGGCACACGCGCCGTGAGCCAGCTCTGCCGCGAGTTCACATCGAGGACGCTCACGGGCTGCTTCTGCATCAATTGCTGCAGCTTGCCGGGCGAGATGACGTTGAGGCCCATCAATCGGGCGAACATGGTTGCTCTTTAATCTCCGCGGCGCTTCAGAGTGCGCTCGGCTTCGCCCGTCGCAGCCAGACCGCTTGCCCGACCGTGACGAGGATGGCGCTCGGCAGCAAGAGGAAGGACATCGCCTCTGCCAGATTGATCGGCAGCGTGAGCCATGCAATCGCAACCGCGAGACCCGCCAGCGCCCAGATCCAGCCGGCGAGACGTTGAACGGCCTGAACCTTTGCGGGGTCGCAATGCAGCGCCGCCAACGGCGTGAGGGTTTTCGGTATGGCGTTCCCGGTCACGGCCAGGAAGGCGCCCCCGATCGCCATCGTCGCGCGTAGCGCGATATCGCCGTAGTGGACCGCGCCGAGCGCCACGGCAAGTTTCGCGCCAAGCGAAATCACGAGAATCAGACCGGCTGTCACGATCCCTCTTCGGACGGAACCCCCGGCATCGCGGCGCGTTGCTTCTTCCTTAGGCTCGCGAGAAACGAGGACAAGAGCCAGCGTCATCCCGATAAGAAGAAGCAGGACCACGAACCAGACACCTGCGCTCTGGGGCCGCAGATACCAGTTCTCGGCGACGAGCAGAGTGTTGAGCGCGATCAACGCCGCCGGAATGTAGTTCCAGATCGGTTTGGCTGCCATCGTTAGCCCTCCTGCTTCAGTGGACGCAATCTTGTCCCGCTCTTTAATGCGGCCCGGCGCGCACCGCCCTGTGCCTTCATGTCCCAACCCACCGTTTGCGCTAAGCCGAGCAGCGCCTCCTCGAGGACGGACATCTTGAGCCGGTAGACGATTGTCCTGCCGTTTTTTTCGGCTTCGATCAGCCCCGCATTCTGGAGCACGGAAAAATGGGCGGACATGGTCGGCTTGGAGACGGCAAAATGGTCGGACAACTCACCGGCCGACATCGGCCGTTTGCGCAGCAGTTGCAGCACGCGGCGGCGCGTTGGATCGGAAAGAGCTTTGAACACGCTGTTCACGAATCTATATTTAGCTAATCATCGAACTATTGTCAAGCGCCAATTTCGAAGTACCAGCAGTCAAGAATGGGGATGATTTCGACGTGGATAACGTGATTGCGTTTGGTTTCGACTGGAGTCGCCCGGCGAAGCTCCCGGATTGTCGCCTACACGGAAGCTATCCATAAACGGGGTTCGAGGAGATAAGAGCACAATGGCCCTTCGACGAAGCCTTGCTTCCTCGAAGCCGACTTCTGGCCCGGGATACTTCCGCATAGCCCGTCACTCGGAACAATCGCCACGGAAAGCACAGAGGTCTCCGCCGATTATTCGAGGTGTTTCTAAGAAAGATTTCTCTCTTACATGCGGTTGGACTATTCCTCAGAAAGAAGCGGCAACTCATTCATTG
>JBAUYE010000288.1:0-3430 GCA_049584615.1 Candidatus Sulfotelmatobacter sp.
CGGACGAAATCTCCCAGCTTCACCTGGCTGGTCGCAACCAGATTCGCCAGCGGGAAAACCAGGTGCCGTTCAATGGCCCGCTTCAAGTGGCGCGCCCCGTATCGCGGGTCCGTGCCTTCCTTCAGCAAAAACTCCTTCACCCCGGCCGTGCAATTAAACACGAACTGGTTCGTGCCCGCAGCCATCAGAACACGCTGCTGCACCATCCCAAGTTCGATATCGAGAATCTGCGCCAGATGCTCGTCGCGCAGCGTCTTGAATACCACCGTCTTGTCGATGCGGTTCATGAACTCCGGCGTAAACTTGCGCCGCGCCGCTTCCACCGCGGTCCGCTGAATCTTGTCATCAAAATTGTTGTCGACTTCCACCACCTTGGGGGCAAAGCCCAGCCCGCCATCAATCAGGTTCGTCATCTCGCTGGCCCCCAGGTTCGAGGTCAGGATGATGATGCACTGCGAAAGATCGACCCGGCGATTATCGCCCAGCGTCAGCGTAGCCTTATCGAGAATTCCAAGCAGCAGTTGCCACAACGAGTCGCTGGCTTTCTCGATCTCGTCAAACAGCAGAATCGAAAGCTTCAGTTTCTCCGTGAACCACTGATTCAGCGCTTCCTGCGTCAGCAGCGGATGAGTCTCGCGATGCCCCAAATATCCCGGGGGCGAGCCTATCAACTTAGCAATCTCATGCGAGTGCTGGAACTCCGCGCAATCAATCTTGATGCACGCATGCGCATCGCCGAACAAAGCCTCGGCCATCGCCTCCACCACGCGAGTCTTGCCCGAGCCAGTCGGCCCCAGAAAAAGCAGGTTCCCTACCGGACGCCCCGGAGCATTCAGGCCGGCCAGAAACATCTGGTAAATTTCGGCGACCTTTTCGACCGCCTGGTCCTGACCCACGATGCGGCGGCGCAGCGCAGCTTCAAACTCTCCCGCATCAGCGCTGCGGCGGTTCGGATCGAGCACGGTAGCAAGGTTCGGTCTCATAAGGTCGTTATCTCTATCCTGTCCTAAATCCTGTCCTAATCCTTTGCCAGCTTTCACCGGATCTTCCGGGCCTGCATTGAGACTCCCCACCGTCCCAGAAGTGACAGATTTTGTCATTTGGAACCCGCCGCCTGCCAGACCCGACAACCCGTCCCGGCTGCCTTGGAATAAGCAACCCTCTGGCCACGAGTAAGGGACGGATTAAGCATGCGAAAACCCCATAATCTGGCTGGATTTAGCCGACCGCCGTCGATATTAGACCAGTCGACAGGTGAAAGTTAAGAGGGAGGAAGAGAAATACTTTGCGCAAGGAGGAAAGACCAATACCGCCCCAGCTCTAACCTGCGTTCCAGCCTGCCCTGAGCGAAGCCGTAGGAGCCTGCCCTGAGCGAAGCCGAAGGGTGACCTCTGTGGTTAAGGTTTGCGCTTTGAAAGCCCAGGCCAAACCGAGGGGGAGATGACCATGAGTAACTGGCCGAGGCGGATTGCGCGGGATAGCATCCAGCTCAGGTAGGGTCCTGGAGGAAATTTTGCGCCGCTCGTCAGTTCTAACCATCGCTGCCATCTCGTGTCTTCTATTCGCCGTCGCCGCCATGCGGCTGAACCCGCGTCCTTCCTCAGCCTTAGCTGCCCAAGAGCAAACAGCCCAACCAGCAGCCGCGCCGCAAGGCGTGCAACTCCGGCCTTCTACCCTGCAACTTTCGCTGCCGCCGTCTTCGTCCCTATCGCAGCAACCCAGACTCCAGCTTTCATTAGAAACCTCGCTGCCATCTTTAACCTCGTCCGCAACTGAGATTTACACCGCGAAGCGCGGAGAAAGCATTCCCGCCGTCGCCCATCAATACCTAAAGCGCACCGCCTATTTGACTTCTTCGCAGTTGTCCGAAGCCATCCGCCAAGTAAACGGCAACCGCTCCAGCAGCATTCTGAAAAACGGCGAGCAGATCACCATCCCCGGAATCCTGCCCGCGCCCATCTCCGAGAAAACGGTTCCCGTTCCCAGAGATTTTGAAGTGCGCGCCATCTATCTCACCGGCGTCATGGCGGCCAGCGACCACGGACTCCGCATCATCCGCCACTGGCGCGAAGTCGGCGGCAATGCCGTAGTCTTCGATATCAAAGACAGCGACGGCAGCGTGAATATTCCCTTCGAACATCCACTGCTCGGCCAGCACAAGGTCTATATTCATGACCTGCCCAAGTTCGTCCACTTCCTGCACTCCGAGAACATGCACGCCATCGCCCGCATCGCCATCTTCCGCGACGAACGCATGGTAGTCGAGCATCCCGAGCTGGCAGTGAAGTCGAAGAAAACTGGCCAACCATGGCGTGAAAACGGCAAGCTGGTCTGGACCGATTCTTCCAACCCCAAAGTTCAGGATTACAACATCGCCCTCGCCAAGTTCGTGGCGCAATCCGGCGCCGACGAAATTCAGTTCGACTACGTCCGCTTCCCCGCCGAAGGCGATCAAAAAGACGCCAGCTTCGTGTTCCAGACCGAGCATCCAGAATCAAATGAACCTGAAACACAGCTGTGCAAAGCCGTGCAGCCTGAATCGCCAAATACCAGCCCCGTAGGGGCGAGTGATGATAGCCGGGGGCGGAAGCCCCGGGTAGCCGATAAGAATGGGAACAAGTCCCGTAGGGACGGCACGAACTCGCTGACCGCCTGCGACAAATCTTCAAAGGCGCTTCGCGGCTACCAGCGCTCCGACGTGATCGTCGCGTTCCTGAAAAAAGCCTACGCCGAACTCCATCCCACCGGCGTCCTGCTCTCACTCGACGTCTTCGGCGTGATGGCCTGGCAGCGCCAAGTCGATCTCTCGCACACCGGACAAGACATCGTCGGCATGGCGAAATATTGCGACGTGCTTTCGCCCATGATCTATCCGTCACACTTCTTCGGCATGGATAACATCGCGCATCCCGGCGACGCCCCCGAACATTTCATCGGCGAATCCATGCAGCGCTTCGAGCTGATCACACAAGGAAGCGGAGTGGTAATCCGCCCCTGGCTGCAAGCCTTCCGCTGGCGCACCAGGACCTATTCGCCCGAATACATCAAGGTGCAGGTAGCCACGGCCAAAGAAAAGGGCGGCATCGGCTTCTTGTTCTGGAACGCCGCCAACGACTACAGCAAGCCCTACGAAGCCATGCCAGAAATGAAAGCCGCCGACCTAAAAGAGGGATCGAAAGAAAAAGCCAAATACTTCCGAGGAGACGAACTGCCGGGCGCAACGGTAAAGGCAAGCCTGACGCCGACGATAATTCCCGCACCAGCCCCGGCAGAAACGGCAAGCCACTAAGAAAATCATGTGGGGACAGCCGTCTTCGGCTGTCCAGGGAGCGCCACGGCTCGTGTGGGGACGGGCGCTCTCGCCCGTCCATGCGGTGTATCGGGCCGCAGCCGCGCCACGGCCCGGGGAAAGGCTCGGGAAGGGCACGGC
>JBAUYE010000289.1:0-21699 GCA_049584615.1 Candidatus Sulfotelmatobacter sp.
GCGAAGGCCGCGGGCGCGTCCGGGGCGGCGGCATCATCGTCGGCGGGGCCGGCAGCGGTCCCGGCGGTGAGCGCCTCGGGCACCGAAGGGTAAGGCGTTTTCGGCTTGCGCAGTTCTCATCCCAAGAAGACCCGCGATGGGGCGTCCGGAGCTGGACGTGTGCCTCTCGGCAGCGAGCTGCCTCGTAATAATCCTCGTAATAATAATGAAAATTTGCAGGAACGCGCGTTTCTGGTGGGCATTGATGTGCGCACGCGCGGACGCAGCGCCCGAGGCACGGTAACCGCGCAAGCACAGGCAGCCCGCGACGCGGCGTCCGCTCCGCCGATCGCCGCGCCGACCTCCGGCGCAAAGCCGCTGAGTTCATCCGTTACTAACAAGCCGAGCATTCCCGAGTTTGACGCGGAAGAATCGCTGGCAGAATTGCGCACGCTGGCGGGGAGCGCGGGCGCGAAGGTTGTCGGCGAAATTCTGCAGCGTCGCGACCGGCCTGATCCCGCAACTTTGATTGGCGCGGGCAAGCTCGAAGAAATTGCAGGCGCGGCAGCTTCGGTGAATGCCGACCTGCTTCTCTTCGATCACGATCTGAGCGCTTCGCAGCAGCGCAACATTGAAAAGATTGTTCACCGGCGGGTGATCGACCGCACGCAGCTCATCCTCGACATTTTTGCGCGGCACGCGCGCACCCGGGAAGGCCAGTTGCAGGTCGAGCTAGCGCAGTTGCAATATCTGCTGCCGCGGCTGGCGGGGCGCGGCGTGGAGATGTCACAGCTCGGCGGCGGCATCGGTACGCGCGGCCCCGGTGAAACGCAGCTTGAAACCGACCGGCGGAAAATTGCCCGGCGGGTGCGGCACGTGGAGCAGCAGCTGGAAAACGTGCGCCGCATCCGGGCGCAACAGCGGCAGCGGCGGGAATCGGCTCCGGTGGCGACCGTGGCGCTGGTGGGCTACACCAACGCGGGGAAATCGACGCTGTTCAACGCGCTGACGCGGGCCGCTGTGCTGGCTTCGCCGCGCATGTTCGCCACGCTCGATCCCACGATTCGGGCGGTGGTGCTGCCCTCAAAGCGTAAGGTGCTGCTCTCGGACACTGTCGGATTTATTCGCAGCCTTCCGCACACGCTGGTCTCGGCGTTTCGCGCCACGCTGGAAGAGGTACAGCGGGCGTCGCTGATCCTGCATGTGTCCGATGCCAGCAGCCGGCTATCAGCGGAGCAGGACGCGCAGGTGGAGATTGTGTTGAAAGAGCTGGAAGTAGAGAAGAAGCCGCGGCTGCGGGTGATGAACAAAGTCGATCTGCTGGACATGGAAGTCGCGGAGAGCTTGATGAATGATGCGCAGCGCGATGGCTCCAACACTGTGTACGTTTCCGCAGCCGAGGGGATAGGGCTGGATCGATTGCTCGCGCGCGTCGACGCCATGATCGAGGAAGACCCAGTCAGCCGCGTGCATCTCCGCGTGCCGCAGAAAGAAGGGAAGACGCTGGCCATGCTCGAAGCCAAGGCACGGATTTATTCGCGGGCGTACAAGGATGGCGCGGTGGTGTTGGAAGTGGAAGCGCCGGAGTCGGTGGTGCGGAGAGTGAGAGGATGGTTAGCGGAATAAGTCGAACGTTGTCATCGCCTAGGTCCCCTTGGTGCCCTTACGACTGCCCAGCCTTTCTTGATCCCTACTATGGCGAAGGTCACGAGCAGGGCCAGCCAGGCGAGGAGAGCCGCCATTCCCGCCAGGATGTTGACGTGCTCCACCAAGCCGTCATTGTGAAATACCCCCGGGATCATAACAATGCCTCCGCCAGAAATAACCGCAACAAGTATGATCCACCAACTTGTCATCATCGACCGCTTGATCAGCAAGTCGACCCACCGCCCAACCAGAAACCACTGTGCAAAGACTCCAGCCAGGAACAGAAAATCGATTAGGACTACGCGGGTCGCCACCCGGACGCGGTACTTCATCAGCCGGTAGAGGACTGAACGGACTGCCGCTGGTAGACACTCTTGGTCGAAGCCCACGAGCGCTGCCGCAGGAAACTCTGCCGCAAACATTACTCGATCGGCGGTCGACATCCGGTACTCATAGCATGGCCAGTAATAAACGTCTAACGCTTTGCTGGGCGGATGGTCTTTTTCGTAGTCCTCTGACCTTTGAACCGTAGGAATGTAATGGCACAGCGTTTCGGCGCGATGAAACATTGGGGCGGCGACAGTCAGCAGATGCAGTAGAGGGAGAAGCAACGCGTAGCGGATGCCCTTCACAATACGATTAGACACCGTTGGGCTTGCGGCCGGGGATGCCCAGTCAGGCTCGTGTTGCCAAACGCCCATAATTTAAATGGGCCGGCAACCAAGAAGCGGTGACATTCCTTGGCTATCGGCCCATTCGATCCTGAATTGGATCGGAGGTGATACCTCAATGCTAGTCCTCTTTACCGGGAAGTCAAGGATTAGTTGCAGGATTCTGCATACCTCGCCAAATCAGGGTTTGCCCAGCGGAATGCGCCCATTCTTAGACCTTGCCGCCGCCTCGAAAATCGCCTGAAATCAAGCCTTTGCGTTGACATAAACTGCTGCGGACGTTAGACTTAACAGTTTTCATAGCCCTCATTTTCCTGTATAGCCGCAAGCGATGGATCAAACGCTACGACAACTGGGCGAATTACTGCTTGGGTCCATACCCACGGTAATTCTTCTCGCGCTGCTCTATGTGCTCTACGCAACGATTGTGCACAAGCCGTTGCGGCGCGTGCTGGAGGAGCGGCGCAGCAAGACGGAGGGTGCCATCGAGAAGTCGCGCGCTGACATCGCCGCGGCCGAGGCTCGCACGTCAGAATACGAGCAGCGGTTGCGCCAGGCGCGAGCGACCGTGTTCCGCGCGCAGGAAGCCCGCCGCAAGGCTGCCCTGGATGCACGGACTGTGGCGCTAAACGAAGCTCGCACGAAGGCGCAGGCACAAGTGCAGGCTGCGAAGGCTGATATCCAGAAAGATCGAGACGCGGCGCAGAGTGGTTTGCAGAAGGAAGTGCAGGCTCTGGCGGCGGAGATCATGCGCCGTGTGCTGCAGCCGGCCGGGTTGGGTCGTTGATGTTTCAGCGCAGGAAGTCGAACACTACGGCTGCGAATTCGAAGAATATGGACTCCGTGAATATGGGTTCCGTGAAAAAGATCGTAGGAACGGGTCTGCTGCTGACCCTGAATCTTGCCGTGGCCTTGGGATCGCTGCGCGCCCAGGAGCAGCCGGCAACGCCGCAGAAGCAACAGCAGTCCTCCTCCGACAAAACCGGCAAAACAGACAAAACGAAAGACCGGGGCGTCGCCAAGCAACTTGTGCACGAGACCCGGGAAGCCGCGGGTGAAGAAAAAGACGAGAACGCCGAATTTAAGCAGTCAGCATCGGTAAGACTGATTGCGAAGTGGACCGGGATGAGCCTGCAGCATGCTTATTGGTTTAGCGTGCTGTTGAACTTTGTTGTGATTGCCGCGGTGATCATCTGGGCTGCCCGCAAATATTTGCCGGGAATCTTCAGCGCCCGCACGGCGGCGATCCAGAAAGCGATGCAGGAGGCGCAGAAGGCCAGCGAGGAAGCGAGGCGGAGGCTGGCGGAAATCGAGTCGCGCCTGATGAAGCTGGATGTGGAGATTGGCATGATGCGCGACGCCGCCGAAAAAGAAGCCGGAGCCGAGGAAGCGCGCATCCAGGCGGCGGTTCAGGAAGATGCTCGAAAGATGCTGGAATCGGCGCAGCAGGAAATCGCGGCCGCTGCCAAGAGCGCGCGCCGCGAGCTGACGGCCTACGCGGCTGATCTGGCGGTTGGGCTGGCGCAGAAGCAGATTCGCGTAGATGCGGCGACCGATCAGGTACTGGTGCGCAAGTTTGCCGGGGAGCTGGGAGTGTCCGAGGCTTCAGGGCCCGGAAAGGACGGACGCTGAAGAATGGCTTCCGTCGCCAGCACGTACGCCCGGGCGTTCGCAGATGTGGTCATGAGCGACCATCTCGACGCCGACCGCTCGATTGCGGAATTGCGCACGATCGCCAGCCTGCTCGACGAAAGTTCGGTGTTACGGCGAGTGTGGGAAAATCCGGCGATTCCCGCGGATCAGAAGCGGCGCGTGCTGGATGTAATCGCCAAGCGTGACGGCATTTCAACCCAGGTGAGGAACCTGGTCGCGGTGTTGATTGATCATCGGCGAACACATTTTCTGGATCCTATCATTTTGCAACTCGTCAAGGAACTCGACGCGCGCCTGGGATTTGCCGAGGCCGAGATCACCAGCGCTCGCTCCCTCGACGATGCGGAGAAGCGCGAATTCGAGGCTCAGGTCGGGAAGTTGACTGGCAAGAAAGTCCGGGCGCAGTACGGGCAGGACGCTTCGCTTCTGGGAGGCGCCGTGGTCCGCATCGGCAGTACGATCTACGATGGTTCGGTGAAAGGGCAGTTGGAGAGGATTAAGGAAGAGATAAGCGGCACTTAGCTGGAAACTGATTCTATGGCACAGATCAAGGCAGACGAAATTACCAAGCTGATCCGCGAGCAGATCGAGAACTACGAATCGAAGATCTCCGTGGACGAGACCGGCACGGTCATCACGCTCGGAGACGGCATCGCGCGCGTGTATGGCCTCGATAAAGTGATGGCCGGTGAACTTCTTACCTTCCCGCACGGCGTGGCCGGCATCGCCATGAACCTGGAAGAAGACCAGGTGGGCGTGGTGCTGCTCGGTGAATATACCGAGATCAAAGAAGGCGATGAAGTGAAGCGCACGGGACGCATCATGAGCGTGCCCGTAGGCGACGCCATGATTGGGCGCGTGGTCGACTCGCTCGGCCGTCCCATCGACGACAAAGGCCCCATTGCCACCGATAAGTTCATCGCCTTGGAACGATTGGCGCCCGGCGTCATCGACCGGCAACCGGTGCGCGAGCCCATGGCGACCGGACTGAAGGCCATCGACAGCATGATTCCGATCGGCCGCGGACAGCGCGAGTTGATCATTGGCGACCGGCAGACCGGAAAAACTGCTGTCGCGCTCGATACCATCATCAACAGCAAGGGCAACAACCTGGTTTGCATCTACAACGCGATCGGGCAAAAGCGGTCTTCGATTGCGCAGGTGGTGAAGATTCTCGAAGATTACGGCGCGATGGAATACACCATCGTGGTTGCGGCGTCGGCCTCGGAACCCGCACCCATGCAGTACATTTCGCCGTATGCGGCAACGGCCATTGGTGAATATTTCCGCGATACCAAGCGGCACGCGCTCGTCATATATGACGATCTCTCGAAGCATGCGGCCTCCTACCGCGAAATCTCGCTTCTGCTGCGGCGGCCGCCGGGGCGGGAGGCGTATCCGGGGGACGTTTTCTATCTTCACTCGCGGCTGCTGGAGCGCTCGGCCAAGTTGAGCGACAAGAACGGTGGCGGATCCCTGACCGCGTTGCCCATCATCGAGACGCAAGCCGGAGACGTTTCTGCTTATATTCCGACCAACGTGATTTCGATTACGGATGGTCAAATTTATCTGGAAACCGATTTGTTCAATCAGGGCGTGCGTCCAGCCGTGAACGTGGGTTTGTCGGTGAGCCGCGTGGGCGGCAGCGCGCAGATCAAAGCTATGCGGCAAGTTGCAGGAACGCTGAAGCTGGAACTCGCGCAATATCGCGAACTGGCGGCCTTTGCGCAGTTCGGCAGCGACCTCGATAAGGCCACGCAGGCGCAATTGAATCGCGGGCAGCGGCTGGTTGAACTCCTGAAGCAGAACCAATTCTCGCCGCTGCCGTTCTCCAAGCAGATTCTGATCATCTTCGCCGGCACGGGAGGTTTTCTCGACGACCTTCCGGTGAATCAGGTACGCGACTTCGAAAAAGAACTGTACGAATACGTGGATGCGACTCAAGCTGGCCTGCTGCGCACCATCATGGAGAAAAAGGTTCTCGATGACGGCCTGAAGGCGCAGTTGACCGATGTGATCAAGCAGGCGAAACAGCAGTTTGTGGCGAGCAGGGAAGCTGTAGCGAAGTGATAGTTCTCAGTTCCCAGTTCTCGGTTCTCAGCAAGAACTCAGAGCCGAGGGATTTTTACTGAGAACTGAGAACTGAGAACTGAGAACTGGTTTCCAATGGCTAACATCCTCGACATCCGTCGCCGCATTCGCAGCGTGGTGAATACGCGGCAGATCACCAAGGCCATGAAGGTGGTCTCGGCGGCCAAACTGCGCCGGGCGCAGGATCGCGCTTTGTCGGCCCGTCCTTATGCGCTGATGTTGACGAACGTTCTGAAATCGCTGGTGGCGCGGACGGAGATTTACGATCCGGAAACCGGTGAGCCAAAGCATCCTTTGTTGGCGCAACGGCCGGAGAGAACTATTCTGTTGATCGTTGTCACCGGCGACAAGGGGTTGGCGGGCGCGTTCAGTGCCAACGTCACCAAAGCTGCCAGCCGGTTTATCGAATCGAAGGCCGGAAAGAATATCGACATTGAATCGATCGGCCGCAAAGGGCGCGACTTTCTGCGGCGGCGCTATCCGGCCGCGCCGGTGCAAACTCGCAGCCTGGCCGACACCGAAGAGTCTCTCGAGAGCCCGCCCGAGCCCGCCGAGCGTGCTGGGGCGATCCAAATTACTGGAGAGCACGTTGGCGTTCTCGGCAAATTGGAATTTTCTCAGGCCCGGGCTTTGGCGGAGAACGTGATCAGGCGTTATCAGCGCGAGGAGGTTGATTCGGTCTACGTCGTCTTCAACGAATTCAAGTCGGTGATTGCGCAGCGGCTCATCGTGGAGCAGATTCTTCCCATCGAACAGATCGGCGAGCCGGCGGTTCGCCTGGCTGAGGAGATGACGGAAGAAGAAAAGAAGAAAGCCAAGGAAGCGGCCATCAGCGCCGGAGTTGGCCTGCATCCCAACCAGCGTTCGAGTGAAGAGGCGGCGCAGTTCGGTTCGGGGCAGGTAGATTACATTTACGAGCAGGCACCGGAGGAATTGTTCCGCGCGTTGCTGCCGAAATATGTTTCCAGCCAGGTTTTCCGGGCGCTGCTCGAGTCGGTGGCTGCCGAGCACGCCGCGCGCATGACTGCGATGGATTCTGCCACCAGCAACGCCACCGACATGATCGACTCGCTGACCCTGGCCATGAACCGGGCGCGGCAGGCAAAGATCACCAAAGAGATTATCGAGATCGTGAGCGGCGCAGCCGCGATGTAGCCAGTAGCCAGTACCCAGTAACCAGACGAGTCAAAAACATATGGCAGAAAACGTAGGACACGTCGTTCAAATTGCAGGGCCGGCGGTGGACGTCCAGTTTCCCGAAGGCAAGCTGCCGCCTATCTATGAGGCAGTGCGAGTCGTGAGTGACGGTTTCACCGTGCCCAGCCCGGTCAACGTAATTCTTGAAGTCCAGCAGCACCTGGGCGAAGGCCGCGTGCGCTGTATCGCGATGGAGGCCACCGAAGGCATGGTGCGCGGCATGAAGGCAATCGACACCGGTGGACCAATTTCCGTGCCCGTAGGCCGAGGCACCCTGGGGCGCGTGATGAATGTGATCGGCGAGCCTGTGGACCAGCTTGGTCCGATCGAGTACAAGGAAAGAATGCCGATTCACCGCCTGGCCCCGGCGTTCGACGAGCAGGCCACGACGGCGGAAATGTTTGAGACCGGCGTGAAAGTCATCGATCTCATTCAGCCGTTTTTGAAGGGCGGCAAGATCGGCTTGTTCGGCGGCGCGGGTGTGGGCAAGACCGTCGTCATCATGGACCTGATCAACAACGTCGCCAAGCAGCACGGTGGCTACTCCGTGTTTGCTGGGGTTGGAGAACGAACGCGCGAAGGCAACGATCTGTGGCTGGAGATGACGGAATCCGGCGTGATCAAGCCCGGCGATCCGGCGCACTCAAAAGCCGCGCTGATTTACGGTCAGATGACGGAGCCTCCAGGCGCGCGCCTGCGCGTGGCGCTCACTGGACTTACTGTCGCCGAATATTTCCGCGACGCCGAGGGAGCGGACACGCTGCTCTTCATCGACAATATTTTCCGCTTCACGCAGGCCGGATCGGAAGTATCCGCGCTGCTCGGCCGCATGCCCAGCGCCGTAGGTTACCAGCCGAACCTGGCGACGGAAATGGGCGAACTGCAGGAGCGCATTACCTCAACCAAGAAAGGTTCGGTCACTTCGGTGCAGGCGATTTACGTGCCCGCCGATGACTTGACCGATCCAGCGCCGGCGACGACGTTTGCTCACCTCGACGCGACCACGGTGCTTTCACGCGCTTTGACCGAGATTGGAATTTATCCCGCGGTCGATCCGCTGGCTTCGACGTCGCGCATTCTCGATGCCCGCATCGTTGGTCAGGAGCATTACGACGTGGCCCAGTCCGTGAAGAAGACGTTGCAGACTTACAAAGATCTGCAGGACATCATCGCGATTCTCGGCATCGACGAACTGAGCGAAGATCAGAAGCTGACGGTGGCGCGGGCGCGAAAAATTCAACGCTTCCTGTCGCAGCCCTTCCACGTGGCCGAGCAGTTCACCGGAGCAGCGGGGCGTTACGTAAAGATTGCCGACACGGTGAAGGGCTTCAAGGCGATTGTCAAAGGCAAGTATGACGACATCCCCGAGCAGGCGTTTTATATGAAGGGACCGATTGAAGAAGTGCTGGAAGCGGCAGAGAAGATGAAAGCGGCAGCGTAGAAGCGGGCTCCGGGCTTCGGGCTTCAGCGGAGCCGAAGACCCTTGCAGTCTTGTGTTGGCCGAGGCCCGAAAGCCGAAGCCCGAAGCCGATTCTTATGTCCGATACTTTCCAACTCGAGATCGTCACGCCGGAAAAGAAAGTGGTCGACACGGCTGCGGCGGAAGTTCAGATTCCCGGCAGGAACGGATATCTGGGCATCTTGCCGGGGCATGCGCCGCTCATCACCGAACTGGCGGTGGGTGAAATCACATTCCACACCGGCGCCGCCGAAGAACAGCGGCTTGCGGTCGCATGGGGATTCGCAGAAGTCTTGCCCGACAAGGTGACGATTCTGGCCGAGACCGCAGAGCGCCCAGCCGAGATCGACGTGGAACGCGCGCGCAAAGCCAAAGCCCGAGCCGAGGAACGACTGTCGAGTGGCGACCCGAATGTTGACGTCGAGCGGTCTCTGAATGCGTTGCACAAGGCCGAGACGCGGCTGGAAGTGGCCGAGGGGAAAAGTCACTCCTAATTTTGCCCGAGGATCTTCGGCTGGAGGTCTATGAGATCGATCACGTCCCTCGTTCAGTCGTGCCTTTGTGTCCTCTCGATGTTTGGAGTTCTGGCCGCAGCGCAGGACAAACCAGCGCAGGCTCCTCCGCCTCAACGGCCAGCGCCAATTGTCTCCCCTGAGGTCCATGCCGATGGCAGCGTTACCTTCCGTCTCCGCGACCCGAATGCGGTCGAAGTCAAGCTTGGGCTTGAGGGCAGCGCGGGGCCTTTACCCATGAAGAAGGATGGGGATGGATGGAGCGTCACGACTGCTCCCTTGGCCCCAGACTACTACGGTTACGAATTCATCGTAGACGGCGTGCGAATGCTGGATCCCTCCAACCATCTGCTGGTTCCGAATTTGCTCACGCCGGGGAATGCGGTGCATGTTCCCGGACCTTTGTCCTTGCCTTGGGAATTGAATGAGGTGCCGCACGGCGAAGTTCATCATCACTTCTACAGGTCGGCGGTCGCGGGCGATGACCGCGATTACTACGTCTACACGCCGCCGGGCTACGATCCCGTGGCGAAGAAGACCTATCCAGTGCTCTATCTGCTGCACGGCTACAGCGACGATGCCAGCGGATGGACTGCCGTTGGGCGTGCCAACGTGATTCTCGACAATCTCATCGCGCAGGGCAAAGCCAAGCCCATGATCGTGGTGATGCCTCTTGGCTACGGGACGATGGAGATGATCCGGGTTTCCTGGGGAGCGTGGAATCACCCAGATTTGCGCGACACCAACTTCAGGAAGTTCAGCGAAGCGCTGCTTACCGAGGTCATGCCGCGCGTCGAGGGTGAATACCGGATCACAAAAGACCGCAATGCGCGGGCGATTGCCGGGTTATCCATGGGCGGCTCGGAATCCCTGCTCACCGGCTTGAACAACCTCGACAAGTTTTCCTGGATCGGCGCCTTCAGTTCCGGCGGCATTCCCGACGACTTCCAAAAAGATTTTCCTACTCTCGACGCGAAAGCAAACCAGCAGATACATCTTTTGTGGATTGCGTGTGGCACCGAGGATCATCTGATCACGATCAATCGCAATCTGCGGGCTTGGCTCAAAACCAAGGGAGTGAAAGCGACCGAGATCGAGACGCCGGGGATGCACACCTGGATGGTTTGGCGGAGGAATCTGGCAGGGTTCGCGCCGTTGCTGTTCCGGTAGGGAAACTCACGTCGTTAAGCCGCTAAGGCACGTTCACCTGATCGCGAGTTTCCGACGGCACGTACTTCACTGCGGCGGTTCGCTCCAGCTTGTCCCATGCGAACCTGCGGCCTTCGAGTGCGCGCTTCAGCGTCTTGAACAGGACCACCGAAAACAACTGGCGGTAGGCAAAGCGCTGCAGCCAGACTTGCGTAAGCAGCCAGCCGTCTTCTTTTTCGTCGGGACGGCTTCGCTCCAGCGCAAACGCCAGCGCTGACGCCAGGAAGTCGACCACCAGGAACACGAAGAAGAATGCGACCAGCTTGTGGAAGCTTGCGGGATCGGTGGAATCCGGGTGGAAGTACTTCTGGATGAAGTACCACGAGGCGCCGAAGGCGAACATGATGTCGATGAGCGGCGAGACCAGCGGCAATAGAATCTGGAAGATCACGATGTTCGGCAGCGCCACAAATCCCAGCGCCCCCTTGCGCGCAAACACTCCACTGTGTTTGTAGACTGCCTGCAGAACGCCGAACGACCAGCGAAAGCGCTGGCGCATCAGCCCGTTCGCGTTGGTGGGGGCTTCGGTGTAAGCCAGCGCCATGTCTTCGTATTCCACGCGGTAGCCGCGGCGCAGAAGCGCCATGGTGAGATCGGCGTCTTCGGCGACGGTGTCGATCTGGTACCCACCCGCCTCCCGTACAGCGGAAACGCGCCACGCTCCGATCGCGCCCGGAACCACACTGACCGCGCCCAGCACGTCCAAAGCGCGGCGCTCGAAGTTCTGGCTGGTGATGTATTCGAGAGCCTGCCAGCGCGTCCAGAGATTCACCCGGTTCCCCACCTTGGCATTGCCGGCGATGGCTCCGACTTTCGGATTGATGAAATGCGGCACCAGTCGCGAGATCGCGTCACTGGCGATTACAGTGTCGGCATCGATGCCGACGAAGAGTTCGGCATCTCCAATATGTTCGATGCCATAGTTAAGAGCGTCTGCCTTGCCCGAGTTCGGCTTGGTGAGGATGAGAACTTTTCCCGCAGCCTCTTCCCGGGCGAAGGCGGTGCGCGCAATTTCGAGAGTGCGGTCCCGTGATCCGTCATCGATCACAATCACCCGCAGGTTGCGATAGTCGGAGTTCAGCGCGGCGCGCACCGTTCGTTCAATCACCTTCTCTTCGTTGTAAGCGGGGATGAGCACGGCGACCTTGGGCTTGTACGAAGCCACCTCGGCGGGCCTTCCGAAGATTTTTTCCTGCAGGCGGTCATAGACCGCAGCCGTGCCGATAAACAGGAGGCGTCCGGTCATTAAAATGTCACCGATCAGGAAGATCCACGTGATCCCCATTAGGCCCGCGTCGAACAGCCAGAAGCCCAGCCCATCAAGGCGCGCGGCCCAGAGTTGCGGCCTCGACAAAGGCGCCATCACGGCGGCGCGAGTCTTACCCAGTAACTCGTAGATCGGCGCGACCTCATAACCGCGGGCGCGGATGCCATCAATAATCATGGGCAAAGCCCGCACGGTTTCGGAGCGATCCCCGCCGCCGTCATGCAGCAGAACAATATTGCCGCAGTGTTGGTCGCTCGGGCTGCATGGCGGCAAGTGCGCCAGCACGAAGGCTGAGATCTCTTCGGCAGTGTGCCGCCGCGGCTTGTCGCTCCAGTCGTTGGGGTCAATCCGGTTGCCCACGGTGGTGTAGCCCAAGTCCTGCGCAGTTTCGAGCGGACGCACCTGGTCCGCGGTGTCTGGCTCCTCGTCAATGGCATAGGGCGGACGCAGCAGCATGACTCGAACTCCCACCAGGCTGGCGAAAAGCCGTTCGGTCAGGTTCAGCTCCACCTTCATATAGGTGGCCGAGATATTGCTCACATCGGGATGGGTGAAGGTGTGGTTCCCAATCGTATCGCCTTCTTTGTAAATACGTTTGGCCAGGCTGGGAAACTTGTCCGTCTGAATTCCGATCAAGAAAAACGTAGCCGTCGCATGCTCCCGCTTGAGCACGTCGAGAATCTTCGGAGTCCACTCGGGATCCGGGCCATCGTCGAAAGTCAGCACGACTTTGTTGGGACTGTAGCCGTAACGGGCCACGCGGTAAGGCTCGGGCAGAGATTGAAAAACTTCGTCGGTAATCAGCTTGGTATTCGCATCGACGGTAAGGTCTCGAGTGCCGTGCGTGGGGCGGTCTTCGATCCGCAGAATCTCGCCCTGGCCCTCCATATCAACATCCTGGCCGGGAGGCACGTCGCGCAGTTTGTCGGTCGCGCCGGTCTCGCCGGGAACATCCCACACCTTCCACAAGGAGCGGTCCTCGCCGCCCAGCCGCCACAGTGCGAAGGTCTGGATGCCCAGCGTCTGCGCGGCGCGCATGTGGTTCAGAGCTGTAACCGCATCGAGAAACCAGACGTCATGCTGCAGGCTGTGCTCATCCAGATAGCTGAAATGCGGATTCAGCGCATCGTCGTCGAAGGTGACATCTACATCGGAATCGCGCGCCGCCAGCCACGCTTCCTGCGCGCTCACCGAGCTGTCGTGTTCATCTGCCGGTAGCTTGCCCTTCTTCGGTTTCAGCACCCAGTCATAACCGTAGTTGGCGATGGCGCAGATCAGCTTCTCCCGCGGAATTTCCTTCGCCGCGAACTTGAGATTCTCGACGAACCAGTCCTGGGAGGCGACCGGTCCCGACGCCGCACCGGGATAGTGCTCGTCGTAGTTCATAATGACCACGCCGTCCGCCGGAGCAGCGACCGCAGCGTAGTCGAATTCCGGATTGTGCGCGGGCACGCTGACGTAGAGCTTCATCCCACGGGCATGCAGGTCCGCGGAAAGTTCATTCAGCAGCGCAATGTAGCCCGGCTGACCTACTTTGGGGAAGGCTTCGAAATCCACCATCAAACCGCGAAAATGGTCTGAGGCGAGAAACATTCCCACCTGCTGGCGAAAAACCGCACGCGCGCTGGGATTGTTCAGGAAGTCCGTGATCCCCCCAACCCACTCGGCGCCGTCAAAGTTGTTCACCATGGGAAAGACTTCCATGGCGGGGTCTTCAGTTTTTAGAAAAGGCATTACACGGTCATCGACAGAGCGCACGCGATTGTTCTGTACTACGTCGAAGAACTTGTTGGTCTGGTCGTCCACTGCCTGCAGCCGGCCGTCGGCAGTGAGAGCGTGCAGCCAGTCGGGATAGAGCAGATCGATCTGGCGCGAAAAATCGCGCAGAGAAGAAAAGCTAGCAGCGTCCCAGGGAACGTAGAATGCCGCCCGGATGCCCTCTTCCTGGTTTAGTTTCACTTCCGAAGCAGGCAGCTTCGATTTGCGATGGGATCGGCTGGCCAGCTTTTTCTGGCGCTCACGGGCTTTTCCCTTTTCATTTTCCTTCAACGCCCTGAAGGCGCGCTTCTGCGGTGAAAAAAGCAGCTCAGGCAGGCGCTCGTCGCGCAGCGTCGTGTACACAAAGAAAATAATCAACGCGGATAGCACTGCGACTCCGACGTCGACGAAACGTCTCAGGCGCTTCCAGCGTGCGCGTTGCGGATCGTAAAAGACAGGTTCAGCCATGGAGAGCTAATCGTTCATCGTATGCCGCCGGCGACACGTGGTCAATTCCAGGCGAGACGTGATTACCAGAGGGGACAGGGTCCGGTGTCGTTAGTTAATTAAGATGCACTTTCCCGTCCCCAAAGATGGCTTGGAAAAGATGGCCTGAAAAAGATGGCTTCAAACGCGCTATATTCTCAGCGTGCTGGAACTGGTGCGGAAGGATGCTCGGTTCTTTTTCGCAGCGAGCCTAGTGGCCCTGGCGTTGCGGCTCGTTTTTGTTCTCCACTTTCCGGCGGTGGTAGACGATTCCCGCCTCTATGCCGATATCGCCGAAAACTGGCTGCAGCACGGCGTCTACGGCATCACAGATTCCGGCCAGATCATGCCCACTCTTTCCCGCCTGCCGGGGTATCCGGCGTTTCTAGCCGCGATCTTCGCCGTTTTCGGCTGGGGCAACTTCCGCGCGGTTCTGCTGATTCAGGTCCTGTTCGATCTGGGCACGTGTTTCCTCGTCGCCGATCTAGCGCGCCGCCTTGCATCCGAGCATGCGGCGAAGGTGGCTTTCCTGCTCGCCGGACTTTGTCCATTCCTCGCAAACTACTCAGCCGCCGTTCTCACCGAGACGCTGGAGATATTTTTCACAACATTGGCGCTGGATTTAGCAATGCGAGGGATTGCCGCTTTTCGCTGCGACCTCGAGTCAAACTCAACACCGATGCCGCTAACATGGCTCGCCTGTGGTCTTTCCATCGGGGCATCCATCCTGTTGCGGCCAGACGGCGGCATTCTGTTCGCCGCTGTCGGTGCATACTGGTTTCTAATTTTCCTGCGAAGCTTCATGGTGAAGCTGAAGCGGACATCGGGGATCGTGCCCCGGTTGCAACCCATGCTCCGCGTGGGAGTGATCCTGACCGTCGGCGCCTTCGGCCCGCTAGTTCCCTGGACCCTCCGAAACCTGCACACCATGCACCGCTTCGAGCCGCTCGCTCCCCGCTATGCCAACGATTCCGATGAACTCCTGATGCCGGGCTTCAATCGCTGGACGAAAACCTGGATGGCGGACTCCACCTCTGTGCAGGAAGTTTATTGGAGGGTGCCGGGTGATGACATCGATGTCACGCGACTGCCGCAGCGCGCTTTCGATTCCGCTCAGCAGCGCCAGGCCACGGAGCAACTTTTCGCCGACTACAACCGCGATCACGAAGTAACTCCGGAACTCGAGGCGCGCTTTGCCGCGCTGGCCGCGGCGCGGATTCACGCCGCGCCCCTGCGTTACTACCTATGGCTGCCAGCTCTGCGCATTGCTGATATGTGGCTGCGTCCCCGCACCGAATTGCTGCCTTCTGATCCCCGCTGGTGGGAGTTCAATGACGACCCAGTGTGGCTCACGGTGAGCATAGTCTTCGGTCTCATCAATCTGGTCTATGTCGCGGCCGCCGCTGTCGGCCTCTGGCGCTTGCGCGACTCATTCGGCGTCGGATTACTTCTTATGTTCCTTGCCCTACGTTCGCTGTTCCTCGGAACCCTGGAGAATCCCGAACCCCGTTACACGCTGGAATGTTATCCCGTGGTCATAGTCGCGGCAGCCGTATTCCTCATCGGAAAATCGCATTCAAACCATCGAAAACCCGCATAAACAGGCTCCCAAATCTGGAACGCAGTATGTGAAAACACGTATTCAAACGTTTCACGCCGCCCAAAGCTTTGAAGAATCAGCTTGAACATTGTGGCCCGGCAGTTGCACAATATCGCCCTATCAGGTTCCCGGGTCTCGACCGTCTTTCTATTCCTGGGACAAACAATCCAAACTGTGACGCTCGTCGCGGGCGAAGGAGGCTCTATGCGTTCTGGTTTACGTGTAGTCACTCTGTTGGCGGTGTTTCTCCTCGCTTTCCAAACCTTGATCTTCGCCCAGTCAGCTACCACGTCGCTGCGGGGCACGATCTCTGACGCAAAAGGCTTGGTGGTAGGTGGCGCCAGCGTTACTTTGAGCAACGCGGCCACGGGATTTTCGCGCACCACCAAAACCGACGGCCAGGGCGTCTATCAGTTTCTCGAGCTTCCTCCCGCTGCCTATGTGCTCACCGTCGAGGCCGCAGGCTTCGCCACGGTGAAGCGTGAAAACGTGGTGTTGCAGGTCAGCAGTCCGGCCACGTTGAACCTCGCTTTGGAGGTGAAAGGAGGCACGGTGGTGGTCGACGTCACCGGCGAAGCCCCCATGGTCAACACCACCGATGCGACCCTCGGCAACAATTTCAATGCGCGCCAGTTGACCGACCTGCCCTCCGAAGGCCGCGATCCGGTCACGATCCTCAGTCTGCAGCCGGGTGTTACCTACATCGGTAACACCACCAACATTCAGCAGGACTCCGACAGCCGCGGCGGCGCGGTTAATGGAGCCCGCAGCGATCAGAGCAACATCACTCTTGATGGGTTGGATGACAACGACCAACTCGAGGGCTATGCCTTCGAAGGCGCCATGCGCACCACCCTCGATTCTCTGCAGGAGTTCCGCGTCACCACCGGGAACTACGACGCGGACTCCGGCCGCTCCTCAGGCGCGCAAGTCAACCTGGTCACCAAGAGCGGCACGAATGCGGTCCACGGTTCGCTCTACGAGTACTATCGACCCAACTTTGACGTGGCCAACGACTGGTTCAACAAGCAGGCGGAACTTGAGGCCGGGCTGCCCAACGTTCCGGGGTTTATCCTGCGCAACACGTTTGGCGGTACTGTCGGCGGCCCGATCAAGAAAGACCGGGCTTTCTTTTTCATCGCCTACGAAGGCCAGCGCACATCAGACGCGACACAGCAGACGCGTGAGGTTCCTACCCTGAGCATGACCGAGGGATATTTGAAGTATCTCTGCGACCCGGCCCCCGTCGATGCCAATTGCACCACCACCAACCCCAACGTAACCGTCGTCGGAGGCGGAACTACCTTCCCGGGATTTAACGTTGCTACCCTCACGCCCGCCCAAGTCGCCTCACTGGACCAAGGCGATTACACTGGACCTGGCTGTGCCGTCAACGGAACGTGCCCTCCCACGCCCGGAAACCCCCAAGGTCCCGGTGACAACGGCCTGATCACCAATATCAATGGCACCGGCAATCCTAGCGCCCTATTCACAAAGTACCCCCTCCCCAACTCCAGCAGCGAAGGCGACTTGCTGAACAACGCGGCCTATACCTTCCCTGGCCCGGCTCCGTACAAGTACGATACCTATATCGTCAAGCTCGATTTCAAACTCAATGCCAGCGGTAGTCACTCCCTTTTTGTGCGCGGCAACCTGCAGAATGACCACCAGTCGACGCCGCCGCAGTTTCCTGGTCAGCCTGCGTTCTCTTACATAACTAACAACAGCAAAGGAATTGCTGCTGGATACACCGCCTTGATCAGAAGTAACCTTATCAACAATTTCCGTTATGCATTCATCCGCCAGGGCGAGGGAACAGGGGGCCTCAATAGCCAGGATTATGTTACCTTTCGCGGCTTGGACGACACTCAAGCTCTCGCCAGCCCGACCATCCTGACCAACGTCCCCGTGAATAATTTCGTTGACGATGTCTCCTGGACCAAAGGCACGCACACCATCCAATTCGGCACTAATTGGCGGCTCATTCACAATAACCGTCAATCCAACGCGGAAAACATTTCCTCCGCCTTCACCAACCTTTATTGGCTCGATCCATCCTTCATCGCCAATCAGGGAGTCAGCCTCGACCCGTCACTTAACCCGAATTTCCCTCTGGTGGACTCGTCCTTCGGAACCTCTTACAGTTTTGCGGCCATGGACGTTGCCGGGATTCTCAGCCAGGTCTACACCGTCGCGAACCAGAACAAGCTCGGCCAACAGATTCCCAACGGCCAGTTAATTCCGCGCCACTTCCAGAACTTTGAGGGCGAGATGTACCTGCAGGATAAGTGGAGTGTCACGCCCAGCCTGGTTGTGACCTACGGGCTCCGCTACTCACTTTTGCAGCCTCCTTTTGAGAACACAGGCAATCAGGTCGCCCCGACGGTGAACATGGATCAGTGGTTTAAGACCCGTGGGGAACAGGCGGCGCTCGGCAATGTGGTTCAGCCCGATCTGACTTTCGCTCTTTCCGGGCAAGCCAACGGCGCCAAGCCTTACTGGGCGTGGGATTATAAGAACTTCGCTCCCCGGTTTGCCATTGCCTATTCTCCCCACGCCGACAGCGGCTTTTGGCACCAGGTGTTCGGTAACGCCGGCAAGAGTTCCGTTCGCGCCGGTTACGGGATTTACTTCGATCACTTCGGCGAAGGGGTCGTCAACACCTTCGACCGCAACGGCTCCTGGGGATTGACTTCGACTTTCAGCAATCCCGCGGGTGTTTCCACGGTGGATGACGCGCCGCGCTACACCGGGCTTCTTGGTCTGGCTAATCTGCCCGCGAGTGAAATTGCTCCGTCACCCAGCGGCTTTCCCTACACACCTCCCGGCAATCCAAACACTTATGGCCTCGCCATCGCCTGGGGCATCGATGATCACCTGAGAACGCCCTACTCGGAGGTGGTTGACTTCTCCCTCACGCGCGAATTCCCTCATAACTTTGTGCTGGAAACAACTTACACCGGCCGTTTCGCGCATCGTCTGCTGCAGGAAGTCGACCTGGCTCAACCGCTCAACTTGGTCGACCCCAAGAGTGGCACGTCATATTTTCAGGCGGCTCAGATATTTCACAAGGCGGCGGCGGTCAACACTCCCGAATCGAGCATAGCCAACATTCCTTACTGGCAGGATATGTTTCCGCAGGCAGCCGGTGCGGCCGGGATCTCGGGCTATGCTCCGGGCATACCCGCCAATCCCACTGCAACCCAGAATATGTACGACCTCTTTTACGGCTACGCAGGCAATGAAACCACGGCGCAGGAAATCGCGGACGTGTTCTGCTTCCCGGCATGCGCCGGCACCGCCACTGGCGTAAACCAATACGGGTACGGCCCGGGCACTGCCTATCAGTATTATCAGGACCAATTTTCGTCGCTCTACGGCTGGCAAACCCGCAGCCCAAGCAATTACAACGCGCTGCAGGTGACGCTGCGTCACGCCATGAGTGCAGGACTACAATTTGATTTTAATTACGTGTACTCCAAGTCCATCGACGAAAGTTCGAACGCCGAACGCGTGAATGGGTTCGAAGCCGCGGGCGGGGTTGCCTATAACAATCAGGCAATTAATGCCTGGTCGCCGGATTTGTGGCGGGCGGTTTCGGACTTCGATACCACCAACCAGATCAACTTCAACACGATTTGGGATGTTCCCTACGGCAAAGGCCGGCGCTGGAGCTCTTCGAACCGTTTTATGAATTCCGTGCTCGGCGGATGGGGATTCAGCGGGCTGGGCCGCTGGACCAGCGGTTTCCCCTTCAGCGTTTCAGCCGGCGACGGCTGGTCCACCAATTTTGAACTGGAGGGAACATCGTTTCTCATTGGCCCGAAACCGAAGAGCGGCGTTTTCATTAACTCCAGCGGTAGTCCCAATGCTTTCCAAAACGCGCAGAATATTCAGTGCTTTTGTCCCTATGCCCCGACCGGTACGGGGCCGGTCCTCTTCCGCGACACGGCGCCCGGCGAAGCTGGCCAGCGCAACCTTTTCCGCGGCCCCGGCTTTTTCTCCATCGATGGCGGGCTCAACAAGGTCTGGAGCTTCAGTGAAACCCGGATGATAAGGTTTTCGTGGGAAGTTTTCAACGTTACCAACTCGGTGCGATTTGACGCCGCCAACGCCGTGGACAACGAAGACTTGGTCGACATCACCAGCTTTGGCACGTTCCAGCGCACGCTGACCACGCCGCGTGTGATGCAGTTCTCAATGCGATTTGCGTTTTAGAAAATCGCTCAGCCGCGGGTGACGCTGATGCTTAAGATTCAGAACCTGGGGAAGTTCTACGCCAGGGGCGAGTCGCTCATGCGGAAGCGCGTCCGCACGTGCTCCGAGATGAGCTCAATGGCCGGGCGGTTCGACACCGGATCGCTCTGAGCCAGATATTTCATGGCCTCGATCAGTACGCGTTGTCCGTCGACGTACCGAGGATCGGACGTGCGCTCTCGACGCTTGCTGCCAAAATTGGGTGGAACCGGAATGGTAAAAACCTTGGCCATGAATGAACTCAACCTGAATGAAGTCGAAACGAACTCTTAGGCAGTATAGCGCCCAGCGTTCCCTTTTTAGCACACATTCTTGTGCTTTAGATTCAGTAACTTACCCGCGGGGCGAGACGAACTGCGTCTTCTTTGTGGTCTTCAATTGAAACACGTCGTTGCCGATCTTGGCCTTCAGGTTCACCGCAGAATACTTCGCCAGGCGATAGTCGCCCTGGCCCTGGAAGAACTGCTGCTGCACCGAGATGCCGCGGTTCAAGTCGATCCAAAGCAGAATCTTTGAGATGTTATTGCGAAACTTCTCGCTCTTGGGAATGAGTTGCAGCTTCGCGGTTGCGATCCCGTCGACGGTTTCCTCGCCCAGGTAGCTTACGTCGAAGGACTTTATCAAATCCTCGCCGCTCCCGCCGAAGCCGAGCACCAGGTAGCTCTCAATCTCGCCGCGGTTAGCTCCCGCCGGATATTGCATGACCTGATCAATCTTCGGCTGGTACACCTGCAGCTTGCCGTCTTTATAGAGCACGAACTTCGGGTCGGGCTGCTTAATGTCGGCCATCATTTCTATGTCTTTGTCTTTGCCCGCTCTGCGGTAGTAGACCGTGCCCGTCTGCGTGTCAGTTTCGTCCACCACCCGCTGGTATTGTTCCCACACGAAATCGGCTTGCGTGGCTTTGAAATCGGCAGCCGTGGCGTCCATTTTCTTGAGCACACTGTCG
Organism: Candidatus Sulfotelmatobacter sp.; assembly: GCA_049584615.1. Classification (GTDB taxonomy): domain Bacteria; phylum Acidobacteriota; class Terriglobia; order Terriglobales; family Acidobacteriaceae; genus Sulfotelmatobacter. The sequence goes on from JBAUYE010000289.1 coordinate 20,736, forward strand.
AGAGACGGCGCTTCCTGCTGCTGCAAAACCATACTCAGGGAAAGGAGCAAAATGTGGAGGCAGATCATCATGGCCGGTCACGGCGATGTTTGTCGCAGATTTTTCTCACTGAATTCCGTCTCACGGTTTTCGCTTCACCAAAACACGGTAGGCCTGCACGTGCCCCTTACCGTCGGGAACGCCATCGTATTTCACGATCGTGACCTCGCCGGAAATCGGTTCGATAATATGAAGCAACTGATCCCGCACCGACTGATCGTCCCCTGGAGTAATCGCAGCGGCGGAAATCTGGTAAAGCAGCGCTCCCTGCGCGTCGGCCGTGACCACCACATCGCTGGCATGCGGGTCGCGGAGCGCGGGTTTATCGTTGAAGTTGATGACCCGCGGCGAGAAGAAAACAAAAATCAGGATCAGCGTGACCATGATGTCGTAGTGCAGCGTGCCCCGTTCATGCTGCCAAAAGACGTAGCTGCGAATTGTAGGCCAGACGCCCTTCATCGGTAGGGAAGGCGCGCCCGCGGCGGTCGTGCTGATGTCCACACTTTGCAAGTTTAGCCTCCCGGTTTCAAGGTTTCAACGTTTCACAGTTCCATCCCGAGCGCCATGGCCTTTTGAAACCTTGAAGCATTGAAACCTTGCCGTCAAAAATTTTTCTTCGTAATCCTCTCCGCCCCAATGTAAGGCCGCAACACTTCGGGAATCACCACACTCCCGTCGGCCTGCTGGTAATTCTCGACGATCGCCACCCAAGTCCGGCCGACGGCCAGCCCGCTTCCGTTCAAAGTATGAACAAACTCGGTCTTGTTCTTGCCTTCTGGACGGTAGCGGATATTTGCCCGCCGCGCCTGGTACGCTTCAAAATTCGAGCACGACGAAATCTCGCGAAACAATTGCTGCCCCGGCAGCCAGACTTCAATGTCATAAGTCTTCGCCGAAGATGGCCCCATGTCTCCGGTGCACAAAT
>JBAUYE010000290.1:0-6701 GCA_049584615.1 Candidatus Sulfotelmatobacter sp.
GGAAGACGCCATGGACCTACGAAGGACCAAAAGGAGCCGACCACTGGAGTGAACTCGATCCCGCCTACGCCGCCTGCAACACCGGCAAGGAACAATCCCCCATCGACATCCAAAATGCAGAAAAAGCCGATCTCCCCGCTCTTCGCTTCGACTCAAAAAGCGGCCCGCTCAAATACCTCCTCAACAACGGATACACCATCCGAGTGAACTACCACGACGCTCCGGGAAGCGGAAACCTTCTCATCGTAGGAGACACGCGCTACCAGCTGACGCAATTCCACTTTCACCGTCCCAGCGAAGAATACATCCACGGCAAACCCTACGACATGGTTGCCCACCTGATGTATAAGGACGGTGACGGAAAAGTTGTGGGAGTCGCAGTTCTTCTGCGGTCCGGCAAAGCGAACCCCACCATTCAAAAGATTTGGAACCACATGCCCAAGACCGAAAGTAAGGTCTTGTCTGATTTCTCCCACGAAGAGCAGGCGGTGCCCGGAGTCGAGATTAATCCTGCCGGCCTCCTGCCCACTGACACTTCTTATTACATGTATATGGGCTCGGTAACGGCTCCGCCCTGCACGGAAGGTGTGACATGGTTTGTGCTGAAGACTCCGGTCGAGATCTCGGCCGGGCAAATCACCGCCTTCGCCAAGCTCTTTCCGCACGATGTCCGTCCCATTCAACCCCTCAACGGCCGTGTTGTGAAGGAAAGCCGGTAGGCGACCCGTCGGACACACCCCCGTCCTCGAACCTTTTAATGATGCTGGCTAAGTAGAATGTGTAGGACGAACACTCCCGTCCGTCGCCCTGACCTTCGTTGTCATCCTGAGCAAGGGGAGTCGCACGCAAACCGGGCGACTCCCAACGATGGACCTGTGCAACTCGCCTGCATGGCCACGAACGAGGCTCCCACCGAACCTCACGCGGAGTGGCGTTCTTTGAACTCCTCAATCTTGTTCTTGGCCTTCTCTTTCGTGTCATCCACGGACTGGCTGATCTTCTCCCGGGTATTCTCCCGGCTCTGGGCGGCCTTTTCGGAAGCGGCCTGCTTGTGCGATTCGTGGATCTGCTTCGCGGCGTCCTTCGCATCGCCCCAGGTTTCCTTCACCGCGCCTTTGGCCTGATTGACCACTCCCTTATTGGCTAGTTTTTCGTTCCCAACACTTCCTCCAACGCTCCGCTGCACTTTGCCCACTGCCTGGTCGATCTTGCCCGTCACCTGATCCTTATTCATAAGTTCCTCCCGTATTTTGTGTCGTTGCGGCATTCTGCGGAATGCGGTTGAGGCCATCTTGTGCCTGAATTCTACGGCGTGTATCTCCCGTGAGCCATCGGGCGAACCGGGTAGACAATCTGAATTTAAACAGCAGTCTGGTCGCACAGCTCGGCGGGTGGCCCATTCTAAATTTCGCGTCCTTTGCGAAATTTAGAGTGGGGACGTCGGAGGCCTGCGAAAACATGAAAGACCACTCAAGCCAAAACCGGGCCTGAATGGACCACCCGCCACGGGGACGCTCAAGAATCTTGTCAAGGCCCTAAACTTGTGCACTTCCCCGTAACTCATTGCCCTGACTAGAGAAATAAATCCGCAAAACGTGACGGTTTCACCCCTCCCAACCTGCTATCCTAGATATAGAGAGTAAAAATTGGCGCAAGCCCCCAGGGCGAGCGCCATTTGCTTTTCTGGACTCTTTTTTCTCAGCCACCAAGACCCAAACTCATGCGCAGACGCAAGGGCCCGTCCCCCGGACGCAACCAGCGTCCGGCCCAAGCCCTGCCCACTCGCGCCACTCCCAGCCCCAAAACTCCCTTCGACCGCGAACAAACCACCAAACGCCGCGGCGAAATCTCCGAACTAGCCTTCGCCTTAGCCGCAGCCCGCCAAGGCTTCGGCATCTCCCGCCCCTACGGCGACAGCGAGCGCTACGACCTCATCCTCGACCCTTCGCATATCGATCCGCACTCCCGCCCGCGTTTAGTCCGCGTCCAGGTCAAAGCCACCACGCAAGTAGTCGAAGGCCTCTACCGCGTCAACGCCCACCGCCGCATCAACGGACACGCCGTCCCCTACACTCTCTCCGAAATCGATTTCATCGCCGCCCACATCATCCCCGAAGACTCCTGGTTCATCCTCCCGCTAGCCCACATCCTCGGCCAAACCAGCCTCCTCTTCCGCCCCAAAAAAAGCCGCCGCCCCTGCCCCTACGCCCACTACCGCGAAGCCTGGCCCCTCCTCCGCCAACCCGACGGCCTCGAATTCGCGTAAAGGATGAGAAGGCGGCGTGCAGTAACGTGGAAGAGCGGCGCTTCAGCGCCGCGTAAAGGTCCACAACTTTTTTTCATCCTGAGGAAGCGGAGTCGCGCGCAAAGGGAGCGACTCCCGACGAAGGGCCTATTCAACTTCGCCTGCAGCTCCACGAATGAGGCTGCCCCACCTTTCGCGGTTTTCGAAAGGTGGGCACCAACCGGTCTCGACCTTCGTCTCGATTGGTCGATCCGTCCACGTGCGTTCCCCGAAAGAGTCGAGGTTCACGTCCGCGAAATCCCCCGACATCATCGTCTGAGGTACCCACCCTTCGAAAGTCGCGAAGGGTGGGGCAGCCTGATTCGTGTTACCGCAAAGGCGGGCCAGCCCCCCTTCACGGAACCGGAACTGGAACGGCGGATGAGCTGACGTGCGTCAATAACCACCGTCCGTCGATCTTTTTGGCTTCGCCGTCAAGGTCTACGTGGCTCTTGGCTGTCCAAAACGGCTGGCCGGTGGCTGGATTCAATGACACGTCGAAGTAATGGCATTCGAAATACACCGATGATTTCCATTGGCCGTCATCATCCTTTACAGGGACATACTTCGTTTTGTACGCCGGGGACAGCGAGACAAATTTATTGGCTGCCTGCAACCCGCCGGAAACATACTTGAAGAACGTGCACAGCGTGCCCTGTTGACCGGTGGCAGACGTGTCGCCGGAGGGTAGAGGGCAACTTGCGGGATCATCCGGATCGCCGTTGCCGATATAATTTCCTGCCGCGGCAGAAGTGCTGACAATCGTGATTTCGCCGTCTTTAGTCCAGATCGAAAGTGCTTCGCGGATTCGCTGGGTAATCACTTCCGACGAATCGCCATTTATCGGATCGTGCACGCTGACTGCCGCGTGAAAGGTCACGTGAATTTGCTGTTCCAATTCAGCCACTTGGGCCAGTTGATCGTCATCGCCTCGCCAGCCACCCGCATGGGCGACTCCTATCGCGGCGATAGTTCCCACAGCGAGCAGGGCCACAAAACGTGTGTACCTCTTCTTGAATGTCGATTCCATGTCCGTCTCTCCTTGTAATTTTGTTCGAAGAGTTCGCAGGTGGGGAACTTCTTCGAACTCCGGGCGGCATCCTGTCGCGGATGCCCAAAAATCACAAGGACGGCAAGGTGAAGATTAGGTGAAGAAACCTGAAGCCCTAACCAATTCACGCCAAAAGCCATTACCCGCGCGGCCCCCGGCAATGCTATAGTTTTGTGCCTCAGGTTTGGGGCAGTATGTCTGAGTCGCAGTACAGATTCGCTGAATTTCAGCTCGATTGCGCGAGCTTCGAGTTGCGCCGCCAGGGACGCGCCCAGAAAAGCGAGCACATTTCCCTCGAGCGCATCCCCATGGAGCTGTTGATCCTTCTTCTGGAGCGGCAAGGTAGCGTCGTCACCCGCCAGGAAATCGTCGACCGTCTCTGGGGCAAGGATGTCTTCGTAGATACCGAACACGGCATCAACACGGCCATCCACAAAATCCGGCAAGCGCTGCGCGACGACCCGGAGCAACCTCGCTTCATCCTGACCGTCAGCGGCAAAGGTTATCGCTTCGTCGCGGAGAGGAGCTCAACCAATGGAAGCTCCTCCATCGCCGCGCCCCCAACCGAAGCCATGGTCCCGCCCCTGCCTACTGCCACGCCCGCAACCGAGTTAGCTCCCGCACCGAAGCACCGCTTCCGACTGGCAGCCGTCACGGCTCTCATCCTTCTGGTTGTGGCGGGAATCCTGATCGCCGTCAACGCCGGTGGAATGCGCGCCCGCCTGTTCCCCAGTACCAGGGCCGCGCAGATCCATTCCATCGCCGTGCTCCCGCTAGCCAATCTCTCCGGCGATTCTTCGCAGGACTATTTTGCCGACGGCATGACCGACGAACTTATTACTGCGCTTGCCAAAAACCGCTCGCTGCGCGTCGTCTCCCGTACCTCCGCCATGCGATATAAAGCAGTTCAACGTCCGGTTCGCGAGATCGCCCGCGAACTCGGAGTCGACGGCATCCTCGAAGGTTCAGTCTCCCGCAATGCCAATCGTGTACACATGACGGTGCAGCTGATCTACGCTCCCACCGACACTCACGTGTGGGCCGAGAGTTACGACCGCGACTTCAATCAGGCGTTCTCGCTCCCCGAGGAACTTTCCCAGACCGTCGCTAAAGAAGTAAAGACAGCGATTTTGCCCGCTCCAGGCCAACGCTACATTAATCCCGAAGCTCACGATGCTTACCTACGCGGCCGTGACTTCTGGTTTGACGGTGACAACACGCACAGCCTTGTTTACTTCCGGAAAGCTATTCAGCTTCAACCCGATTACGCCGCTGCCTGGAGCGGTATCGCCGATTCTTACGGGAAGTTCGCGATCACTAGCGAACGTCCTGTGCAGGAAGTCGCGGCCGAGTTCGAAGCCGCCGCCCGCAAGGCCGTGGCACTCGATGATTCCTCGTCCGAGGCCCACTGCTCATTCGCGGCTTGGTATTTCTTTCTCGCGTGGGATCTGCCGCACGCCGATGCGGAATCAAGACGGGCAACAGAACTGGACCCCAACTATTCCGAGGCCCACCATCTTCGCTCCTATGTTCTGGCCGCTATGAATCGGCCCGAACAGTCTCTTCAGGAGGCAAAACGAGCAATTGAACTGGATCCTTTCAGGACCCCTTGGGGCTTAGGGTACGCCTACATACAAACGCGCCAGATAGATGCTGCAATTAACGAGCTGCGAATGCGGGACCAAGCCTACCCCGACGACGTCGGTACAATTTTTTATCTTTCTGAAGCTTACTGGCTGAAAGGCATCGGGAAGGAGTCTGCAGAAAAGTTAGAAAAGGGTCTCGAACTGATGGACGATCCGGAGAAGGCAGACGAAATTCATCGGGCGTTCCAGCGAGGCGGGCAAAAAGCCGTCGCACAGTGGAGAGTCGAGAGTGATAAAACCCGCGTCCGCAGAGAGTATATTTCATCTTACTTCCATGCCAGATCATACGCGTACCTCGGCGACAGGAACGCGGTATTGAAGTTCCTCGATCTTGCTTACCATGAGCGTTCCCCTTTGCTTATCTTGATACAGAATGAACCGATCTTTGACTTCGTCCATTCCGACCCCCGCTACCACGCGCTGGTAGGAAAACTGGGGCTGACGCCGTCCTATTGAAAAGCGCGATAACACTCCGGTTTTTTCCATCTTGCGAAGTTGGCCACCATAGCGCCGACGGGCTCCCGCCTTTACACCTCTAGCCCCCGCCTGCTATCCTCACTAAGTCACAAAGATAAATCGAAACCAGAACAGGAGTGCACCAGGTTAGTGTTAGCCAGAGAGCAAAAGAAATCCGTAATTGACCAGTATCAGACGCACGCGACTGACACGGGGAGTCCCGAGGTTCAGATCGCCATCATCAGTGAACGCATTGGCCAGTTGACGGACCACTTCAAGACGCACCAGAAGGACCACGGCTCGCGCCGCGGCCTGCTCATGCTGGTCAGCAAGCGGCGTCGCTTGCTCGACTACCTCAAGAGATACGATTCCGAGCGCTATAAGACGGTCATTGGCAAGCTCGGCATCCGCAAGTAGGCTTGCGAACTTAACCCAGGGAAATTGTTCCCTTAAACGTATCTGAGAACGCCGCCTTCGTCTGGAAGCCGGCCGAGCATTGAGCCAATTCACACCGTGCGTATTATCGAAGAAGTATTCCGAGCCTGCCTCGGAACGGACCTCTCATGGCTGCTACCGTCCGTATTCAATAACCATGGCTGAGCGCGTTTTTCCATCCTCGCAACAGCGCGTCGTTCGTAGGCGCAACCGGGAAACCGCGACTGCCCTCCTGATTCCAATAAGAAGGATGAAACATGAAACCAGAAGTTAGCAGCGTTACCGTAGACCTTGCCGGCGGCAAACAAATCTCATTTGAAACAGGAAAATTAGCCAAGCAAGCCCACGGCTCAGCCGTGGTGCGGCAGGGCGACAACGTCGTGCTCGCCACTGCGACCGCCAACGCCGACCCGCGCGAGGGAATTGATTTCTTCCCCCTCACCGTCGATTACCGCGAATACACCTACGCCGGTGGACGCTTTCCCGGCGGCTTCATCAAGCGCGAAGGCCGCATGAGCGAGCGCGAAGTGCTCACCAGCCGCCAGATCGACCGCCCGGTGCGTCCCATGTTCGCCGAGGGCTTCAAGTGCGAGACCCAGGTCATTGCCTTCGTGCTCTCCGCCGATACTAATAATGATCCCGACGTGCTCGGCATCAACGGCGCCTCCGCTGCGCTCACGCTTTCCGACATCCCGTTCCTCGGCCCCATCGGCGCCGTGCGCGTAGGGCAGATCGACGGAAAGTTCATCATCAATCCCACGTACGACGAAATGCGCGAAAGCGTGCTGAACATCATGGTCGTAGGCACTGCCGATTTTATCGTGATGAT
>JBAUYE010000291.1:0-3316 GCA_049584615.1 Candidatus Sulfotelmatobacter sp.
GGCCGGCGCCGTGGGATGGCAGGTTTCCGACATTACCAAACGCGCTCTCGATCTGGGACTGGTTGGCTTGGCGCAGTTTCTTCCGGGCATACTGCTGTTTCTGGTTTCCGGGCACGCGTCTGACCGCTTCGAACGGCGCAAGGTGTTGGGCGCCTGTTATGCGGGATACGCGCTCTGCTCGGGCCTTCTGCTGATTATCGCGGTGCGCGGCGGGCACTCGGTTCGGCTCATCTATGCCGTGCTGATTCTGTTGGGAGTGGTGCGATCGTTCAACGGAACCGCAAGCCGAGCGATCCTGCCGCAACTTGTTCCCGAGGAACATTTCGCCAATGCCGTAGCCTGGAACGCGACCACGTTTCAAGCTGCGACGATTCTTGGGCCTTCTGTCGGCGGAATTCTTTATGCGGTTTTCGGTGGGCCGTCCGCGGTTTATGCGGCTGCCATGCTGACTGCGGTGGGCGCACTGTTATCCATGTTCCGCATCAAAACGCGTCCGCAGACACGGCGGCGCGAACCTACGACCCTGAAGACTGTTTTCGCGGGATTGCACTTCATTTGGCGCGAGAAGCTGATTCTGGGAGCAATCTCACTTGACCTGTTCGCTGTGCTGCTGGGCGGGGCGGTCGCTTTGCTCCCGGTTTATGCCCGCGAGATTCTTCACACCGGGCCCTGGGGACTGGGATTGCTGCGCACCGCGCCGGGCGTGGGCGCGGCGGTGATGGCGGTGGCGCTGGCACATCGTCCGCTGCGCGGGCGCGCGGGGCCGACTCTGTTGTGGTCGGTGGCCGGATTCGGAATCTGTACCATAATGTTTGGCGTCTCGACCAGCCTGGTGCTGTCATTGATTTCGCTGATTTTGCTGGGAGCGGCCGATATGGTTAGCGTCATCATTCGCGCGACGCTGGTACAGTTACGCACTCCCGATGAGATGCGGGGGCGCGTGATGGCAGTCGATATGGTTTTCATCGGGACCTCGAATGAACTTGGGCAGTTTGAGTCGGGACTGACGGCTCAATGGTTTGGCACGGTTCCCGCCGTGTTGCTCGGAGGAATCGGAACGCTGGTCGTGATTGCGCTCTGGGCATGGAAATTTCCAGAGTTGCGCCGCGCAGGTGAACTCAGTGGCATGAAGAGTGTGTCCGAAGAAGCTTCAGAGGAAGCGGCGGAGAGAATGCATTGACGGATCCCCAAGGTTAGTCAAGAACCTTATTACTTCCCGCGCACCAATATCTTGGCGGCGCCCATGTTGTCGTAACGGTCGTAGACGCGCACCACCACCACGTGCTCGGAAGAAGCCCCGCCATCTTTCGCGGCTTCGGGCGTAACCTTGAAATCGTAGTTCTCCGTCTTGGCGTCGGAGAGTTGGCCGACTGGTTCTACGTACTTCCAGTCGCTGGCATCGACAGAATATTCCGCTCGCTTAATGGGAGAGAAACCATCGACGGCACGGAAGGTGACATGAATCTCTCTGGCTTCGAGGGACGCAGCCAGAGCTTCGACGTGCGGCGGAGTCGTGTCCACTTCAAATCTGCGGCTTTCTTTCGATACCGTCAACCCCTCGCCGGGTGAGTGCGACGGCGCGTCGGAAGCAACCACCTTCACCGTGTAGCCTCCATCCGGCAGCAGACTGGCGTCGAACGAATACGCCTTGTCGGTGAGATTGTCTTTGAGCAGCAGCCAGCGGGTCTCGCCGTCGCCCCGGTAGTAGAGGGAGTACACGAGCTGGTCGTCATTGTCATCGTGCGCGCTCCACTTCACTCCAATCGAGTCGCGATCGTGCGAACTGGGCGGCGGGGCTTCGAAATGCTGGCCTGCTCCGCCAAAGGACGATCCGCCGAAAGAAGATCCACCGGAATCGGAGCCCATGGCGTTCCCGGACGTTTTCGGCATAGCCTGATACTTCACGCCAACCTGCACGGTTACGTCATCGATTTCAGGAGCGGCATTCTTCGGCAGATAGTTCAGTGCGACGCTATCCACTCCGGGCGGCGCGTTTCCCGCGCGCAGCACCGCTTTCCACTGGGCGTAGCGCGCCGCGGGGATTCCGGTTTCAGAGTTCGCGGCCAGGTCGATCTTTTTCCACGGACTCCAGTTGCGGTCGGGATTGTCCACATTGCCGCTGCGGGCATAGAGATCCACGCTGCCTGTGCCGCGAAACTCCGCCCGCCCCCAGCGGGAGAAAATCTTGGCGTCGAATACGTCGCTTTCGTAGGTGCCCTCGGCTTCGGGGCCCGGTCCCAACACAAAAATTTTCCCCAGGTTACTGGTCGCGGCATACAAGCCACCACCCGGAGCCTTGGCAAATCGGGTGACCTGCGACGCCGTGGCTTTCAGCAGATCGGAAAAATCATCCTGGCCAGTGATGGCAAAAATGTGGCCGCGATTACCCGTGCCCGCCAGCAAGCGTCCTTGAGAATCAAACGCCAGGGCATACACGATGTCTTCGTGGGACGACCAGACTCTTGTCGGGGAACCATCCGGCGCAATGCGATACACATCGGAGCCGCTGCTGGCCCCACCGCCCGGGAATGGAAACGGACCTACCATTTGCGGCGCGCTGGGGGTGGGCGTCACGGTGATGCCTGGAGTTTGTGGCGTCGTGCCTGCCGTCGGTGGGTTCGTGCCCAGGTTCATGAGAGCCGCGGCCAGAGCGGCACCCCCCGGCCCTCCACTGCTGCGCTTTTCACCGACTGCGGCCGCGTAGATGTTTCCCGCATGATCCAGCGCCAGGGCTGTGATTTCTTTCTTGGGCGCGCTGTACAGCACGAATCCTTCGCCTGCGGGGGAGATGCGATAGATCAGACCGCTGCCATCTGAACCTGCGATCAGATTCTCCTGCGCATCGAAGGCGAGAACGCGAATGTGAGTTTCATCACTCTTGAAAAAGACCGAGTGCTCGCCTTTGGGCGTCACTCGATAGATTTCTCCGTGGTCGCCGGTGGCTACGTAGAGATTGCCAGCTTTGTCCAGCGCCAGGTCCCAGATGTATTTCGTACCCGGCTCGAAATAGACAGACGAGCTCCAGGAGGGATCAACGGACGGCGTGGCCACGTCTTTGTTGTCGTTAGCTTTGTCTTTATTTTTTTTGTCAGAGGCAGTTCCTCGGTGGGAGTCGGCTTGCGACTTGGTTTCGGGTTGGTGTTCCAGCTTGTATACCTTGCCATCGGGAGCGGTAGCCGCGTAGATGGCGCCTCCGGGGCCGGTTTGCAGCGCCTGCACCTGAAGTTCCTTGGGCTCGAAAATGATTGTGGCGTTGCCCTCAGGCGTGATGCGGTACACGCGCGCGGGCGCGCCTGCTGCCACATACACGTTGCCA
>JBAUYE010000292.1:0-2621 GCA_049584615.1 Candidatus Sulfotelmatobacter sp.
TTCATCACCCGCAAGCTGATCGACCTGCGCGAGGTCAAAATCCTCGTGCTCGACGAAGCCGACCGCATGCTTGACATGGGCTTTCTGCCCGCCATCCGGCGCATTCTGGCTATTCTGCCGCAACGCCGGCAAACGCTCTGCTTCTCGGCTACGCTGGAGCAATCGGTCGCGAGCCTGGTCAACGATGCCATGCGCGATCCAGTACGGGTGGCGATTGGTTCAGTGCTCAAGCCGGTCGAGAGCGTCCGGCTGCAAGCCTACGAAGTACGTCCCGCGGAAAAGCCCGACGTGCTGCGGCAGTTGCTCTACGCCGAAAAAGGACAGACGCTCATCTTTGCCCGCACCAAGCGCGGCACCGAGCGACTGGCCAAGGAACTGGTGCGCGAAGGTTTCTCCGCAGCCATGATTCATGGCGACCGCTCTCAATCGCAGCGCAACGCAGCCCTAGCCGGATTTCAGCAGGGACGATTTCAGGTGCTGGTCGCCACTGACGTGGCCGCACGCGGCCTGCACATCGACGACGTGGCGCACGTGGTCAACTACGACCTGCCCAAGATGGCCGAGGATTTCATCCATCGCGTGGGAAGGACCGGCCGTGCCGGCTCAGAAGGTTTGGCAACCAGTCTAGTCGCGGGTGGGGAGGTCATCGAACTTCGGCACATCGAGCGCGCGCTCAAGCTGAAAATCGAACGCAAGCAGGTGGATTGGGCCAACGCCGAGAAGTCAGAGCATGTCGTCCAAAACACTTTGGCCAGCCGCACGCTGACCAGGTTGCCGGGCGAAGTGTTCGCCTAACCGGAAATAAAGAACCTAAGCCAACCGATTAAAAGGGCGCGTCTTCGGGACGCGCCTCTTTTTATGGGTCTGTTTCGTGAGTCTGTTTGGATCGGACCGCCTACGGTTCGGTTTTCTCCGGACTACGCTCGCGCGGAAGGCTCGAAATGTCGCGGTCGTCGTCTCCCATCTGAAACAAGGCGGCTTGCTCGGCCGCGTGCCTTTGCAGCTCGTCCAAGTCGAGTTCGCTGGAAACGCCCGGCGTGCCTGAAGGCTCGTCCTTGCGCTGGATGCGGCGTTCAGCCTTGTCGCGTTGTTTTTGCTGGCGTGTGTGTTCTTTCTGGCGCTTGGTAAAACTCGATCGACCTCGTCCTGGCATACCCAATCTCCAATCGTCAATTTTAGCAATAGCGGCTGGCGCGTTGCGCTTTGGTCAAGACATCAGCGGCTCTGCAGCTCATCCGCGGGGATGGTGTGCAGCTACCACCGGGGTTCGCGAGGCTGCCGCGCGTGGCCCTGATAGTCATCGCGGCCGCCGCCCCCACCGCCAAAGCGCTGTCCTCCACCACCCCGCGGCGAAGCGGTCTTCGGTTTAGCCTCATTGATCTTCAGCGCGCGGCCGCCCAGTTCGGTTCCATTCAAAGCCGCGACTGCCTTGTCAGCTGCGGCTGCGTCGGTCATTTCAACAAAAGCGAAGCCGCGAGCGCGGCCGGTTTCGCGGTCGGTGACGATGCTGACACGCTCCACCGCGCCATGCGCTTCAAACAAGCCGCGAAGTTCCGGTTCCGTTGTGCTGTGGGGTAAGTTGCCGACATAAAGATTCTTCATAGGAGTTCTTCTCTTTCTATTGCTGTTGCTGCTGCTGCGGTTGCAAATAAGGGCTGAGGAGGAGTGATTTCGCGCGCCGAATGCTGCTCGATGGCTTCCGCCCACCGCGAGGGCCTGGGTGTTTCCCGTATCGCGCGCGAACGGGCTTCGCTGGCCGAGCGCACGCTCGAGATCTTCCGGCAGGCTTCCAGGATTCCCCAGCGCTGGGAAGTATTGCCCGCAGCCTGGGCGAGCAGCGCAGCGACCATTTCTTTGTGCAGCGCATCCGTGTCCGGCTCAGCCGGAGCTTCGTCAGAATGCGGCGCTGCCGCGAGATACTCGGGCCCGCCGACGAAGAAGGCAATCCTCTGCGGAGGATTCGCGCCGCGAATATCAGTGCAGAACTGGTCGCGGCTGTCGATCTCTCCGGCTACGCTGATCAGCACTAGATTATATAAATCGGCTCGCCACCAGCACCGCGCCTCGAGCACATCGGCGGCGCAATCCACCTCAATGCCGAGCTGCCTCATCACGTCGGCCCGCAAGTCGCGCTTGGTCTGCGAGGTGTCCAGCAGGAGTACGCGCTTCTTCTTCGCGGGAATGCCTTCCGGAATCGACAGCGGCAATGCGACGACGGGCGTGGTCATGCCATTTTCTCCTTGAGATTGGCTGCCTTCGCCGGGGCTACCAGGTTTTTCTCAGCCAGGGCCTTCAACATCTTTTCGTTGCTCTGGCGGCGGCTGATCTTTTGCCGGCGCCGCCGGTTGAATCTGGCTTTATCGCCGTTGATTCCGGACATGCTTATCTCCTGCCCTGTGGGCTGATTCAATGCGTCTTCTGCAGGTTCTCACTACCGGCCAATCGCCAAACCGGCCACACCGCATCGCGGTGTTTTTTCAAGTCGATGTTTTGGGATTAAAGGAACTACTTCCAGAGTTTCTCAGGTCCGACCCGTCACTCGCCTTTCCGGGAATCTCTCAATCGCGAAGGCGCAACGTGCTGGTCAGGGTGTCTTCGAGGTCAAGGTGTTCAGTATACGC
>JBAUYE010000293.1:0-2139 GCA_049584615.1 Candidatus Sulfotelmatobacter sp.
GCGGCGGAGGATTTTTTCTGGGGTGTCGTCGGCGACAGTGAGGCGGTATTCGGCGGTGCGGAGGGCCTCGGTGAAGACTTTTAGTTTTTCGTCGCCGCTGGCGAACTTTACGGCTTCGACGGTGGCATCGCCGCCTTTTCCGCGACTCAGGAGCACGAAGAATTCGGCGCTTCCGGTTTCTTTTGCAACCTTGCCCAGGTCGATGGTGCGCGATTGCTGGAGTTCATTCTTATACTTTGCGACCGTGGCGTCTGCCTTGGCACTGCTGCCGGCTATCGCCGTCAGGCGGTCGCGAGTTTCGGGGATGGGACGCAAACCGCTCAGGGAGAGCGCGTAGGTCCGCAGGGCTAGATCCTTCTTTCCCTGCCTTTCGTAAATCTGTCCGAGATGGTCGCCTACCTCGCCGTGCTGGCCGAGTTGCCAGGCGGCGCCGACGTATTTTTCGGCTTTATCGAGATTGCCTTCTCCGAAATAGACCCAGCCCAGCGTGTCCCAGTAAGCGATCAGGGATGGGACCAGAGGCAGGTCTTGCGCCGTGAGCCGGTCTAGCGAAACATTGCGCAATGCCGCAGTGGTGGCTGAGACTGCGGACTCGGCGTATTGCTGGGCGCGGTCGAGGTGAGAGTTCTTCAGCGAAAGCTGGTAGGCGATGTTGTTCCAGACTAGTGGCGTGGCTGAGAGCTCGACCGCGTGGTCGAAAGTAGCAAGAGCTTTGTCGTCCTGGCCGAGATTCAGGTAGGCATCGCCCAGGCTGACTTGAAGTTCGGGATTATCGGGCGTGAGAGATACGGCTTTCTCCAACTCAGGGGCGGCTTCGGCGTACTTGTGCCACTCGGAATACATGCTGCCCAGGCCGGCGTGCGCGAATTTGTCGAGAGGATTGATTTCGATCTGCTTGTTGAAGGCGGTAACGGCGTTGTCGTACTTGCGCTCCTGCCAGTAGGCGCGTCCCAAGGCGTTGTAGGCGAACTCGTCGTAGGGATTGAGTTCGATCTGTTTATTGAGCGCGGCGATGGCGTCGTCATTCTGGCGCATGCCCATATAAGCCACGGCCAAGGCATACCAAGCGTACTTGTTTTTGGGATCGACTTCGGTGGCGCGCTTGAGAAGTTGAATGGCCAGTGGAAAATTGTTGCTGGTATAGGCGGCGCGGCCGCTTTCGACCAGGTCATCCGCTTTCATGTCGGGCGGGGGCGTGAGCGTGCCGGCGACTGTGTTCTCGACAGAAAGAAACTGTCCCAGGTCGGAGTTGACGGTGCGGCGGAAAGCCTGGTAATCCGGGGCGCGCGGGGTGGGCAGTTCGTCCTGACGCACGGTGAGCGTTCTGGCGGCAGTGAAGGTGGTGCCATCGATGTGGTACGTGGCTTGGTACTCGGCGTAGTCGCGCTTCACGGAAAGAGCGAGGGGGGCGTGCGCGGTGTAGGTGGCAGGGAGTTGGAGTTTGATTTTGTAGACGTACTCCGCTTTGGGGCCGAGCTTGAGCGACTCAGCGTCGGCGTCGCCGGCGTCGTTATTGTCGCTGTCGCTGCTGTTGCCGAGGTCGGGCAGATTGAACTGGCAGAGGGGCAGGATCAGGTCAGATTTCTTCTTGGACCAGTCGAAGAAATTCGGCCGGGCTACCTCGTAGGACAGGGTGAAGGGTTCGCGGGTCGCGGCGGGATCGCTGATCTTCAGATTCGTGACATCGCCACCCATTCCGGCGTTGACGTTTTCCACGACGCGCTGCCATTGCGCTTCCGGGACGCGGCGAAAGACCGAGCGCAGCAGCAGTTCTTCATCGCCGCGAAAGGTGTAGTGAACGTGGGCTTCGAGTTTGCCGATCTCATTTATTTTTCCATCGATCTCGGAGATCTCGCTGTCGGGCATGGGAGTGTCGGCCGGTGTTTTCTCGAGATGCGGCGTGGAACCATCGGCGGGAATGACGAGAGCGAGCTTGTTGCGGAGGCTGAAGGCCAGCAGGCGGAAGGGGGCGACCTCGCTGGTGGTGTCCATCCAAACCTCGTCCTGGCCCATCGGGAGCATGGTAATGACGTGATCGAACTGGGAGGGCGAGGGCACATCGGGATCGAGCTTGCGGCTGGAGTTGATCAGGACGGAAGATGCATGCATCCCTTCGGCTTCGAGCAGGGAAGCCAGCAG
>JBAUYE010000294.1:0-3346 GCA_049584615.1 Candidatus Sulfotelmatobacter sp.
CTGAGTGGAATCCTCGGTCTACTTCCGGCAACCGGCACCGATGGCGCGCCTCGTTCCGCACCAGCCGGCGGGTACTTCGAGTTCTAGCCCTTCACCGCACAATTCTTGCGATCATTTTGCGAATAGCGCCGCGCGCGTCTCTAAAATTCTCATCCTCAGCTAACCCTTTTCGCCTTCCGGCGGTCTAAAGAATCAACGACAGCAGGGAACTTCGCATGACCCGGCTGCGTATCTCTGATCAGAACTTGAACGTGAAACGGTAGGGCGGGATTGAGACCCCTCGCCCGATCGTACCCGGGCCCCCCACGCACCTCCCCGGAGGCGTGGGGGTGTATCACATGCGAATCCTTCTTGATATCGTGCGGCAATCGCTGGCCACGCTCTGGGCGCACAAGCTGCGCTCCTTCCTTACCATGTTCGGAATCGCCTGGGGCGTGGGCTCTCTGCTGCTGCTCGTAGGCTTGGGAGAAGGCTTCCGCAGCGGTCAGGAGAAGAACATGGCCGAACTTGGTGAGGATATTATGTTCATCTTCCCCGGCCGCATCCCCGCCGTGGTCGGCAGTTATCAGTCTGGGCAGCCCTACAACTTTACCTACACTGATTATTTCGCCATCCGCGACCAGTCCCGATTTCTGCGCGCGATTTCTCCAGTGCTGGAGCGCGATGACATTCGCGCCGTCAGTGATTACGGCTCCACGAACGGCCAGGTTTTCGGAGTGGTTCCGGCTTACAACCAGATTCGCACTCTGCCCACTGACCCCGGACGCTGGTTCAACGATGAGGACAACTCCCAGCATCGCCGCGTGGCCGTGGTGGGATGGGAACTGCTCAAGAACATGTTCCCCGGGCAGCCTGCCGTGGGCAGCACCATCCTGCTCAATGACATGGACTTCAAAGTGGTAGGTGTCGTTCCCAAGATCGGGAAAGAGGGCAACAACGGCACCAACAACCGCATCTTCGTTCCGTTCGAAACCATGCGCATGCTTTTCCCGCTCAAGGCGCAGAACGCGGAGAATGCCATCTCCTTCATCAACTACCGGCCCGTAAAGAAAGAACTGCATCTCGAAGCCATGCATGAGGTCCACGCCATCATCGCCCGGCGCCACGGTTTCGATCCCAGTCTTGACGATGCCTTCAACGACTGGGACACCATCGACGGCGCCATCCGCGTGGCAAAAATTTTTGATGCAATGGATTATTTCCTGGGCGTGGTGGGAATCGTAACTCTCGGCCTGGGCGCCATCGGCATCATCAATATCATGCTGGTGTCGGTGACCGAACGGACTCGGGAAATCGGCCTGCGCAAAGCTCTGGGCGCAACGCACCGCAATATCTTGACTCAGTTTTTTGTCGAAGGAGCATTTCTTACCGCGTTTAGCGGCGGCATTGGCCTCGCCATCACCACCGCCTTCGTGGCTCTGTTGGCGCAGTTGCCTTCACCCGAGGGATTCGACACGCCGCGCATCGTGCCCGCTTCTGCCGCGATTGCCATTCTGTCTCTGTCTGTGGCCGGCATCGTCGCCGGTCTCTATCCCGCACGCAAAGCCGCGCTGCTTCCCCCGGTGGAAGCGCTGCGGCAGGAGTAAGCCGATTTCGATGAAATAAGTTTGGAGTAACTATGCTGGGCGACCTGGGCACACAAGCCTTCAACGCGCTGAAACACAACCGCCGGCGCTCTCTGCTCACCATGCTGGGCATGGCCTGGGGCATTGCCACGGTGGTTTTGTTGCTGGCTTACGGTACCGGCTTTCAGAATGCCTTGATGATTGCCTTCCGCACTTTTGGAGGCAACCTAGTCGCCATCTTTCCGGGGCGCACCTCCCTACAGGCGGGAGGCACCAAAGCGGGCGTGCAAGTCCGCCTGACCCGCGACGATCTCGAGTTCTTGCGCGCCGAGGTCCCCATGCTCACCCGCATTTCCCCCGAGGTGGATAAGCAAAGCCAGGTGTCTTTCGGCACACGCAGCGCCAGCTACGGTGTTCACGGAATTTACTCCACCTATGAGAAAATTCGCGCGCTCGACGTGGGCGAAGGCTCATTCTTCGGCGAGCGCGACGACTTCACGCACTCCCGCGTGGCTGTCATCGGCTCCGCCGTGAAGAAGAAACTTTTCTCCGGCCAAAACGCTCTCGGCGAAAGTATTCGCATCGACGGCATCTCCTACAAGGTGGTCGCCATCCTCAGGCACACCATCTCGAACGGCGACGAAGACATGAACTCCCTGGTCTTCGTTCCATACAGCGCCATGAGCGACCTGAAGAATAGTTTCTATCTCGACGGCATCATGATGGATTACGAAGGCGACCACGGCAAGGCGGTCGAAGCCATCCGCAATTCTGTGGCATTCCATCACAACTTTAATCCCAAAGACGACCGCGCTATCTTCGTCTTCGATGCCGTGAAAGATCTTGCCGACCTCACCATAATCACGGTCGGTATCAAGATTCTGCTCGGCTTCATCGGTTTGCTCACACTCGGAATCGGCGGCGTTGGCCTGATGAACATCATGCTCGTCTCTGTGACTCAACGCACCCGCGAGATCGGCGTCGAGAAGGCTTTGGGGGCGCGCCGCTGGCACATTCTTTTCCAGTTCCTCGCCGAAGCTCTTGTGATCACCGCCATTGGCGGCCTGCTGGGCGTGATTCTGGCATATCTGGTTTCCTGGAGCGTGGGTTCGCTCACGCTATGGAGCGCCTTCATCGAAGACGCCAGCGAAGGCGATATCCACCTCTATATCGATTCCGCCACCCTGATCTGGTCGACCGTCATTCTAAGCTTCGTGGGAATCGTCAGCGGCATGCTCCCGGCAATCAAAGCCGCCGGTCTGAATCCGATCGAAGCGCTACGCTACGAGTAGCGCCGGCGTCCCGCCGGCTGTCTTACAATCCCCACATGCCCGAAACCACCACCACCCGCCTCGATCGCGTGCTTGCTCAGCTCCGCCTCTACGAGCATCCCTTGCTGAATTTCTCCGCCCGCTCCAAAGGCGAAGGCGTCGAGGTCATCATCCAGTTCAAAGACGCATCCGTCCCGGTACACACGTATTATTTCGATCTCCATCCCCGCGACCTCGACCACCCGCAGTTCGAGTGGAGCTTCCAGCGCCAGCTTTACGACGCGTTGCACGATTACTTCGTCGAAATGTTTGTCCGCACCCCGCAGGACCGCGCCGAGCGCCGCCGGAAAGAACTATGAATCAGCTTCGCCAAAAGATCGAACAGGAAATCCGTCAGCGCGGCCCCATCCCTTTTTCGCGCTACATGGAACTCTGTCTTTACGATCGCGACCTGGGCTATTACTCGCGAAACGCACAGCAGTTCGGCAAGGCCGGAGATTTCTATACCTC
>JBAUYE010000295.1:0-2535 GCA_049584615.1 Candidatus Sulfotelmatobacter sp.
CGTCCCCAACCCCTGATAGCCGTCACCGATGTGGAAGCCAGCAGCCGTTGGTACCAGCGTCTCCTTGGCTGCCAGAGCGATCACGGTGGCCCCGTCTATGAGCGCCTGGTCTCGAAAGGCGAACTCATACTCCAGTTGCACGCCTTCGAATCCGACCACGATCACGGCCCCATCGGCAATCGCGATAACAAACCCTACGGAAACGGCGTCCTGCTCTGGTTCGAATCAGACGACTTCGAAGCGATCGCGCAACGCGCCGCTGAAATGGGTGTGGAGTTCATCTTTCCCCGTCTTCGAAATCCTCCCAACCTGGAAGACGGTATCTATCACTGGGAGTGTTGGATGAAAGACCCGGACGGCTACGTCGTAGTAGTCGCCAGCCCGTTCGGAACGGATCCGGCCTGACAGCTATGAACGGGTCGAGTGACGGGGATTGCGCCCCGTCACCCTCCCACACCACCGGACGTGCGGTTTTCCGCATCCGGCGGTTGAACTCAGCAGCCTTGTGGTTTGGCTGCAAGATCCGATGGCATCAGGAAACCAGTCTTCCGCAGGACCGCGTTGTTCAGCGCCTTTTGCATACAAAGCGCCGCCGCGACTCGCCACGCACCCCGGGAACTCGACGCCACCTTTAACAATGGCCCCGTTACCCCCAGACCACGCAGCTTTCGCTCGCGTCCCTCCCGGCCATGCCACCGCAGCCAGAACAGCTTCCGCATATGCCGTCGTATCCAGCCTTCCAGCCCGAATATCGACCGCCTGTCCTCAGCCAGTTGAAAGTACTCCCACCAGCCTCGGATAAAGCTGTCCCAACCATCCCTCAGCTCATTGCTGGTCACGCTCCGGCAACTTCGCCACAGCTCCCGCACCTTCGCCCTGAATCGTTCGACGCTTTCCGGCGCTATTCCGATCTGCAGTTTCCGGTTCAGCCGAAAGCCCAGGAACTTCCGTTCCCAGACCCTCCCTGTACCGCTCTTGTCGGCATTCACCTTCAGTCGCAGGTGCTTCTCTATCCAGTTCCGAACCGACTCCAGCGTCCGTTCCGCCGCCGCCCGGCTGCTCACGTAAATATTGCAGTCGTCCGCATAACGGCAGTACGAATGCCCGCGCTGATCCAGTTCCTTATCGAGCGCATCCAGATAGATGTTCGCCAGCAGCGGAGACAACGGACCCCCTTGCGGAGTTCCTTCCTCACTGGCTTCCACCCACCCTTCCACCATTGCTCCCCGCCGCAGCAGTTTCCCGATCAGCCCCAACACCCGTTTATCCCGGATCTGGCTTCCGATCCGGCCCATCAGAATGTCGTGATTGACATGGTCGAAGAACTTTGTGATGTCTATATCCACCACGAACGTCTTCCCTTCCTGCGCGTACTTCTGTGCGGCTCGCACGGCGTCCTGCGCGCTGCGCCCCGGTCGAAACCCGTAACTATGCTCACTGAACTGCGGATCGCAGATCGGCGTCAGCACCTGCAATATCATCTGCTGAATGAACCGATCCTGTACCGTCGGAATCCCCAGCATTCGCGTGCCCCCGCTCGGCTTGGGTATCTCTACCCGCCTCACAGGGCTCGGAACGTAAGTTCCCGCCAACAGCTTCGCCCGGATCTTTTCCCAGTGCACCTGAAGATGACTCTCCAGTTCCCTTGTCGTCATACGATCGATCCCTGCTGCCCCCTTGTTGCGTTTTACCGCCGCCAAAGCCTGCCTGCAGTTCTCGTCCGTAACAACTTCTTCCATCAGGTTCTCGTACATCGCTCTCTTTCGGAAGGTTCGCGAAACGGCGTCTCAAGTCCATCGCTTTCGGCTCGCCACGGCTTCACCGCTTCTGCTTCCGGCATTCGCCAAGCGGCACCCGTAGTTGATGCTCTCCGCGACTCGGGCCTCTTTGGACCGTTCCAGTCCCCTCTTTAGCTCCGTTCCTTAGTTCTTCAGCCCTTCGCTCCAGCCGCATTACCGGCCTTCTCTGCTACTACGGCCTCTGCTGACTTCTTCGGCGCTCTCACGCCGAAGATCTCCCCAGGTAAGATGCAGAATCTCTCCCCTCGTGCCGCCCGGCTCTACCTGATGCGTCTTGATGACCTTTGGGCTTCGCTGTTGGTCGCCAGCTTGCCGCCCGCACCCGGCCTCACTGCCGTTTCGTGTTCCTGCGGTCGAGAGTTCGCTACGCGCTTCTTTCAGCTTCACCTCACGGCTACGCCTTGCGTTTCGCTACGGTTACCGTCATCGGTTCCGATTGGCTCCTTTCATCCAATTTGATTCTGCCCATGCTGGGCACACGACCTGCGGCTTCAGCCGCGGCCTGCCCACATCACCGGCGATGCCACACATAATTGGGCAGCTGCCACCGCATCATCTCAACAGTCGCTGCCGCGCACCGGGCGTCTCGTCAAAATACAGCTCGCGCGTGTCCTTCACCGATGCCTGCACCAGAATAATCGCCAGCGCGCAGGCGCCAATCGCAAAACCAACATCGAACAGAAGAAACGAGCGCCCCGCAATCACAGCATCCGCCCGCCGCAGCGCAAACAGATTC
>JBAUYE010000296.1:0-4468 GCA_049584615.1 Candidatus Sulfotelmatobacter sp.
GCGCAGCCGCAGTCGAAGGACCCTTTGCGTCTCTCCGACGCCATAGACCTCGCGGGGCGTCTTCACCACTGCTCTCTCTAGATTTTCGTCAGGACGGGACGGATGCCGTCAATTGCGGGCCATCGATCGTGGCCAATACGACGGGCTGGAATGAAACCGCAGGCTGAAACCGCGGATCCGGGTCTAGTGCCTACTTCAGCTCCGTCAGTTTCTGGGTCGCGATCTCGACCGCTTCCGGGCTGGGATTATCTTTCTTGATCTGCTCGTAGAGTCGCTTGGCGTCGAGAGGCTGGTTGCTGCTCTGGTAAAGCTCCGCCAGTTGCAACTGCGCCGTCACTTTGCTCACCGAAAGTGTGGGCTGGTTGATCAGTTCCTGATACAAGGCCGCGGCATCCTTGGTGCGATTGGTGTTGCCGTAGAGCCCGGCCAGCGCAAGCTTCGCCACCGATGCTAGCTCTTTGCTGCCGCTCGAAATCACCGCCTTGAGATTGCTTTCAGCAGCAGCGTTGTCGCCCGCGGTCGCAGCCGTCACTCCCAACAGATAACGCGCCATATCTGCAGTGCGCGTGTGCGGATACTTGTCTACAATCGTCTGCAATTGTTTCCGGGCAGTATCCGAGCGCTCTTTCGCCGAAGCGAAACTCGGAAAGTCCGGCTGCTCGGGCGTTCCGGCGGGACGCAGCGGCGTATCGAGGGTCCGCACCGCCTGCGACAAATCGAAGCTCGCCTTCTCATCCTGCGCGCTCAAGTAATACCAGCCGCCGGCGACAGCGCCGGCAATTACCACCAGGGCGACCACCGCGACCGCAATCGTGTTCCTGTGCTCTACGCTCCAGTGCGCCGTCTTTTCAGCAGCTTCAATGGTGGCTCGGCTAAACGCATCCTGTTTAAGTTGATGGCGGGTTTCTGCGCGCAAGACTACCTTCCAATCTCAGTTTCGTGAGTCGATTTCCCGAGTCTCTGTAATGACTCTCTGTCTAAGGTGGGACGAGATGTTAGTTTATCAGCCGGAAAACAGCACCGTCAAAGTCGTAGCGCCGCCGTCCCGGCGGCTGTCCAGCGGGCGTCCTCGCCCGCTGTTCCGGACGATGGACGAAAGCATGCATCAAACGTGGAAGAGCGGCGCTTCAGCGCCGCGTAATTCGTCCCAAATCGATCCGGGCTTCAGCCCCTGAGAGCTCGCTCTACCGCGGAGCCTCCTCCAGCAAGCCTTGCTCCAGTTTTTCCTGGCACTCGATGCAATGCCGCGTCCACGGCACAGCTTCAAGCCGCTTGGCGTTGATCTCTTTGCCGCAATGGATGCACTCGCCAAAGCTGCCTTCGCGAATCCGCGCCAGCGCCCGCTCGACCATCTGCAGCAGTTGCCGCTCGTTGTTGCTCTGGCTGAACAGAAACTCTTTGGTGTAGGAACTGGCGGCGCGGTCGGCAATGTCCTGCGCCGTATCTTCATCCGCAGAGCGTCCGTCGGCCTGTGTGCGCGACACCGTGCGCCGCAAATCCTGCTGCCGCGTCTCCAGCCGCTTCTTGAATGCTTCCAACTTCTTCTTATCCATAAGTTCACTTCTATAATTCTGCGCCGGCTCCCCGAAGCCGTGCGCGGGGTTCGGGCCAAACAAAAATGATAAGCGCGTCAAATGAGATGCGTCAACCACAGGCTGGGGTTTGCAGGGCGCTCCTACGCGGAGACCGCGAGAGCAAACAAGAAGGCCCGCTCAGTGGCAAGCACTCCGCGTGCAGCGGAGAGTTCCCCACGTCTCGCCCCCGGACAGGGCGGAAAACCTAGCGCACAACGATGACCGAAAGCGGCATCTGCTGTTTCGTTGCGCCACTGGTGGCCGACACCGTGGCCGAATACGTGCCAGCCTTGGCGGTCGCGCTCGCTACGAGCTTGAGCACGCTGCTGCCTGATCCTGGGGCAGACAACTTGGCGGGCGTGAAAGTGTAAGAGACTCCGCTGGGCAATCCGGTTATCGAGAAGGTGACGGCCGCGTTGAAGCCTCCGCTGACCGTGACATTAAGAGTGACGCTCTTGTTCGACCCATCAGTGACCGAAACCGAATTCGCCGAAACGGCTGCGTGAAACGCGGGAGCCGCTGTAGCGTCGGCCCAGTGATTGACCAGGACTGCGGCATCGATTGAGCCGAGACCGGTGGCCTGATCGTATCCCACGGTAGCGTTGAAGCCAGCCTGTCCCGGCACGCTGTTGTTGCCGATCGTGATGGAGTGAAAAACGGCGGCTCCGCCCGCCCTCTGCTTGCTGGCCAGAGAATAAAACGCAACGTTCGCGTTGCCCTGCCGCGCCGCGGTGTTCTCAACCACCAGCGCCATGACGCCGGCAAATGACGGCGAGGCGGCCGAAGTGCCACCGACCACATAAAGTTCGCCATTCTGGTAGATGAGGTAGCCGTCATGGCCCGCCGAACTGAGCGCTACGTCTGGGACGTCGCGCTTGCCATCCGCCGGAACGCCGGTGCCGGCTTGCCAGGAAGGTTTGGCATACACGATGCTCGCGCCGCCGCCGCTCGCCCACAATCCGTAGTCGGGGCCGCTTGCGTTCCACACCACTTCTGGAATGTAGCTGAGCGCTGACGCTTGCGTGCCGGGAGTGTTGGAAGGCGACCAATAGAGCGTGGGGTTGGATATGTCATTGAACTCAGTGCCGCCGACGCAAACGCTGTAGGGCGTGGAGCAGAGGCCGTTGACGGCGCGTCCGTGCGTGGCGGTTGAGGCCGAAGCGGAATCACAGCCGGCCGCGCCGCTGTCTCCCGAGGAAACGAACACGGTGATGCCTTCCGCTGCCGCTTGCTGCCACAGGCTGTTGAGAAAACTATTTCCCGAGGAACCGAGCGACGCTTCACACAAGCCGAAGCTCGTGCTCATCACGGGCGCCAGGTTGTGGTTGACGATGTACTGCGCTGACAGATCCACGCCATCGCTCGAATTCGTGGACTTCGACACGACGAACTTGATGGTCGCGCTTTTCGCTACGGCGCCGGACCACTCCACGTCGAGATCGGCTTCGGTTTCTTCATTTGCACTCCAGATGCCGGGGTCGGTTCCGTTGACGATGATCTGCGGGTCGTTGGCGGGCAGTCCGAAGAATGTTCTGAACTGGCGCGCGTCCGCGATGTTGATGTTGGAGCGGGCGACGATCGCTACAGACTGGCCGTTGCCGTTGATCGATTGCTGGTACAGCGGATTCATGTCGTAGATGGTGGCGAAATCTGCCGGGGCCAGGTAGTACGCGCCGCCGCTGCTGAAGTCAGGGGCTGGCTTGCGGACCATGCCATGCATTGCATCGCTGTGAAAGTCGTGCAGCGAAACTACGCCTCCCACGACCTCGACCAGAGCCGCGGGGATTTCGGGATCGTTGACGTTGGCGTGATGAACTTCATCGCCAATTTTGTAAGTATGAATCGCGGTATGGAATGCCGACTGGACCTGGGCGGCGGTGCCGCTGAAAATGATTGAGCGGTGGCCGACTGTGAGTTCTTCCACCTCCATGCCATGACCTTGCAGCCAGGCCACGACCTGGGCCGCGTCGGAATCGGAGACGCCGAAACGTTCGCCGTACTGCTCAGGTGTGAGCCACTGATGGTAGTAAGGAGAATCGGGGTTGTTCTGCGCGTCGATGAGCTGATTCAGGACATCCTGCTGCGTCGCATCTGGCAGCAGGGTGAGCAGCATGTGCTCCATGGGGAAGTCGGGCGCGACTGCGCCGGCATCGTATTGGGCCTGGGCCAGGGGATGCACGTTGCCGCGCAGTGTGACTCGCTGGTCGTCGTCGATGAAGGTGGTGATGCGGTCTCTTACCTGGACGAACGGAGGTTGGGTGAGCGGAAGATTCGTGGGATCGGGCGCAGGCTGGGCTCTGGCGGGAAGGTCGAGAGAAAGAAGCGAGAAGAAAATTGCCAAAGTTAGAAACGAAAAGATGCGACGCAGCAGTGACGCGGATGACAGGCGGGACATTGTTGTTGGGCCTCCGAGGTGAAGTGCAAGGCTTTACTTGGTTTGGATCGTTACTTCACCTCAGGCTTCATCGGCGGGGCGGGGGAACACTTGAGGGATCAGCCCAAAGTTTTCTCGTGGGAGTCACCGGTGGTGAGAGCTGCTTAATGTTCCAGATGGAACATCGTGCTGAATGTTCCAGTCGGAACATCGTGCTGAATGTTCCAGTCGGAACATAACGTCGTTTTCACCGGAACACTGTGGAAATGTCGGAAAACTCGGAAAACCACCTTAAAGCTATAGTTGGTTGACGGCAAGCGGCTGAGGGGGATGGAGTTGGACGGGTGCCGAAATATCGGCACGAAAAGCGTGGGGCGAAGGAAAGGCGTTGAAAATCGGCGCTCGAGGCTGGCAGTCGTCGCGGCGAGTGCTAGTTACATAGACTTACGGAGGAGGGGTGCTATTTTCCTGAAGGTTCGGAACATCGCTTGATACGGATCGGCGAGGTCGGGGTCCGTGG
>JBAUYE010000297.1:0-6770 GCA_049584615.1 Candidatus Sulfotelmatobacter sp.
GAGCCTGTTCAGAACAGCCTTCCGATGGAGAGGTTCACGCGCGACTCTCCGGTGGGGCTTACGCTGGTGGCTAGAGCGATAGGCCCGACAATGGTTTCTGCAATCACGCCGAGGTTAAACGTGCCGCGGACGACGACTGTGCTGGGATCGTTGAATGCGCTGCCAGCTTCGTACCATCCGCCCCAATAGATTTTTCCTCCGACGAGCTGCGGCAGGTGATAGAACTCGCGGCGGAATCCGAACGAAGAATAAACGTAGTGGTTGCCGACGAATTCCTGCGGCAGATAGGCGCCGAGGTGAAAAATCCCGCCCAGGGTGAAAACCTGGAATGGGCCGGCGGTGCCGTGGAAGGTGGTTCCACCCGAGGCAAGGAAAAAGAGCGAAGTCTTTGGCCCTGTTGGAATGAACGTGGAAGTCTGAATATCGAGTTGCGCGATGGGATGAAGAAGGCCGGGGCTCTGCAGCACGCGGGAAAGGCTGAAGACAATCCGCGTACCGCGGCCCGGAACCTCGGGGCTGTCCTGGCCATCCCAGACATAGCGGGCGCGGAATTCTCCCGTGCTGCCGGTAACGGAGGCGAGCCCGGCGCTGCCGATCAGGGGCGCGAGTTTGCCATCGAAGATTTCGTAGCCGAGGCGGAGTTCGCTGCGCTGGCCGGTGTTGAAGCCCAGATCAAGACCGCCTCCGGCTCGCTCGTCGCCGAAAACTGCGATGCGAGTCTCTCCGGTGAATTCGTTGCGGGGGAGCTTTGAGGCGAAGACATAGGGCGCGACGAAAAGATGTGTGTCGCCGAGCGGCTGATAGAACTCGCTGGCCGCCAGGTTGCTTGAGCCGAGCAGGAGATCGTTACGCCATTCGCCGCCGTGATGTTCGACGTCCATGAAAGTGATGCGGGCGCCGGCGGCAAAATCGAATGCCGCCACGCCGGAGCCGTCGACGTTGACTGCCAGATCGACGAACGGCGGCCCGTAGGTTTTCTCGTGTGCAGTCACTCGCAATGCGGGAACGCCATTTTGCGTGAAGCCTTCGTAGCCCAGGCGGTCGAACTCGCCTTCGCCGGCGATGCGGGTCAGTTGTGTTTCGAGTTTCGGGAGATCCAGCGGGCCACTGGTGACCGACTTGAGGCTATGTTCAAAGCGGCGGTCCTGGTCCGAGTCTCCGCCTTCGACTTCCACGGATTGCACCGCTTTGGGTTGAGGGCGTCTGCGAGCGGAGCGTGCGGCCAGATACTGCTGCCACTCTGCATTGTCTTTGATGGCGTAGGGCAGCAGGATGGCGGACTGATCCGCCGCGCTCTTGTACCCGAGCCGGATGAGATCGTGGAGCCGATCGTAGTCGTCGATGGAAAAATTTCCGGTATCGACGGTTACGACGGCGTTGGCCAGAGCGAGGGAACGGCGCTCATTCTGCAACAGCATTACGTCGAGGGCGCGGGAGAGCACGCCGGTCAGGGTTTCCAGTTGCTCCGGGTCTCCGAGAGAAGTGCGCAGATCGATGGCGATCACGGTGTCGGCATCCATTTCGCGGACGGTCTCGACGGGAATGTTCTCGACCATGCCGCCATCGGCGAGCACTCGGCCGTTGATTTCTACGGGAGTGAAAACGCCGGGGATGGCCATGCTGGCGCGCACGGCCGTGGCTAGAGAACCATCGCGCAGCACGACCCGGTCGCCGCTTAACATATCGGTGGCCACGCAGCGGAAAGGAATGGGCAAGTCGTCGAAGCTGGCAATGCCGGAGACGGGGAACGCAATGCGATCAAGCAGCAAGCCGACGCCCTCGCCGGGATTGAGTCCGTTGGGACCCTTCAGGCCATGCTTCAGGCCGAGTGCGGCCTGAATCTGGTAGTCGCGGCGATCCTGCTTGCGGCGATAGCTCAGCTGGCGGTAGGTGGGCTCGGGAAGCAGCGCAACATCCCAGTCGACGTTCTCGGCAAACTTCTGGATTTCCTCGGGCGACATCCCCGTGGCATACATGGCGGCGATGATGCTGCCCATGCTGGTGCCGGCTACGCGGTCCACGGGGATGTGATTCTGCTCCATCCACTCGAGCACGCCGATCTCAGACAAGCCGAGCGCCCCGCCGCCGCTCAGCGCGAGACCGATGCGGGGACGAACGACGGGCTGAGTTGCCCCGGTCTGCGCTGCGTCGGACTGCTGAATTGGCTGCGGATCTTGCGCTGCGGCCAGAGTACCCGAGAGCGTGCTCGAGAGCGCCAGAAGTAAAAAGAAACCGAGCCGCGTTGTGAAACTGCGGCGAGCGTGGGGCGAACACCTCATGTTCATCCTCCCGGACGGCATGTGGAACTGGCTGGGAAAAAACTCACATTAGCAGGTTTGCTAGCGGATTGTTTTTCTAGCGCCTGGGTGGAGGCGGCTGCAGAGCCTGCCGCGCCTGGTCCACAACAGTGCGAACCGCGTCGACCACCAGGTCTGGGCGATCGAGCTGGATGTAATGGCCGCTGTTTTTCGCGATCACGCGTTTACCCGTGGTCGAGAGGTGCGCCAATTCTTCTTGCATCTGTTGCCAGGCGTCGTTGGTGGGTTTGACCAGGTCTTCGGGAAGGTCGGGCTGGGGCAGGTCGGGATCGTGCGAGAGCACTACGAGAGGCATATCGCCGAGAGAGCCACTGTTGGCCGTTTCTGCGGCGCTCTGGGAGATTGATTTCAATTCTGCGACGCTTTCGCGTGCGCTGTGGAAGTTGCAGTCGGCGGCGCGGACGGCATCGTCGTTGCCGCAGAATCCCATAAGACGGGGAATGCCGAAAGGCATGGTGAACTCGAAAAATTCCTGCTCGCGCAGCCAGGTGGCGTCCAGATCATTGATCGCCGGTGGAAGGCGTTTCTGCTGCTCGGGGTGAGACGAATCGACGAGGACCAGGCCGACAACCATGCGGTCAAGCTCATGACGATAAAGGCTGGCGTAGAGGCGGACATCGAATCCGCCCATGGAGTGGCCGACGAGGACTAGCGGACCAAAGATGCCGGCGTGTTGCAGGAGGCTGTGCAATTCGTCGACGAACACCCGGGTGGTGCGGGGACGCGGGCTGGGATCGCTATAGCCGAGACCGGCGCGATCGTAGGAGCAGACGCGAGTGAACTTTGCGATCTCCGGCTGCACTTTGTGCCAGGAGAGGAAGGAGTCGCCCATGCCGGAATCGAGGATAACCGTGGGCGATCCCTGGCCGGTGCAGTAGATGTGGAGTTTGTAGCCGCCGATGTCGACGAGCTGGCCGGGCATGGGGTGGAAGCGGCGCTCGCGCGTCTCGGAAATGTTCTCATAGAGGAAACCGGCGAAGAGGACGGCCACGATCAGAGTGATGAGGATGCGGACCGCGCGACTGAGCCACGATTGGGAAATGGTGGGCGGAATCGGCGTATCAGGCATGCTCTTGTATGGGGCTCAAGCAACGCGGGCGAGGGCGTCCGCGCCACACTTTGCGGCATTCTACATGACGGGCGGCACGGTGATGCCCATGATCGCGAGCGTGCGAATCAGTTCACGACGGACTACCGCTACTGTGGCCAGCAGGAAATGCTTTCGCTTTTCATCCGGCTCGCTCAGGATGGGATTACGATGATAAAAAGTGTTGAAAAGTTGTGCCAGTTGGAAAACATGTTTGGCCAGGTGGGCGGGTTCGGTCGTGGCGATGCATTGGTCGACCAGGTAGGAAGTTTTCGATGCGGCCAGCCAGAGTTCCCAGAATTCATTCCCACTTTCACCCGCCAGAAATTTGGCCAGGTCTGAGGCCGAAATCTTGTTGGCAATATCTCGACAGAAAGTTTCGGGATCAATGGCGGCTTTCTTGAAGATGCTGGCGGCGCGCACCACCGCGTACTGCGCGTAGGGACCGGTTTCGCCTTCGAAGCTGAGAGCTTCTTTGAAGTCGAAGGCAATGACGGACTGTTTGGTGAATTTCAGCATGAAGTAACGCAGCGCGCCGATGGCGATTTGCGTGGCGATGGACAGGCGCTCGGCGTCGGTGAGCTGGGGATGGCGCGAGTCGACTTCGTTTTTGGCTGAGGCGATGAGCTGGTCGAGCAGGTCGTCGGCTTTTACGCCGAAGCCTTTGCGGCCGCTGACTTCGATGTAGGACCGGGTCTTATCTTCTTCGCTGAGCGTGTAGCCGAGTTCGGCAGCGCAGCGCGGGGTGAGCGCGACCATCTCATAAGAAAAATGCGTGTAGTGGTCGGCGGCTTCGTTGTGGCCGAGTCCGCGCAGGGCTTCGATGACCGTGTTTTGGGCTTCGGACTGGCGGGTGTCGATCACGTTGTAGATTTCCGCAACATCGCCGAAGTGCGGATGATCTTTCTCGCCGTGCATGGCAGAGATCCAGCAGTCGCGCTGGTCGGGATAGCGGTAGAACTTGCGATAGCAGAAGTCGCGTCCCAGCAGGCCGAACTTCCACATGTGGTAGGCGATGTCTTTGCCGACGTAGCCGACGGTGCCGTTGGAGCGGACGATTACTTTCTGGTCTTCTTCGGAAATCTTCTCAGATTCATCAGTGTTCGTTGCACCTTGCAGGGTTGAGGCCGTTCCGGCGCGGCGCATGACCCAGCAGCCTTTGTTCTTGCCTTCGTTCTCAAAGGTAAGCACGCCGGCTTCTTTCAGTTTGACGAAGGCCGCGTCCCAGAAGTGGAGGTGCAGGATTTCACTCTCGCGCGGCAGGAAATCGTATTCGATGTCGAGGCGGTCCATGGTTTCGAGGTGGCGGCGCAGGACGGCGGTTGAGATCAGTTCGGCGATAGCTGCGGTTTCGCTGGTGGCATCTTCGATGGCGTGAAGCGTCCGGGAGCGCGCTTGCAGATTTTGCTTGTCTTGTTCGTACCACTGCGAAACCCGGGCGTAGAGATCCCAGCAGTAGTAGTCGAAGCGGGACTGGCGGGTCAGGGCTTCGATTTCTGCGCGGGACTTTTTCTCGATTTGCGTGAAACCCACGACCACATCCGCAACTTGCACGCCGGTGTTGTCGATGTAGTTCTGAACATCAACTTCGCGAGCCGCGTAACGCAGCAGACGGACAAATGTGTCCCCAAGAATGGCGTTGCGAAGATGGCCGATGTGGGCGGCCTTGTTGGGATTAATGCTGGTGTGCTCGACCAGAATCTTTCCCGCGGGAATTGCGACGAGCGGTTTCTGGTCGGCGGCGAGAGCGGCAGCCATCCAAACACGGTCGATTCTGACATTCAGGTAGCCGGGAGGCGCGACCTGCATCCCGGCGATGCCCTCGATAGGTCCGATCTCAGCGCGGATGGCCTCGGCAAGCTTAAGCGGAGCGGTGCGTAGCGGCTTGGCGAAGGGAAAGAGAGGGATGGCGAAATCGCCGAGCTCCACCTTGGGAGGCTGCTCGATGACGACGTTAGGCAGAGTTGCGTCCGGGTAACGGCGGCGAAGAAACTCTACGATGCGTCCGGCCAGAACATGTTCGAGATGACGATACAAGGCTTCCCTCTGCGCTGTCTAAGAAGATAGTGATTCTAGCAGAGAGCGCGTGGACGCTGGTTTGACGCAGGATGCACGCTTCCCTATGATAAAAAATCGGCTTCACTTCTATGCGCATTGCTTACCTAGAGTGTTTTTCCGGC
Organism: Candidatus Sulfotelmatobacter sp.; assembly: GCA_049584615.1. Taxonomy (GTDB): domain Bacteria; phylum Acidobacteriota; class Terriglobia; order Terriglobales; family Acidobacteriaceae; genus Sulfotelmatobacter. Next base: position 5,586 of record JBAUYE010000297.1, read on the forward strand.
ATGAGCGGCGATATGTTTATGGGCGCGCTTGTGGATGCCGGAGTTCCGGCGCATGTTTTTGAGGAAACCGTGGCGGCACTTGGGGTGGGAGCGGAGTTGGAGATTTCGCGAGTGTTGCGCAGCGGGATTTCGGCTACCAAGGTGGATGTTTATGTGGATGGAAAGAAGGACTTGCCGCGCGAGGAATACTGGGAGAGGCAGGAGCAACATTCTCATCTGCATTCCGGCGATGGTCATGAGCCCGAGCATGAGCATCATGCACATTCACATTCCCATCCTGGTGAGACGCGGGCAGGAGTGCCCGCGCCACACGAGCATCTCGATGGTCGGGGGCTGAGTGAGATTCGCCGGATCATCTCTGCGGCTTCGATTTCGGAATCCGCTAAGAAAACTGCTATCGCTATCTTTGAGGCTCTGGGACGGGCGGAGGCTAGGATTCACGATACTTCGATCGAGAGGGTGCACTTTCACGAAGTTGGCGCGGTGGATGCGATTGTGGATATTGTCTGCGCGGCGGTTGGGGCAGAGGCGCTGGGAGTGGATGAGATTATCTGTTCGCCCTTGAATGTGGGCGGCGGGGTGATGGAGTGCGCGCATGGAACGTTTCCGGTGCCGGCTCCGGCGACGTTGGAACTGCTGAAAGATGCGCCTGTGTATTCCTCTGGTTTGCAGGCGGAGTTGGTAACGCCGACGGGCGCGGCGATCGTGAAGACGCTGGCATCGCGCTTCGCGGCATTTCCTGAGATGAAGATTGAGAAGTCCGGCTATGGAGCGGGATCGCGGGATTTTCCAGGACATCCGAATATGGTCCGGCTGACGGTTGGAGAAGCCGCCTCGACTCTGGCTGCGAAGACTGCGTCGGAGACGATCACGGTGCTGGAGGCGAACCTCGATGATTTGAATCCGCAGGTCTTTGGATATGTGATGGATCGATTGCTGGAAGAGGGCGCGCTCGATGCTTTTGGAATGCCTGTGCAGATGAAAAAGAATCGTCCGGGAATGCTGTTGACGGTTTTGTGCAGGCCCGAAGACGCGGGCAAGCTGGCGCAATTGATTTTCACTGAAACCACGACGTTGGGCGTGCGGCGGCGCGATGAGATGCGGCAGACTCTAGCGCGACGGTGGGAGAGCGTCGGCACGCCGTGGGGCGAAGTTAGGATCAAGATCGCGAGCATGAATGGGACG
>JBAUYE010000298.1:0-7353 GCA_049584615.1 Candidatus Sulfotelmatobacter sp.
AGTAAAACCAGTTCTCAGTTCTCAGTTCTCAGTTCTCAGTTCTCAGTTCTCAGTTCTCAGTTCTCAGTTCTCAGTTCTCAGTTCTCAGTTCTCTCCGCTGTGATGCATTCCGCCCAATTTGGATTCACAGCATCCGGGGACTTGATGTTCAGATGTCACAGCCATCCTGAGGCTGGAGGTGTGAAGATTTCTTTGGAGGTCTCACATGGGCCAGTCTTACAAAGACCTGATTGCATGGCGCAAGGCGATGGACTTGGTTACGGACATCTATCGGGCGACCCGAGAGTTCCCACGGGATGAGTTATATGGACTGACCAACCAACTACGAAGGGCCGCCGTTTCTGTGCCCAGCAATATCGCGGAAGGCCAGGCTCATTTTTCCCAGAAGGAGTTTCGCCACTTCCTGAGCCACGCGCGAGGCTCCCTGGTGGAAGTTGAGACTCAGCTCGCGATTGCTCAGAACCTCGGCTATCTGAATCCGCAGCAAACCCAGCCCTTGCTCGACAAGGCAGTCGAACTAGGAAAGGTACTCAACGGGTTGATCGCGTCCATCAAGTCCGCGCAGCTTGAAGTTGACAAATTGTCGCCACGGGCTTTGCCTCTTACTGAGAACTGAGAACTGAGAACTGCCTTTTGATTTATCCTTTCTGATCACGTCTCAAACCTTCACCCTCATGAGCCGATCTAAACCGTTGTGGAATGCGGACGAGCAAAAGGCCCGTTTGTCGGAGCTTACGGCGCGGTCCGACGATTCCGCGAAGGATCGCTCGCTGCGGCGGGATGTGCGGTCGCTTGGCGCTTTGCTGGGGCGAGTTCTGGTGGAGCAGGCGGGCAAGGAGTTGTTTGATACCGTCGAAGCGTTGCGGAGGCTGATGATTGAGCATCGCGAGCGGAGCCGCGGCAGTAATTCCACGGATGAACTCATGGCCCGCGCCGAGACGATGATTTCAAGAATGGATCTGGTCCGCGCTTATCAAGTGACCAAAGCTTTCGCAATCTATTTCGAGCTGGCAAATCTAGCCGAGACCAACCATCGCAAACGCCGCCGTCGCGCCCGCCAACTGGATCAGCGAGAGGCGACTCTGCCGGGATCGTTCCACGGGACGTTGTTGCGCATGAAAAAAGCCGGGATCTCCGCCGAAGCGGCGTTGGCGGCGCTTCGCCAGGTGATGGTGACTCCTGTGTTCACGGCCCATCCCACGGAAGTGGCTCGCCAAACTGTCCTGCTGAAACGACGGCGCATCGCCGAACAACTGGAGCGGCTGGACCGTCTGCCCCTTACTGAGGCCGAGGCTTTGCGATGCGAACAGGCGATCCACGCCGAAATTGGTTCGCTCTGGCAGACGGACGAAGTCAGGCAAACCAAGCCGACCGTCGATGACGAGATCCGCATGGGTCTGCGTTATTTCCGCCTTTCGCTTTTTGAAACGCTGCCCCGTGTTTACGCGGAAGTGGCGGAATCGATGCGCGACGTTTATGGCACGGTTCTCGATGTGGCCGAGTTGCCAAATCTGTTGAGTTTCGGATCCTGGATCGGCGGCGACCGCGATGGCAATCCGCTGGTCAAGCCGGATTGTGTGAAAGATGCCCTTGCGCAAGCGCGAACGATGATTCTCCGCGAATATGTCCGCGATGTGGAGTTCTTAAGCGATTGCCTCAGTTCGTCGATGCGGCAGGCGGGCGTTTCGGCGGAGATTGTGTCGCGGCTGGCGCAGTATAAAGGATCGCTGCCCGGTGCCGCCATGCTCTGGGGGGCAGGCAACACGACGGAGCTTTATCGCCGGTTTCTTTCTTACGTGGTTTACCGGTTGCAGCGTAGCCGCGAGGGCCCGGAGGTTCAGGGTTCGTACAAGGACGCGGCGGAGTTCGAATCCGATCTGGTCATGCTGCGGTCGAGCCTGATGGGGAATTGCGGGCAGCGGCTGGCGGAGGCGTACGTCGATCCGTTGCTGCGACAACTTCGAACCTTCGGCTTCCATCTTCAGGTGCTTGATATCCGGCAGCATGCGCGGGTGCATGCTGAAGTTCTACAGGAGATCGGCACAAGAACGATTAACCTGAGCAAGATTGGGCTGAGAAGCACCGAACTGAGAAAGACCAAACTAAGGAAGACCGAATTAAGAGAGACTGCCCCGGCCCTGGCGGCAGGAGCTGCTTCTTCCGATGGTAACGAAGTTTCTCCTCAGGCCCGGGAGTTAATCGAGACTCTGCGTACGATCCAACGGCTCAAGCAGGTTTATCCCGCACAGTCGATCCGTCAGTACATCATCAGCGGGGCGGAGTCCGAGGACGATGTGCTTAACCTGGTCCACCTGGCCAAGGCTTGCGGGGTGCGTCTGGCTGGTTCCGGCGATCGTGACTCCGGCGATCGTGACCCCGGCCTGATGCCGGTGCCGCTGTTTGAGTCGATTGATTCTCTGCGAGCGGCGGGTGGCGCGATGCGGCGCCTGTGGCGGCACTCTGATTATGAACCGCTGCTCGATTCCTGGGGACGATGGCAGGAAGTGATGCTGGGCTACTCCGACTCCAATAAAGATGGAGGAATGCTGACCAGTACCTGGGAACTGCACAAGGCGCATCGCGATTTGCACGGCGTGGCGCGGGAGTGTGGAGTGAAGCTGCGCCTGTTCCACGGCCGCGGCGGTACGGTCGGGCGCGGAGGTGGGCCGACGCATGCGGCGATCCTGGCCCAGCCGCAAGGATGTTTTTCCGGGCGCATCCGCATTACCGAACAAGGAGAAGTTCTCAATTGGAAGTATGCCGATGCTGTGCTTGCCGAATGGAACTTGGAACTGATGATTGCTGCCAGCCTGGAAGCGTTCACGCGCTCGGGCGCGCAGCCGAAGGATCAGGCGCGCTGGGAAGAGGCGATGGAAGAAATGTCGGCGGAAGCGCATCGCGTCTATCGCCGCGACATCGCGGAGAATGCCGACTTGCTCGAATACTTCGAGCAGGCCACGCCAGTGCAGGAACTAGACGCGGCGCGCATCGGCTCGCGGCCATCGCGCCGAAGCAGAAGCCGTCGTCTGGAAGATCTGCGCGCCATTCCATGGGTGTTCGGATGGATGCAAAGCCGCCATGCCGTGCCCGCGTGGTATGGAGTAGGGCAGGGATTGCAGAGCTTCGCTGGGAAGGGAAGAGGTCACGAGCGGCTGCTGCGCGAGATGTTAAAGCATTTCACGCTTTTTTCGGACCTGGTGCGCAACGTCGAGCTCGGCATGGCCAAGGCCGACCTTCACATTGCCCGCGTTTATTCCGGGCTGGTGAAGAACACGGGGTTGCGCACGCGCGTCTTCGCCATGCTGGAAGCGGAGTTTCTGCGGTCGCGGCAAATGATTTTGCGCATCTCCGGTCAACGGGAGTTGCTGGCCCGCAACCGGGTGCTGGCGCGATCCATTCATCTGCGCAATCCGTATGTTGATCCAATGAGCCTGATCCAGGTGGAGCTTTTGCGACGCAAGCAACTAGGACGGGATCTGGGGAAACTCGAGTATCCTCTAGGCGCGACCATCAACGGCATCGCTGCTGGACTGCACAACACGGGATAGTGGTTGAGTTTCTCCGCTAACCGTGAATCTGGCTGCGCGTCATATATTATGTTGTCCTGTAGGGAAGGGCGGGCGCGTGCCGTTTTGTCCCTGCGCTTTGCGGAACCTTCATCTTCTTATGTGCGTATTTCTTAAGGAGCCATTGCGCTCGTTCCCATCTCGTCTACTCCCCGAAAGAGGCCAGAATGTCTGCTCCCAGAGTCATTGTTTGTCTGCTGTTGCTGCTCATGCTACCCCTGGCGATGCTGGGGCAAAATGTGTTTCCCGACGCAACTTCAGGCGCAGCGGCGGAGACAAAAGCTCCCCAGCTCGAACACTTTGATCCGAATCTGACCGATCAGACGCTGAGTGCGTGCGACGATTTCTACAAGTACTCCTGCAACAAGTGGCTCAAGGCCAATCCGATTCCTGCTGACCAGGTGTACTGGAGCACGGGGAGCAGCCTCGAATTATGGAACGAGAACGTGCTGCGCGAGACTCTGGAAGCGAGCAGCAAGAACGATCCGGCTCGCAGCGCCGTCCAGCAGAAGATCGGCGACTATTGGGCGGCCTGCATGGATGAAAGTGGCATTGAAGCGGCCGGCTTGAAGCCGCTACAACCGGAACTAGATCGCATTGCCGCCATACAGTCTAAGAAAGAAATTACGCTCGAAATCGCTCACCTGCACCACCTGTTTCCCGGCGCCTGGGAGCAGTCGGACAACCAGACGAACTCTCCGTTCTTCGGCTTCACTGGGCAGCAGGACTATGACGACGCTTCCATGGTAGTGGCGCAGATTGATCAGGGAGGCCTAAGCCTGCCCAGTCGCGACTTCTACATCAAAACTGACGAGAAGTCGGTCGAGACTCTTAAGAAATACCGCGCTCATTTGCAGAAGATGTTTGTGCTGGCGGGGGAAGCGGAGGCGCAGGCGAGCAACGATGCCGGCACCGTGATTGAACTGGAAACCGCCATGGCTCAGGCGCAGATGGACAACGTCACGCGCCGCGATCCGAAGAACGTCAACAATAAGATGAGCCTGGTGCAGATTCGAGAACTTACGCCCTCCATCGATTGGGATGCTTACCTTGAAGCGGTGAAGGCTCCGGCAACGGATCACTACATCGTCACTTCACCCGCTTTCTTCCGCGCCGAGGAGAAACTGCTGGTCGAACATCCGCTCGAGCAGTGGAAGACCTACATGCGCTGGCAGGTGATTCACCACTCTGCTCCTTATTTGAACAAAGCGATGGTCGACGAAAATTTTGACTTCTTTGCGCACACGCTCGCCGGTCAGGAGGAGGAGCTTCCGCGCTGGCGGCGTTGCACGCGGGCTGCCGACCGCGATCTGGGTGAGGCGCTGGGGCAGGCTTATGTAGATCGTGCTTTTCCGCCGGAGAGCAAGGCTCGCACCCTCGAAATGGTGCATGCCATCGAGCGCGCCATGCATGACGACATTGAAAGCGTTACCTGGATGACGCCCGCCACCAAAGAACAAGCCATCGTGAAGCTGAAGGGAATCGAGGACAAGATTGGATATCCCTCGCACTGGCGGGATTATTCGAGCGTGAAGATCACGCGCGAGAGCTACCTCGGCAACATGGAACAGGCGTCGGCGGCCGAATTCGAGCGCTGGGTGGCCAAGATCGGCAAGCCGGTGGACCGCAGTGAGTGGACCATGACGCCGCCTACCATCAACGCCTATTACGATCCGCAGTTGAACACCATCAACTTCCCGGCGGGCATTTTGCAGCCGCCGTTCTTCGAGAAGGGCATGGACGATTCCGTGAGTTATGGCGCCATCGGCATGGTCATTGGCCACGAACTTACGCATGGCTTCGACGATCAGGGACGCAAATTCGACGCGCACGGCAACCTGCGTGATTGGTGGACCGCGGAAGACGCCAAGCAGTATGACGAACGCGGCAAGTGCATCTCCGATGAGTACACGGAGGAGGTTCCTGATGCCGGCCCCGGGGTCAAACAGAATGGCTTGCTGACGCAAGGCGAGGACACGGCGGATAATGGCGGTATTCACCTCGCGTTTTTTGCTCTCGAGGATGCGCTCAAAAAGCAAGGCAAGTCAGTCGACGACAAAGGTCCGGATGGCTGGACCTATCGTCAGCGCTTCTTTCTCTCCTATGCCTATTCGTGGTGCGCGGCCGTGCGTCCGGAAGTGGCGCGTCTGATCGTTACCACCGACCCGCACTCGATGCCCATTTTCCGCGTCGACAACGTGGTTTCGAATATGCCCGAATTTGCCCAGGCTTTTGGTTGTAAGGCTGGGCAGAAGATGGTGCGGGCGAATGCTTGCCGGGTTTGGTGAGGGGAAGGTCGATTCGATTAGTTCCGCGCGGAACATTCTTACAGACGAAATGGGCCAACCCTTCGGGCTGGCCCCATTCTTTCTCACAACATTCTGTCGTTGGTTTGCGCCTAGCGGTTGAAGTCCTCTTTGGACTGCGCGCGTTTTATGTATTTCTCGAGGTTCGATCGGTTGGCGTCATCGGGCACACCCGCAAGAGCGGTCTGCAATTCCTTGACGGCTTTATCGTATTCGCCCTGACCGCTATAAACGCGGGCCAGACCAACGTGCGATATCCAAAAGTCGGGATACTTTTTCGCGTTTGAGAGGTAGAGAGCAAATGCCTCTTCCTGCTTCTTCTGCCCTTGAAGCTGGCGGCCATAGAAGTAGAGCTGCTGTGCGCTGGCTTTCCCCAGCGCCTGGTTGCGGACCGTCGTGGCATCGTCTTTGCGGCCCATGGCTTCGAGGACCTGCGACTTGGTCATCAGATTGTCGTAACGTTCTTCGACCCGGATGGACTGGTCTTCATCCTTCAGCGCCTCGTCGAGATTGATTTTATTGGCGAGGAAGTAGTTGCCGGCTTCGTCCCAGCTCTCCCAGAAATATTGATTCAGTCCGCGTATTTGCCGGTTAATGCTGGCTTCGACGATGGGGTCTACCTTGACCGCAACCTTGAAAGGCACAGCGACCTTTTCCCAGCGCAGGGTGACTACGGCGGAGTCGGGTTTGAGATCATCAAAGTCATAAGTCAGGGCATCGTGGAATTCGGCGATTTGCGGCTTCACGGTGACCCGCAACGCATCTTCATCCTGCTTGTAGCTGAAACTTCCCCACGCGGTAGACATCTTCGAGAAGATCACGGTCCACTGATCTTCGCTGGGGATCATGTGCAGACCGTAAGTTCCCTTATCGAGCGGTTGGCCTTCGATCGTGACCGGATCGGTGAACGTGACGGTGGTATTTTCGTTGGCTCCGGCGCGCCAAACCTGTCCGTAAGGTACGAGTTTGCCCCAGACCTGGCGGTCGTTCACCAGCGGCCGATGATAGTTGATGGTGATGTCGGTGAGGCCAAGGCGCTGCGTGATCACGGCATGCTGGCTCTGCAGCGGCAGATCGAGCATTATGCCCTGGGCCTGGCAAAGACTGGCCAACGTGAGAAGGCCAGATAACAAAACAAGCAGACGAGTTCTGTGCATGGAAGCTCCTCTTCTCGGGTGGGAATCGAACAGCGAATTCAGCCGCAATCATTCAATCGCAATCCTGATCGAGCACGTAGATGAGCACCTGCGCCTGACCGCTGCGCTGTTTGGCTTAGACGGGGGACGGATGCCAAGGTAAGCAATTGGGACATGGCCCGAGGATGGAAGACTCAGCTTGACAATCTTTACCGCCGGGCGCACAATTCTAAAAGGCGAATAAAAAGCGAACATGCCTCCGGGCTTTCCCGCTCCGGCGTTCCCTGAAATTTTCTCGAGGAATCTATGTCTTCCGCAGTGGTTTCCACTTCGGCGGCCCAGGGC
>JBAUYE010000299.1:0-5734 GCA_049584615.1 Candidatus Sulfotelmatobacter sp.
CATGGAAGCCGACGAACCCCTGGCCAAATCGCGTGCCAACTCCGGCGCTTATGCGCCGGAGAAAGAACCGTGGTTCCCCTTGGTTTTCCTCGGCGTTCAAGGCGGTGGATTGCTGCCTCTGGCCGTGCTCTTCAACCTTCCGGCAATCATTGCTGTGACATGGTATGAGTGAGAATTGCGACCGCTTCAGAAGTACGAATTGGCGGCCATTAGATTCGAGGCTCCTAGACCGCTCACACGGCTGGTATCGCTTCGGATTTCCAGCGGAATTGGAAGGCGGTTCAGCACCTCGTTCTGGGTTAATTGGACTCGCCGACTCCATCGTAATGTCGAAACCAACCAGACCTCTTTGCAGGTAAAACCAGCCGCGATGATACACCTCATTCGGCGATTGTCGCGCCACTCTCAGTTGCAGTTCAGCCAGCGGATTCGGAGTCCGCAACCAGAGGTGAAGACACCACCTTCTGGCCTTCCGAAGAAGCCCGTCAAAAGGCAGGCTATTTTTCCCGGAGCATCGAGGCGAAGAACTGGGAATGAGAAGGCCGAGAGCTAGAGCGAATCATAGTGGATCGACTGAGCTAATTGCCACTCTGTTCTCAAGAACTCACATCCGGACAGACGGCACTTACGTGCTCTATTTGCATGACTCCAAACAGCACCTTTGACGGTTGCGAAGTGCACACATGAAGCGCAGGTCAGCGCGCTTGATAAGATGGTATAACTTCTCTTCCATTACATCTATTGCCGGTTAAGTATTACATGTCCACATTTGACTTACTTAGTCTTATGGATAGTAGGTCTTTCATCGCCCATACCTACAGCGCCACACTGACTCTTTCATTTGGCGCTTAGCCTGTGCTAACTTCCCCTATAAACACTGCCGATTTGCGTGCCGTGGCGTTGCCGATTAGGATCGCTATTGTAAGTCTAATCAATAACACAAATGCGAGATAACTACAGTAATATTGGTTTTACACATGGGAAACCGTCAGTACTTCAGCAATAAATAATACACACAGTGAGCATCTCTTGCGACGCTTAGTTAGTCTAACTCAGAAAACAGGAGCGAGATATTACGGCGCTCGTTGCAGAGCTGAATCGCATGTTGACCATCTCCAAAGCATTATCCGCAGGACAGGCGCGGACTTACCATGTGCGCGAGTTTGTGTCGGAGAAGCAGAACTACTGGAGCCGTGACGCGCAGGTGCATAGCGAGTGGCAGGGAAGGCTTGCACAGGAGTGGGGGCTGCGTGATTCCGTTGGTGCCGAGGAATTTGCTCGATTGAGCGAAGGACAGCATCCTGAAAGCGGCGCGCAACTCGTCAAGCACCAGCCTGCAAAGACCTACGACAACGAGTACGGCAAGGAAATCACCAGCGTCGAACATCGCGCCGGGTGGGACGCGACATTTTCAGCGCCGAAATCCGTTTCTCTCACCGCGCTTGTCGGCGGCGATGAGCGTGTGCGGCAGGCGCACCGTGAAAGTGTCCGCATGGCACTCGGCGAATTGGAGCGGTATGCGCAAGCGCGCATCGGCAATATCCACGCGCCAGAGACGACAGCCCAGTTTATCGCCGCCACCTTCGAGCATGACACTGCCCGCCCGGTGGATGGCTATGCTGCGCCGCAACTTCATACTCATGCCGTCATTTTCAACATGACCGAGCGCGAGAACGGCCAGACGCGGGCGCTTCAGGAGCGAAGTCTTTTCCAGTCGCAACAGTATGCGACCAGCGTGTATCGTTCCGAGCTTGCCACGCGGCTGCAAGGGATTGGCTATGAGATCGAGCGAGGAAAGCATGCCCAGCCGGAAATCAAGGGCTACACGCAGGAATACTTGGATGCATCCAGTCCGCGCCGCGAACAGATCAAGAGTCACTTGCAGCAGATTGGAAGAGAAGGCGCGGGCGCGGCCCAGATTGCGGCTCACCGCACGCGAGACAACAGGCAGATTCATTCTCCGGAAGAGGTATTGCAGCGGCACCGCGAACTAGCTGCGCAGCACGGCCATCAGGCGGATCGCGTTGTGGCCCAGGCGCGCGAACAGACACAGATTCATGCGCCGCACTCGAACAAGACCGAGCAGCAGGCCGTAACCTATGCTCGCAATCATGTCTTCGAGCGGTCTGCCGTGCAGGATGAGCGCAGCATCTTGCAGGCGGCGATAAGCCGTAGCATGGGGCAATCAGCCCATGAAAAAGTGCGGCAAGAATTTGCGCAGCGAGTCGAGCGTGGAGAGTTTCTCGTCGTTGGCCCTGTTGAAGGACGGGCCGCGCCACTCTATACCACCGCTGAAATGGTCCGCATGGAGCAGGATGTCCTCGCTCGTATGCAGAGCGGCAATCAGCGCACTTACAGCGATCCGATGCTAGTCTCGACCCCGCTGCGCATTGCAACCGAGGACCGCCATACGGAGTTGAGTCCGGCGCAACGCGAGGTGGTCGATGACATTTTCGTGAGCCGCGAGAAGATCGTCGGCTTGGATGGGATCGCGGGTGGTGGAAAAACAACGACGTTGGCGGTGGTCCGGGAAGGAGCGGAGGCCGAAGGCTACAAGGTCGAAGGTTTTGCTCCAACTTCACGCGCTGCACAGAAGCTGGCCGAGGCCGGCATAGACACCTCGACTCTGCAGCGTCATCTGGCGCGGGGAGAGCAGCCGGACACAGGCGAGAAAATGCTCTATGTGCTCGACGAGTCTTCGCTTGCCTCGACGCGGCAGATGCACGACTTCATGGAACGGCTTCATGCGCGAGACCGCGTTTTGCTGGTAGGCGACGTGCGGCAGCATGAGGCGGTCGAAGCGGGCCGTCCTTTCGCGCAGCTTCAGGAAGCGGGAATGCGAACGGTGAGACTCGAAGAGATCGTGCGCCAGAAAGACCCGGAACTGAAGCAGGCCGTCGAGCAGTTGGCGCGTGGTCAGGTTGGCGCGGCCATCGATAGCCTTGACCGGCAGGGCCGCGTACATGAAGTGACAGGGTACGAGGAGCGCATCTCGGCCATCGCACGCGAGTATGCCAAGTCGCAGGAAAGCACGCTCGTGGTGTCGCCCGACAATCTGTCACGCACAGAGATTAATCAGCGCATCCATGCCGAGCTGCAAGTGCGCGGCGTCGTAAGGAGAGACGAGCACTCCGTCCAAATGCTGGTGCCGCGTCAGGAGATGACCGGAGCGGATCGCAGTTGGGCACAGCAATACCGAGTTGACGACATTCTGCGCTATTCGCGCGGTTCGCGGGAGACCGGCATTGCAAAGGGCGATTACACGCGCGTCAAAAGTATCGACGCGCAAAACAATCGGCTCACAGTGCTGCGCGTAGATGGAAGTGTAACAACCTATGACCCTCGCCGACAGATGGGCGTCTCGGTGTATCGCGAGCAGGAGAAGGCATTTTCGGTTGGAGACCGTATCCAATTCACTGCGCCCAATCATGAGCTGAAGATTGCAAACCGTGAACTCGGTACAGTGGAAAGCATCGCGCCGGACGGCGCGATGCGGTTGAAGCTTGATAACGGGCGCAGCATGGACTACGAACCTCGGCACCATCCGCACCTCGACCACGGCTATGCCATCACCAGTCATTCCAGTCAGGGACAGACCGCCGAGCGCGTACTCATTCACGTGGATACGGAGCTGGCGGCGAAAGACTTGCTCAATAGCCGCATGGCATATGTCTCGGTTTCGCGTGGACAGTGGGACGCGCAGATTTTTACAAACAACCGCGAGAAGCTGCCGCAGGCTCTTGGTCACGATGTCTCGCACCAGAGCGCACATAAGCCAGAACAGGCGATTGCACCAATGCAGCATCAGGAGGCTGCCAGGTCACAACAGCCAGGGCAGGATGATCTGGGTATGGGTATGGGCATAGGTTTGGGCTTCTGATCTCGAACAGCAATCGACGATAGTTTCACGTGGGAAGGCCATGATGAGCGCAGAGTCACTTGGTAAAAAACCAATCCAGAACACCAGCCAGGCGGCACTTGCTCTGGAGCGGCGTTATTTGGCCGCTAACGATAGCTTCGCCGAAAAGCACTATCGCGTTAGCGACCTCGCGGAACTTTGGGGTTTGGGTAGGGAGACGGTGCGAAAGCTCGTCAAGGACGATCCGGGCGTCATCAAAATCAGGATGGGACGCAAGCGGGCGCACACGGTTTACAGCGTGCCGGAATCCGCTGTGCGGCGCATTCATACGCGGTTGCTGATGGGAGCCTAAATAGGATGGTGAAATTCTCCTGTCACCCCTTCGCGGGTTTCGGCATAGCAATAACATTCGGCTTTGGTTTCGGCTTCGTATCGAAAGCCGCTCTGAGTACCGCCGTCAATCGCTCCTGACGTTCGGGAATCCAAGCGGCGTAATGTTTCCTCACGATCTGCTCGGTATTGCCCAGCAACTCCGCCACGTCGCGCACAGTGACGCCGGGGCGCTCAAGCAAAATTCTTGCGAAGGTATGACGGAAACGATGCGGCGTCGGCTTGTCCTTCCACGGGCCGCACAGTTCCCAGAGTTTATTCAGCTTGCGCCGCCACAAGTCGGTGATGACGTTCATGTCGGTTGTGCTGTGCTCCCCGAAGATATACGGCCCTGTCTCAAGGGCGCGGGCGCGAATGCGTTGCTGCAACCATTCGGGAACCCAGGTGTAAACGTGCGTGTGCGCCTTGGTGGTCCTGAGTTGAATGGTGCCGTCTGGCCGCATCCGGTCGATATGAAACGTGCTCACGTCGGAAATCCGCAAGCCGGTATATACCGACACCGAAATAAAATCCGCTATGTCCTGCCCTTTCCATCGGGTGCGGTGTTGGGCATAGGGGCCTTTCTCTTTGCGTTCTTTTGTCGCTTTGGAAAATTGGATCTCGCGTTTCCCGTATTTTGTATCGCAGGCGCCATACATGCGGCGGAGTTCTTCATCGGAGAACGGTAATTTCTGTTCGCTCCGCGGGTCGTTATGCTGTCCGCGCTGGTTCTTCACCATGCGGGCCGGATTGCGCGGCATCCATTCATTCGCGTGGCAAAACTCAAAGAAGGCTTTGACGACGCTCATGTTTTTAGCGGTGGTGCTCGGCAACACTCCCCACGACGCACGAAACTCCCGCACGTCGATAGGCGTCCACTGGTCGATAGCGGCATAGCCCTTGGCATCTGAGAAGCCCCGTAATTGCTTCAGGACGAATTTATAGTTCCGTTGGGTGTTCGGGGCCGTGTGTTCCTCAAACTCGGCTGTAAACGCGGCTATTGCACGAATCACGCTAATTCGTTCGGGTTCGGGGTTCGTAGCGGGAAGCGTTAAGGGCGTTTCGATCTTGTCCTGGCCGTCCCAAGAGCCGGACTGTTGCAGTGAAGCAACAATGGATTTGGCTTCGTCCCAATCGGCGGTGCCGGTTTGCCTGCGGTTGAACTTCCCGCCGAGCGTGCCGGATAGGTGGATCAGGCACGCGCATTTTTTCCAGCCTCGCCGGCCCTCTTCAAACTGGCCGGTGCGGGTGTCTTCGGGGTGGGAGCCTTCACATTCCTTGCGGTGGCGTCGATAGAGGTTGAGGGCCATGCAACATTGGATGCACGTTGCACGCCATTGCACGCTGGAAGAGAGCGGTGCTCGTAAGTCATTGAAAATAAACTGGCGGAGAGAGTGGGATTCGAACCCACGTTACCCTTTCGAGTAAACACGCTTTCCAAGCGTGCGCCTTCAGCCACTCGGCCATCTCTCCGGCGAAAACCTGCGCAGGACGATAGCTCTCCGG
>JBAUYE010000300.1:0-7517 GCA_049584615.1 Candidatus Sulfotelmatobacter sp.
GGCGTTGCGGCAGAATAGCCAGAATGCGCCGGATGGCGGGCAGAAAGCCCATGTCAAGCATGCGGTCGGCTTCGTCGAGCACGAGGATTTTGACCTCGCGCAGGTCGATCAGCTTGCGGGTGATGAAATCCTGCAACCGTCCAGGAGTTGCAACCACCAGACTGGCGCCGGAGCGCACCGCCTGAATTTGCGTCTTCTCGGAGACGCCGCCGATGACCAGCGCTGCCTTGGATAGTTGCTTGCCGCGCAGTTTTTCGTATTCTTCGTTGACCTGGATCGCCAGTTCCCGCGTGGGCAGCAAAACCAATACGCGCACTTTCTGCGACGGTTCGCGCTGCAGCATTTCGATGATCGGAATCAGAAACGCCAGAGTCTTGCCAGTACCGGTCTGCGCCGTCGCCAGCACGTCTTTGCCTTCAAGAGCGCAAGGAATTGCCTGCGCCTGAATCGGCGTAGGGGTAATAAATTGAGCATTCGCCAACCTCTGCTGCAAAGCAGAAGATAGCGTTAATTCTGTAAAGCTTGTCATTCGTAATTGTTCTTTCTGGAGGGGCCTGATGTTACACACGTAGCGTGAGTTCCCATGCCGCTCTTAATGTTTTGATTTACGCTGAATAAACGGCGGGCAGGAAAAGCGGAGATGAATCTTGATCCAACGGGATCACCGCGTCACGAGCAAACCGTGGCAGTAGCGTTGAGAACCATTATAGCACAGGATTCGGTGCAGCAGCTTGGGAACGAGAACCAGAGGGAGTAATCGATGGTAACAGTGCAAGTGACTGCAAGCATGGGGGCCCCGGGCGGAGTCGAACCGCCGACCAACGGTTTAGGAAACCGCTGCTCTATCCAACTGAGCTACGGGGCCGCGAGTGGCCTGACCCGATTATCTCACGCTGGTTTAGCGGAGTAGGCGCTGCGCGGGTCCTCGATTTGGGATCCCGCGCCGCGAACATCCTTCGGCCGCAAACCCACATGATCGCTTCACACCGACAGAAAAATAGCCAGTGCTGGAATCGGCGCTGGCTAAATACACCTGCGCACTAAAGGGTTCAGTGCATTTTGGGCTCGCTCTCGGGCTTGGGCGGGGGGCTTGCCTTTTGCGGCTTCGGTGCCGGAGCGCTATGGCTTGGCTTGGGCGCGCTGGCTTTCGGGGCGCTCGGCTTGGGCGCTGCTGGCTTGCTTTCCGACCTGGGTGCAGCGCTGTGGCTCGGCTTCGGAGCGCTTTCTTTCGGAGCACTCTCTTTCGGCGCTGCTGGCTTACTCTCCGACCTGGGTGCAGCGCTGTGGCTCGGCTTCGGAGCGCTTTCTTTCGGGGCGCTCTCCTTAGGCGGTGCCGGTTTGCTCTCGGGCTTGGATGCAGCGCTGTGGCTCGCCTTGGCGGCGCTTTCTTTCGGAGCACTCTCCTTGGCCATGGGACGCGGTTTGCTCTCGGCGTGCGATTCGCGGGCCGCCGGCGCTTTCGGTTCTCGTGGCGCATTCGACGCACGCAAACTCGGACTGGGGGACTTCGCCGGATGACTCTCATTCGGACGAGTAGACTTTTCCTTGGCCGCGTTCTCCGAGCGGCTGCGAGTGGAAGCATTGCCTTTGCCGGGCGAAGTGGAGGTCCGGTTGGCGGTTTTCATTTCTTTCGAAGGCGTCGAATGCCTGGCGGCGGGCGCCGACGCGCGCGCCTCCTTGGGCGACATCGCAGGCGCATGATACGGCGCTCCGGCAGACTTAGCTCTTACGACGCCGGCTCCGCTAAATACCCCCGGCTTCGCCGTGGCAGCCACGGGGGGTGCGCCGTGATTATTCGACGCGAACAAGGCCTTGTTCTGACTGGCGGCATGTTGCTGCCGAACCTGCGCCGCGACCGGAGGGGTATGCTTTTCGCGGGCATAGGCTTCTTCCTGCGCCGTCGGTCGAGCCGCGACGCCGCCTTCGCCGCCGTTAAACGCGACGTGAGACTCGTTGTTAACGATAACCGTTCGGTTGACGTAGACGTTGGTGATCTGGGTTGTGTTCACATTCATCACGGCGGTGTTGTAGAAGAATGCGCCGCCGCGCCATTCGCCGCCGACGAAGCCGACGCCGCCATAGCCGAAGCCGTAATTAATCCCGCCGTAGAAGCCGATCTGCGGTCCCCAATAGCCGTCATTCCAGGCGTAGACACTGTCGTTCCATCCCCAGTAGCCGGGGGTCCAAAGCAGGCCGACGGTGGGAGGCTGGACCCACGTGCCGGGCACCCAGTAGTAGCCGCCATCGTCGTCCCAGGCCCAGTAGCCGGGCGTCCACAGATAGCCGGCGCTGGGGCAAATAGGTTGCTCGTAAACCGGCAGCGCGGGCGGACCGATGCGGACAGAGATGCCGATCGCGATCTGCGCGGAAGATGGAGAAGAAAGAACTGCCGGGATGACCAGCAGCAGAAGACTGAATGCCAGAAAACGAATTGCAGGGTGAGTTTTCATCGTGTTTTCCTCTAATCTGGCGCGCTTGCCTGAAAAGCTTGCAGCGCCGCGGTTGGGCGAAATAATACATCGAATGATCGGCTCAAAGACCCCGTTGCAGAAAGTTTCCGTCGGAAAACCCGCTCCGAACATTCCCATTCCGAACTCGGGCCCAGTTGATTCCGCTCTTCCGATGTGAGCACCGTACCTTAGTAGCCTATTTCTGGATAAATAGTTGTTTGGAATGTGAAGAGTGGGAGGGTTCTAAGTGTGGCTTCCGAGTCATCAGATGGCATCGGCTCGAAACGATCAGAGATTCCGGAGCCGGTTTGCCCCCGGCGCGGCAAATGATTTACTCTCGCCGCAGTCGATCATGAATCCAAACAACGCCAGCTCCAACGCCGCGACCGACGGGTTTACGCATGCGATGCTGCGGGAAATCTATCAACAGCCCCAGGCCATCGCGAAAACCATCGACCTGCATCTCAAGGATGACATTCTTTTCCCCGGCGAACTGCACGCGATTGAGAGTGCGCTGCTGACCTTCGAGAAGCTGATCATCGCCGCCAGCGGATCGAGCCGCCATGGCGGGCTGGCGGGCGAAATCATGATCGAGGATCTTTCCGGAGTTGCCGTGGACGTCGAGTACGCCAGCGAGTACTGTTACCGCTCAACCCACGCAGCGGTAGATCCGATCGTGATGGTGGTCACGCAATCGGGGGAAACTGCCGACACCATTGCCGCGCAGCGTGAAGCGCTGACCCGCGGCGTGAAAACCATCGCGGTTTCTAACGTGGCTGACGCCACGATTCCTCGCGAGGCCAGTGCGGCGTTGATTACGGGAGCGGGTCCGGAGCTTGCCGTGCCCGCGACCAAGAGTTTCACCACGCAGCTCACGATTCTCTATTTGATGGCGTTGTTCCTGGCGCGAAAGCGGGGGCGGATGACGACGGAGGTGACACGTTCCTATCTGCAACGTCTCCAGCGGCTGCCGCACGAGATTGAGAAAAATCTGAGGGAATGGGATGAGCTGGCAGAACGGTTCGGGCAAAAGCATTTTCGGGCGGAAAAGTTTCTGTATCTCGGTCGCGGGGTTCATTACGCCATCGCGCGTGAAGGAGCGCTCAAGCTCAAGGAAACCTCGTACGCGCATGCGGAAGGCTACCCGGCGGGAGAGCTGAAACATGGGCCGAATGCGCTGGTTGACGAACATCTTCCGGTCGTGGTGCTGGCAACGTATGACCAGCGTGATCCGGATTCGGTGTTGCGCTACCAACGGACTCTCGACGTGATGAAGGAAGTGAAATCACGGCGGGGACGGCTGGTGGCGGTTGCGACCGAGGGCGATCCGGAGGTAGCTGGAGTCGCCGATGATGTGTTTTTTGTTCCGCCGGCACCTGAATTGTTGCTGCCCATCATCGAGGTGATTCCCCTGCAGCTGTTTGCCTATTATGTGGCAACGAAAAAGGGATACAACGTGGACCATCCGCGAAATCTGGTCAAGGCGGTAGTCACCGAGTAGCCCGCTCGCAAGCTCTTCACCACAGAGCACAGAGACACAGAGAAGAGCTATAGTTGGTCTTGTTCTGCCCTCGTTTTCTCTGTGTCTCTGTGCCTCTGTGGTGAAACATTCTCATTGGTTCTCCTAATCTGACGAAACTTCATGCCTAATACCGGCTCGGCTCATATCGACTTGCAGGCCATTGCGAAAGAGGTGGTGCTGCAACACGGCTTTTACCCCGATTTCTCCCCGGCAGTGCAACAACAACTGGCAGAATTGCGGGCTCATCCTCCGGCGATCGCTCCCGGAGGAAGCGTACGCGATCTGCGAAGTCAACTCTGGTCGTCGATTGACAACGACACGTCGCGCGATCTGGACCAGATCGAGGTTGCGGAGCGGTTGCCGAACGGCGATGTGAAGGTTCTGGTCGGCGTTGCTGACCTGGATGCCTTCATCCCCAAGCAGAGTGCAATCGATCAGCATGCCGCTCGGGAAACGACGACGGTGTATGCCGGAGTCCGAAATTTCCCTATGTTGCCGGAGGAGCTCTCCACCGGCAAGACTTCCCTGCTGGAAAATCAGGACCGGTTAAGCGTGGTTGTCGAGTTTGTGGTAAACGGCGACGGCCGCGTCACATCCAGCGACGTCTATCGCGCCGTGGTTCGCAACCAGGCGCAACTGCAATACAACTCGGTGGGAGCGTGGCTCGAAAACACGGCAGCGGCTCCGCCGAAAGCAGCGGCTTCCGCCGATCTGCAGGCGCAGCTGCGGTTGCAGGACGAAGTGGCGCAGAAGTTGCGCACTCGGCGCTATGAAAATGGAGCACTCGATCTGCAGACCGACGAATTGCATCCCCTGGTGCTGGATACGGAAGTGATCGACGTGGTGAACGAGCAAAGAAACCACGCCACCGAGCTCATCGAAGACTTCATGATCGCGGCCAACGGAGTGGTGGCGCGAATGCTGGAAAAAGTTTCGTCGCTACGTCGAATCGTAAAGACGCCGGAGCGCTGGGATCGCATCGTGCAACTGGCGGCAAGCTACGGCGAGAAGCTTCCAGGCGATCCCGATTCCAAAGCGCTCAACGAGTTTCTGGTCAAGCGCAAGGCGGCGGATCCGGATCATTTTGCCGATCTTTCACTGGCCGTGATCAAGTTGATTGGGCCGGGTGAATACGTTCTGGAACGGCCGGGCGAGACCGCGGCGGGACACTTCGGCTTGGCCGTGCAGGATTACACGCACTCGACTGCGCCCAATCGCCGTTTCCCTGACGTTGTGACGCAAAGACTGATCAAGGCAATGCTTGCCGGGCAACCGAATCCTTACTCGGATGAGGAGCTTACCGCGATCGCTGCCAACTGCACTGCAAAAGGAGACGCGGAGCGAAAAGTCGAGCGGGAAATGGCCAAGCGGCTGGCCGCCGTCGCGTTGCAGCATCGCATCGGCGCCATCTTCGACGCCGTCGTCACCGGAGTGACTCCCAAAGGAACTTTTGTCCGCGTGCTGCAACCGCGCGTCGATGGATTGCTGGCGCAAGGCCAGCAAGGCGTCGACGTGGGAGACAGAGTCCCGGTCAAACTGATTCGCACCGACGTGCAGCGCGGGTTCATCGACTTCGCACGCGTGGTAGACGTTCCTCCAGGTCCTAAGCCTCAGCCTTCCAACCATTCTTCCCCGCATCAGGCAAGGCAATAGCCGCCAGCCATCCCGCAAATTATTCTGACGAAAGCAGTTAGTGCGGAGAAGGCGGGAATTTGCTTGGCGGAATGGCGCAATCTCGTTTGCGGCGTGATGGCAGTGGTGTTGCCCACGTCTCTGATGGCCCAGGATTCGGCTCGGGCGATGCTCCACAATGATGGAGGGGCCTGGGTGAATGGAAATCCCGCGCCCAAATCCTCAACGATTTTCATGCACGATCTGGTACGGACTCAGAAGGAAAATAGCGCCAGAATCGACGCCGATGGATCCACAGTCACGGTTGAACCCGAGACCATCGTGCAATTTGAAGGAGACGAACTCGTTCTCGAACATGGCACACTGCTAGTAAACACCTTTCGAGGAATGAGGGTTCGCGTAAATTGTGTGACCATAAGTCCCCCGGCGCAAGAGTGGGCCCGCTACGACGTCACCGATGTAGACGGAAGAGTGTTGGTATTGGCGCACCAGAACGATGTCAAGATCCACTACAGCGGTCCGGCTACATTCCGGTCAAAGCACATTGAACCAGCCGACGTCACGGTATATCAAGGCGGCCAGGCAACTCACGAAGAACGATGCGGGGAAGCGCCGAAGACGCCGGCTCCCGCCGACGCCAAGTTTGCAATCCTGAATACTCCTTGGGCCATCGGAATCGGGAGTGCCGTAATCGTCGGAGTCACTTGCTGGGCTTTGTGCAGAGAGAATCCCCTCAGCCCCTACACGCCCTAGCGCCGGGTTCGGTCCGGAGCCTTCGCTAGTTTCCCCCGTGCAGTCGAGCGGCGTCAGCGTTGGTGTAGATGTGGTTGGCGTGCCGGATTCGCGCCTTGGCGTCCGCGGCCGCCTGCGCTACGGTAACTCCATAACCACGCTCGCGCAGGGCTTGAGCGCTAGTCATTTGCCAGACTCCAGTGTCCGAAATGCTGGGTGGAATTTCAGCGGGCGGCAAAGATGGTTCCACTGGGTAGGAAAAAGTGATCTCGCCGTTCGCGCCGACCGGAGGCCCTCCGTAGAAGATGGGAAATAAATCTATCTTAGGCAGAGCGTCTGGATTTGGCGGCAGCACATCCTGATCGCTGGCGCCGGCGATTAGGACGCCGGTGGCATCGCTGGCTCCGACCTCAGGAGGCGGACCCGCCAGCGACATGGATGGCGTGGAGATGGAACGCGCGAACATCGGCGAGCCCTGCATCAGATACTGCGGACCCGTGGCAAAGTTCGTATCCTGACTAAAGGCGATTCCCTGGCTCGAAAGTACGAGCAGCGTGCAAACAAGTACGAAATGGAAAGAGATGCGCATGGGGCCTCCGCGGCGTAGCACCGATCGTAATAATTATGAAGCAAACGAGGCGCCCGCGGCCAGAGTCGTTAGACCCTACTTGCCGCTCTGGTCAAGGCTTTCCGGCGAAGTCGATTGGCACGCCCGCCGGCGCTTGCGTTCCGACTGCAGCAAAAAAAGCATGTAAAGGACGATTCCAATATTGGCGACAAACACCGTCGAACGGAGGACCGTAATGCCCCGCATGAGCCCGTGGATCTCGAGCGGGAGAAACAGAGTCCCAGAGACGAAGGCAAGCCACTCGGCCCAGGTACGCTGCTTCCACAACCCGTAGGCCTCAGCAAAACGCAACGCAGAGTAAGCGAACGCCAACTGCGCCACCGCCCATAAACGGGCTTCGGTGAGCCGGTCGGCAAAATCGAGGAAGTCCTGCGCCCATCGCCGGTCGGTATTGACGTGGAACAGTGCCAGCAGGCTCTCGGCAACCAGCCAGGCATCTTTGTGGACGAGCAGGATAGCGCTCAGCCCGATCAACAGGACGAACAATCCTTTGGCAAATTCGAAGGAAGCCACCACGCGCAGCAGATTTCTCTGTGCGCGGTGCAAGTCGATT